>JANORL010001487.1:0-17572 GCA_031415295.1 Polyangiaceae bacterium | reverse complement strand
TAAGCGAGAACGTGCCCGGCTTTCATAACAGGGGGAGCCGGAAAAACGAGGCTCTTTTCCCCCTCTCCACGTAGCATCACGGAGTGATGCGGAGTTGGAGAGGGGTTAGGGGGTGAGGCGCGGAAGGCTACCGACTTGCGCTTATCTTATCTTATCTTATCTTATCTTAGCGCCACGCGGCGTTGATTGTTCGAACGAGATTTTGCGATAGCCGCTCATTTGCGAAAATCCCTCTTCCCCTGGGCCACCATTCCTTGGTAGACTCGGCGCGGCGTTGCCGATGTCGAACTTGACCAAATCCGAAGCGGAACGAGCCGCTGTGCGTCTCGCGAGCGTCACGCCAGCAAGTGCCGGTGTTGCGGTCAGTGAATTCGGTGCGACGATTCCATCCGTCCCTCCCGATCGTCCGATTGTTTTTTCCACCGAAGGCGATCGTATCGTGGGGATGGAAATTGACCACTTCCATGTCGAGCGGCGTATTGGCATTGGCGGTATGGGGGCGGTGTATTTGGCGCACGATATGTCGCTCGACCGACCCGTTGCTATCAAAGTCCTTCCCGATGAATACGCGGTCAATCCCGAGGCGCAGGAACGATTCATTCATGAAGCACGCGCACAGGCGCGGCTCGTATCGCCGCATATCGTTCGCATTTATTACATTGGACGCGTTCCGCAGGTCGATGGCAGTGGTCGTAAATCACTGTATTTTGCCATGGAGTACGTCGACGGAGGTTCACTCGAAGCCATTCTCGAACGAGGCGAGCGTCTCGATCCGGAAAAAGCACGCGTTTGGATGATGCAGGCAGTCTTGGGCCTTCGCGCAGCGTACGCAGCGGGACTCGTGCACCGGGACATCAAGCCAGGCAATATGCTTGTCGATCAACACGGCCACATCAAGATTGCCGATTTTGGTTTGGCGAAACCAACGGACGGCAGGCCCAGTTCGACGATGGCTGGCACCATTGTTGGAACTCCGCTGTACATTTCGCCGGAACAGGTCAACAACAAGTCGCTCGATCACCGAGCGGACATGTATTCGCTCGGCTGCGCGTTTTTTCACCTCATGACGGGAAAACCTCCGTTCGAGGGCGAACATCCATTCGATGTTATCGCCAAACATTTGCGTGATACGGCTCCTTCGATCCTTCCATTGTGCCCTGGCATTTCGCCGCGTTTGGCCATCATTATCGATCGGTTATTGGCCAAGACGCCCGACGAACGTTTTGCAACGCATGAGGAACTCATCACGGCGCTCGAAGCAGCGGCTCCGGAAGCCATTGAATATGCGGGATTCTGGACGCGCGGCGCGGCGGTGGTTATGGATTCCGCGGTCGCTAGTGCCTTCGTGGCAGTGTTGCATTGGCCTGGTATTATCGTGTATCTGACCTACGCGGTATTGGCCCACGCCTATTTCGGTCAAACCACCGGCAAGTGGGCACTACGCATTGAAGTGCGGCGTCTCGATGGTCGACGTTTGGGATTTCTACGCAGCTTGATTCGTACCGCTGCGTCCTTGTGGGGTCCGATATTTCTCGCCATTCTCATTCTTTCCACCCAAGGTATCGTCGCATTGACCAGCTCCATCGGTAAACTTGCCGAAATCGATGACGCCAGATCGCTCCTGGGACCCATTGTCGCCACCTACGTTTTGCACTCGCTCCTTTATGCCGGCGGCATTCTCCTCGCGGCATTTAATCGCCGCCATCGAGCATTTCACGACTATTGTGCCGGCTCGCATGTTCTCTACAAATTCCGAGCTCCCGTGGCCGTGGTCAAATCACGCACTTGACGAGAAGTGTAAATGGCGTGCCGTGGATGCATCAATGCCCCGAACGGGAAATCGAAGCCATTTTTTAAAAAATGGGTCAACGATTAAGGGCGGCTGCGAAGAATCGAGACGCGGAAGTGGTCGCGATCAAGGACGCGTACGAAGCGTATGCCGAGGCGCGTTCAGCCGCAGACGATCCGATTCCCGAGGCGTACTCCACGCATCGATTCGGGGATTTCGGCGTCGGGAAATGGGCCATGTTGGCCGTGGAGGTGATTGATTGAGGACAGGTTTCCGTTGTGCCTTCAGCTTATGCGCAATGGATCACGGCTTTCGCCACGGAGTGTTTTCAACGAGTTTCGTATAGCTTTGAAGGCTCTGATCTTCGGTCGCCAAGAGCATGTCGTGCTGAATGGCTTGACAAAGGAGCATTCTGTCGAATGGATCCCGATGAATGCTTGGTAGCTGAGGTAGTCGTTCCACGCTGGCCTCATCGAGCGCCAAACTGTCGATTTTATGTTGTTTGCGCTGTCCCGTGACGTATGTGTCGGGGTGGGTAGGCAGTGGCAGTTTTCCGAGCTGATACTTGACGATAATTTCCCAAAGTGAGACGACACTGAGAAATATTGAATTTGAGGAATTCCGCAAACCATCGCGCATCGCGGGATCGAGGCGACGATCTGCACTTATGAACCATAAGAAAACATGTGTATCCACGAGAATTTTCATCGGCCCTCGAATGCATCAAGAATTTCAGGTGGGAGCGGATCGTTAAAGTTGGCCGGGGTAACGAACTCGCCCTCCGCCAAACCATAAGGTCGCGGTTCGGTGCTGGATGCAGCAAGTCGAGTGATCGGTCCCCCAAGGGTTTTCGCACGAAGAAATTCCACAAACTCAGCGACTGCGGCCACGCTCTGGTCGGGCAGTTCGTCGAGTGACTCCAAAATTTGGCGCTTTACGCTCGTAGACATGATGCTAATTTCCTCCTTCCCAACGTGAATGCAAGTATTTCTTTTGCGGGGCTCGTTCAAGATCCGACATGAGTTGGTTCCGAGCGTTTATCGAATTGTGTCGAGGTTGTCAAACCCCTTGACGACTCGTCGATGACCCTACGTGACTTTTCGTGTTTTGCACCTTGCGATTGCCTGCGAATCTGCTTCATTCCGACGGCAACCGTCGTTGAACGTCACTGCTCACCCGATGAATCCCCCATGACCATCGCTTTTGACAACACGTATGCAAAACTTCCGGATCGGTTTTTTTCGCGTGTCCGCCCCACTTCGGTAAAAAGTCCCGTTCTTCTGGCCGTCAACACGACATTGGCCGCTCGCCTCGGGATTGTTCCGGATGAGTTGACTTCGCCTGCGGGTATCGAAATGCTTGCGGGCAATCGAATTGCCGAACATTCCGAACCGATTGCTTTGGCTTATGCGGGGCATCAATTTGGTGGATTCGTTCCGCAGCTGGGAGACGGTCGAGCTATTTTGCTAGGTGAAATCGTCGGCACCGACGGTAAACGTTATGATGTGCAACTCAAGGGGTCGGGTCGTACGCCATTTTCTCGTGGTGGAGATGGTCGGGCTGCGCTTGGTCCTGTGCTTCGTGAATATGTTGTGAGTGAAGCGATGGCTGCGCTTGGAGTACCGACCACGCGTGCGCTTGCGGCGGTAGCCACGGGCGAAGTGGTGGCGCGAGAAAAACTCCTTCCAGGTGCGATTCTTACGCGTATTGCCGCGAGTCACCTCCGTATTGGCACATTTCAGTATTTTTCGGCGCGTAAAGACAACGAAGCCTTGGCCAAACTCACGGAATATGCTCTTCAACGGCATTACCCGGACGCACCGACGCCCGACGGCCCCGCAGTCGCGCTTCTCGATGCGGTCATGACGGCGCAAATCAATCTCGTAGCCGCGTGGTTGTCGGTTGGTTTTGTTCATGGCGTCATGAATACGGACAACACGTCCATTTCTGGTGAAACCCTTGATTATGGCCCGTGCGCGTTTCTCGACAGTTATCATCCTGGACGCACGTTTAGCTCGATCGATCGTGGTGGTCGTTATGCATTTGCAAACCAACCGCGTATCGCTTTGTGGAACCTATCGCGGCTTGCCGAAACGCTGCTGCCGCTCGTCAACGACGATGTTGACAAGGCCACGGCTATCTTGACGGAACGGCTCGAGACCTTTCCCGACAAATTCGAAACGGCGTATGGCAAACGAATGCGGTCCAAGCTTGGGCTACGTAGCGAAATCGAAGGCGACTTGGAATTGGCGCAAGGGTTACTCGAGCGTATGGCGCCGTCCAAGGTTGATTACACGAATTGTTTTCGACGGCTCGTGGATGTAGCCGCGGGCGCCGACGAAGGGCGCCTTGCCGAGGTGTTCTCTGAGCCGGAACCAATTCTCGAATGGATCAAGGCCTGGCGCGCTCGGTTTGACCAGGAATCTGTTTCCCACGACGAACGATTGGCGCTTTTATGTCAATCGAATCCGGCGTTTATTCCACGTAATCACCGCATTGAAGAAATGATTGCGGCCGCCACGAAAGGCGATATGCAGCCGTTCGAGCGTCTCTGTCGGGTCTTTGCGCGTCCTTATGACGACCAACCCGACGCGTTCGAACTCACGTTGCCGCCCGGTGATGAACAGTGGAGTTATCGGACGTTCTGCGGAACGTAAAATCGTAGGACGTAAGATTTTCCCCTTTACAAGGCGCGTTTTCGGACCTATGGTCCCGCGCCATGAGCAAACCCAAACTCACCTATTTCGATATTCCTGCCAGCCGCGGCGAAGAATGCCGTTTGGCCCTTCACGCGGGCGGTGTCGACTTTGAAGACAACCGTATCAAGTTTGACGCGTGGACGGCACTCAAGCCCACGACGCCTTTTGGTAGCCTTCCTTTGTTCGAGGTCGAAGGGCATGCGCCGCTTGCTCAAACGAACGCGATTCTCGTGCTCATTGGACGTCAGCATGGTTTGCATCCGAAAGACGACTTCGAGGCTGCCGATCACGAAGCGATGATGGCCTACATCGAGGACTTGCGGACGGTCGTGGGAAACACGATGCGTATTGCCGATGCTGACGAAAAGAAGAAGGTGCGCGAAGGTTTGGCGGAAACGTTCATTCCAGCGTGGGCCGCAAATGCAGAAAAACGCATTGGCGATACCGGTCCGTTTTTTGGCGGGGCCAGTCTGAATGTCGTCGACATCAAGATTTTCGTTACGTTGCGCTGGTTCATTGGCGGCTCGCTGGACCATATTCCGACGACGATTTTCGCCGGCTACCCGAAGCTCATGCGCGTGTTCAACGCCGTGGGCGAACACGAGAGCGTCAAGTCCTGGAACGCCATCAAGCGTTGATCAAGCAAGCGTTGATTCAGCGCTGAACGCCGTTTCTCATCCCCACCAATAAAGCAATTTTGCCAGCAGCGTTTCTTCCGATGGACGCGGCGTAATCCATTGCCCGGAAAACTTCGGCGTTCCCAATAGTCCTCCGTCGCTTTGCGCGTGCGTGTAGACCAGAAAAAACGTCGATCCCAATCGATACTCCCAGCGCAACACCACATTCGCGTTCAGCGTTCCATCCTCGTAATCCGAATCGAACGGCAGCTGCGCGATGAGCGGCTTCATTTCGTCGAGTCGCGCTATTTGTGCCCGTCCACGCGCTGGTGACACCTTGTAGTCGCTGTAATCGGATGCCGATAGAAACGCTTGACCGTAGGCTTGTAGAGACAAACGGGGCGTAAACATGTACGTGCTGCGCAGCGTGAGCCCCAGACTTTGTGCACGGAGTCGTCCGAATACATGCCCTTCATCGAGCGATCCGGCATAACGCGGTTCACCTTGCGTATACAGAAACGTCGGAATCAGCTCGATTTCGAATTGTGGCAAAGGTCGCAAGAGCAGTCGCGCTTCTCCATTGATATTCATCGCGCCTCGCAGAAACTCCACATCCGCGCCGACGCTGGCACTCAGATTTTTCCGTCGGTCCGTTTCGAACCAAATTCCCCCACCAAATCGTCCACCACGTTCGAGCGCGGTGCCATCGCCGACTTCGCGGTCGTCATAACGAGTGGCTTGCACGTTGACACCGACAAACAAGTTCCAAAAATTGGTGAATCGTGTAAATTGACCCAGGTACGCGGCGCGTTGTTGAGTGATTCCATCCAGCGTATCGGATTCGTTGATGTCCAAAAATACGCGCATTTCCAGAGTTTTTCGCCAAGGTTCCAAATTGCGCCATTGCAGGCCGATGTGACCTGAATGCAGGTTTTGCCGCTGCATGTAGCCCACGTCGTTGTAATCTACTTTGCGCCCGATACCGGAGTAATCGACTTGAAATGCCCAATGCTTTCCGCCTTCTTTGGCAAACTGCACTTGTGCCGCGGGACTCACTTCGCCGCTGGAAATCACCGTCCCGTCGGCCATCGTGCGTGGAGGACCGTGATGCATCAGCGATCCAATTGCTTGACCCGTCAGCACGTAATCGCCACCCGGGGAACGCCAACGCCCATCGACTCCGACGACATACGCATCATGAAAACAACGTTGTCCCAGACGAACCTCGGAACCGTCCGGGCACAAGATCCGATCCGCACCAATGCGCGGGTATTTCGTCGGCGTATCCAAATGACTCTTGGCGGTTGCCGTAATGCCGACGAACGTGCGTGAATTGATATCACGACGCAATCGTAAAATTTTGAATGCGGCAGCAGGTTCAGCGACGCGTTGAATGGTGCGTCCTTGCACGTCACGGACGTCCATTTCGACAGGAGCGGTCATGGCGAGGACACCGCCGACAGAGGTTTTGGAATTGATTTCGCCGGTTAGTTTCGCCGCGCCGTAAATCGTAGCGCGTTTCGATCGTCCGATTCGTGTTTCATTGCCAGGTAATGCTGGAGCATAAGGCGCGCGGCCCAAGCGTCGCGTATAAAGAAGCTGAAATGGAGTCGATAGAATGTCGACACCTTCCAAGAAAAATGGACGACGTTCCGGGAGAAACTGCTCGAAATTCGACAAGTTGAGAATGACTTGATCCGCTTCGACTTGACCGAAATCCGGGAAAATGGTCGCATCGAGCGTCAAGCTCTGGTTCGGATGCCATTTGATGTCAAGTCCTGCCGAGCCGAGCGGAAAGAACCCCGAGCCCGTAGCGACTCTTTCGGATTCGCTGTAATTCACGGATCCGACGAGAAACGGTCGAAATTCAATGGACGAGCCTGCTTTTAATCCTTCGAGACCTTCGAGTTTGCCATAGAGCGACACTTCGCCACCTGCGTCGCGAGGAATGAATGCCCATTCATCGACTTCTTGGTGCATCGATACTCGACGGCGAATTTGAAGCCCGAATCGTTGTTTCGCTGCTTCACGAAAACGCAAAATACGTAACGGAATCCGAAATTCGGCAGACCAGCCGTTCTCATGGATCGATGTCCGCGCGTCCCACACTTCGTCCCAATCCGAGGAGTTATCGGTATCGTTGAAACGCAATGTGTCATACAAAACGCCAGCCGCATTGACACCAAATTCGAGGGCACTTTTACCATCGTCGCGCGTGTCGAAAGCGATCGATGCTGCGTCGGCTTCGATCCAACGATCACGACGCGTCAAACGAGCCACCACCGGCGTGCCTTTTTGCTCGCATTCGATACCAACATAGATGGCTTCGTTGTCGTACAGAATACGGACACGCGTCGAATGCGACGGAGACTTACCGGTATTGGGAACTTTTTGCGTAAACGTGTCGGCCGGTTTGGCGCGTTGCCAGATTGCTTCGTCCAGTTTGCCGTCGAGTGTCGGACGACTGTCGACGCGAACGGCAGTCATCTGCGGGGTGGTCGTGGCGACCGTGGCCGCGAGGAGAGCTCCGCTTAGCATGTGTGAAACACCGTATCAGGTTAGACGTACGCCTGGGAGAGTGTGACTCTTGGCGCACGAATCGTGCTCCTTTACGGAATCCTTATGGAGGCCGTTTTCTCTCTTTCGTTCGCGGTCGATCCAGTGGCATTATGAAAACGTGAGAATTTGCCCCGCGTGCTCGCGTGAGTACCCGGACGAACGGGCGCATTGTCAAGAGGACGGGATCAAACTCGTTTCTCTGGACAAAACCGCGGCGTTGCGTGCGGAGCAACTCGTCGGACAACTCGTCGAAGGGCGTTATCGCGTCGAGCGCGTGCTTGGTCATGGGGGCATGGGCACTGTTTACGCCTGTCGTCATGCGGTCGTCGGCAAAGCGCTGGCGATGAAAGTCCTTCGACCTCCGCGCAGTGGTCACAACGAAGGCATTTTGCAGCGCTTCATTCGTGAAGCGCAAACCGCAAACGCGCTCAAGAGCCGTCACATCATCGAAACGACGGACTTCGGACAACTACCCGACGGTCCGTTTTTCGTCGTCATGGAACTGCTCGAAGGTTTCGACTTGCAGCATGCGATGCGGAACAACCGCCTCAATGCCGCTCAGTTCTTGCACGTGTTTGTCCAAATCGCCGACACGCTCGAAATAGTCCACGCGAACGGCATCGTTCATCGCGATCTCAAGCCGGACAACGTTTTTCTCGTCACCGAAAACAACGATCCACTCTTCGTCAAACTCCTCGATTTCGGCATCGCCAAAGTGCTTAATTCGGGTTCGTCCCACCTGACCGAAGAAGGCATGGTGCTTGGAACTCCGCACTACATGGCGCCCGAGCAAGCTCGGAGCGACACCATCGACAGCCGTGCCGACATCTATGCTTTCGGAATCATGATGTACCGCGCGTTTACGGGTCGACTTCCATTCGTTGCCGACTCGGCCATTGGCGTGATGACGCGTCACGCGATGGATGCTCCCGAGCCTCCAAGTAGCTTCATGGCGATCGACAAGACGCTCGAGTCGTTGATGTTGCGCTGCATGGCCAAGCGTCCGGACGAACGGCCGCAACGCATGGCGGAAGTGTCGCAAGAGTTGCGATTGCTGCTCATGAAGATGACGGGTGGCTTCCCGATTCCCCACGCTGGCTCTGCGCCTTATGCGACTGGAAGCAATCCTGTCGTTGCAGCGCTTTCGTATCCGGTGAGTCCAGGCGCGTCGACGGGTGCATCGCTTGCCCTTGCCGCGACGCCGATGATGCAAGAAAGCGCGGCGCATCGAGCGCTCGTCACGTCGAGCACGGGCATGAGCCCTCAGATCGCGAAGCCCAAGTCTTCACCGATGGCTCTCGTTGCGTTTGTCGCGGTCGCGCTGGTTGTTGGGGGCGTCGGAGCTTTTGCGGCATTCGGAATGCGCTCCGGTGCAGTGGCGAAACAAGACGACACGGCTGGGTCGGTCGCGACGAACCCCGTGCAAGCCGCGGCACCTCCGCCCACTCCTTCGGCCATGGTGCCGACAAACGAACCGTCCGCTTCCGCTTCAGCAGGCTCTGCAACGGCACCCGCCGTTCGACCTGCAGGACCCACGTCACGTCCCACAGTGACGTCGACGTCCACGACCAAGCCGAGCCGTAGGCCGGAGATCCGGAGCCCGTTCTAATGCCTCGTCGTACAGCGTCGCTGGTAGCGTCGCTCGTCGGTTTGTCGCTCCTCACGACGACCGTACCTTCGTTTGCGCAGACGAAGGCCAAACCCTCGCCGGTTGCGACGAACAAGAAAAAGCCGCTCAACAAAAAAGACCCGAAGTACCTCGAGGCCAAGCGGCTCTTTGAAAAAGGCGAAGAGCTGTACGACAAAGGTGACTACGAAAAAGCCATCGAATCGTGGGAATTGTCCTACGACCTTTCGGAAGCCGATCTGATCCTCGAGAGTGTTGCCAACGCGTACGAGCGACTCGGTCAGGTAGAAAAAGCGCGCGATTACCTTGGACGTTGGCGTGCTGTGGCCCCTGAAAACGAAAAAGCATCGCTCGATTCTCGCCTAGCAAACCTCGACGAACGCATCGCGAAGTCCAAGGCTGCGCAGCAAGCAAAAGAGGCGAAAGAGAAAGCTGCGAAAGATGCGCAAGCAAAACGCGAAGCCGAGGAGCGTGCTGCTCGCGACGGTTCGGGCAAGGTGTTTGTCCCGGGTATCGTGATTGCCGGTGTGGGCGCAGGCGCGGCAATTGCCGGCGGTGTTCTCGATTTTCTTGCCTTCCGAAGTCGGCCCGATGCGAGCGCGGTGTGTGCAACGAGTGCCGACGGCAAACTCTTGTGCCGCGAGTCATCGCGGGAAACGATCGAACGATCCAACAAGTTTGCGACTGTCGGAGACATCTTGTTGTTTGCCGGAACGGCAACGGCAGCGGCAGGTGTCGTGCTTGTTGTTCTGAAGAGCGGCAAAAAGAAGGACGAAACAAAAGCGGCTGCAACGCCGTGGTTCTTGCCTGGTGGCGGCGGAATCTTGATTGGTGGAAAGCTGTAGATACTGAATGCGGGTCTTGATTTGAACGCTCGCTTCGCGCGTGTGGGACACGCGTTTTGTCGACCGGTTGAGCGCTTCGCGCTCAACCCTAGTCAGGAAAAATGCCGACAAGCGCTACGCGCTTTCGGCATTTTTCCTCTATCCAGTTGACGATGGGGCTGCCGCCCCAAACCCCGCCGGAATAGAGATTTGAGGGCGAGGGATGTCTAAGTTAGCGCTTATGCTCCACCCCCGAAATTTGCCAGTTTGCAATCTGAACGGTGCTCTAGAGGTTGTTTCGCAGACCGCGAAGCGGACAAACCATGCAAGGGTCAAGGGGTATTGCCCCTTGCGGGGTCGAGGGCGAGGAGCCCTCGTGGGGTTTGGGGTGAAACCCCTTCAATTCAGATCGTTTGTCCCGGCCTGCGCCACATGGTCTTCCACGTGTGCATCGTACGCACTCGCGCCGTTTTGCCCATTCGAGGCATGTTCGGCGCTCATCACACGTTCGACTTCGGCGTCCATCGTCCCTGTCAGAATCTTGGACCACATAACCCAGTCGGCTTGGAACGACCACAATGGGTACTTGAAGCTCGCGGGGCGGTTGTTCTCGATGAAAAAGTGCGAGAACCACGCCGGGCCGTAACCCATTACGAGGGCCAGCGGAATGAGAGCTGGTTTTTTTAGGGCCATGGCTGCGATAGCGGTGATACCGGCCGCGGACGTGCCCACGAAGTGAAACATGCGTGTGGTTTTTTTCGAATGTTCGTGCACGTAAAATGGCCAGAATTCTTCGAAATTTTGGATCGGCTTGTCGGACATTTGTGTCGTGCCCCGCGTTGTTGAGGGCCAGAGCATACCGTGAAGTTGCCAGCTGTCGACGGTGTTCGGTTCGCGAAGTCGACAGGGTCTCGACGGGTCGACGCAGGACGGAACGAACGTTTTCAGAGCGCCCGATTCCATGCTACCAGGACCGTCGAATACCCATGAATCTTGCGGAAGTACGGCAAAAACTCAAACAACTTATCGTGACGGAACTCAACCTCGAGGGAAAGTCACCAGAGGACATCGACGATACGGCGCCGCTCTTCGGTGCCGGACTTGGTCTCGATTCGCTTGATGCATTGCAACTCGCGATGTCCATCGAAGAAGCGTTTGGCGTTCGTATCCCAGAGGGCGAAGAAGCGCGGAGCATCTTTGCTTCGGTCGACGCGATCGCGGCACATATCGTCGAAGCGAAGGTGTCGACCTGAGAGGCTGTGCATCAGGCGTTGCGAGCGTTGTGATGCTAGGGAGGACGACAGGTGCGTACATCGTACGCTGAGTACGTTCGACCGACGCAGCGTTACGCGCAGCAGCCTGATGAACAGCCTCTGACGATCTGCAACGTGGCCATCGCCAAGAATGGCTGAGGATTTCATGCGCATTTGGGTGACGGGGATCGGCGTGGTGTCGCCGTTGGGGCGCGGAGCCGAAGTCACGATGAACCGGCTTCTCGCTGGCGATCGGGCGTTTGGTGAAGTCACGCTCTTCGATACGACGGGGAGCAGATCACACATCGCTGCGGAAGTTCCCGGCATTTTTGCCGCAGACGTTGCGCCCGAAGGGTTGGCAGCTTCGTGGTCGCGAACAGATGCGCTCAGCATCCTCGCCGTTCGTGAGGCACTCGAGCATGCTGGAGTTCATCCAGGACAAACACCGGTCGATCTTGTCCTCGGTGGCACGACGGCTGGAATGTACGAAACCGAAGAATTACTTGCCTGGTTTTCGCGAGAACCCGAAGCGATCAAGCCCAATTCGCTGATGTTGTCGCATCCGTTGTCTTCGACGGCGGATCACGTTCGGGCTGCCGTTGGACCGTTTCGACGTGTACGCAGCGTGTGTAGCGCGTGTTCCGGTGGAGCGAACGCCATCATCCTCGCGGCGGCGTGGATCCGGGCGGGCGTAAGTCGTTGTGTGATTGCCGGTGGCGCCGATGGATTGTGTCGGCTCACGTTTGCCGGATTTGGAGCGTTATCCGCCGTCGATCCGGGACCGTGTCGTCCCTTCGACAAACGTCGTGCGGGTTTGAATTTAGGGGAAGGGGCTGGGTTTGTCGTACTGGAACCCGAAGATTCCGCACGTTCTCGCGGGGCCAAACCCATCGCCGAACTGCGCGGTTGGTCCGTGGGCGCAGAAGCGCACCACATCACGAATCCCGAAAGCGAAGGGATTACAGCGGCGCGCGTCATGACCAACGCGTTACGCTCGGCAGGTTTGTCCCCCAACGACATCGACTACATCAATGCGCACGGAACGGCGACGCCGCTCAACGATGCCATGGAGTCCGCTGCGATTCGGTCTTGTTTCGGGGACGTCACCAAAACCGTTGCGGTTTCATCCGTCAAAGGCCAGATCGGCCATACGCTTGGCGCGGCAGGCGGAATCGAAGCAGCCATTACCGCGCTCGCCGTGGCACGTGGGGTTGTCCCGCCAACCGGTGGACTTGAAGAAGTCGATCCGGCTTGCGACCTTGCGCACGTCATCCACGCCCGAAAAATGCCGCTCCGCGCGGCGATGTCTAATTCGTTCGGATTCGGAGGAACTGACACCTCGCTCATCTTCACGGCAGTGGATGCGTTCCCGGAACCAAAGCCTCCGAAACGATACGAAGTCGTAATCGTTGGTGCTGCAACGATTGGTCCTCTTGGTGTGCTCGGCTCGAATGAAAGCGACGAATACTTCGCGCCCGGAGCATCTCCAGCGCCTGGTCGGATCCGTTTTCAGCCTGCAGAACATCTCGACATACCGCGTGCGAGGCGCCTCGATCGAGCCGGACGACTCTCGACGGTCCTCGTGCAGCGCTTGTTGCGGGATGCGCAGATCGATCCCATGGATCCTGGGTGCGCCGTCGAGCTTGGCGCAGTCATGGGCGGAGCATTCGGCAGTGTTGATGGCTCCACGTCCTACATGGCTCGAATTTACGAAAAAGGCGCCAGGTACGCGAGCCCAGTCGAGTTTCCGAACCTCGTTCCATCATCGCCTGTCGGGCATGCATCGATCTATTTGGGACTACGTGGGCCGGTGTTTGCCGTTGCGGACTTGGGTGCAACGGCTGAATGCGCTGTCGTGACGGCAGCGGACCTCATCGCCGTCGGGGAAGGGCAGGTGCTGGCCGCAGGCAGTGTCGAAGAATCGAGCGACCTCGTCGAGCTTTGTTTGTCGCCGACATGTTCTGGACTCGACTTTGACAGATGCAGCGAAGGCGCAAGCGCCTTGCTCCTCGAATCTGCCGAACATGCTCGTGCGCGTGGTGGCCGAATTCTCGCGTGTTTGTCTTTCTGGACCTCGTGGCGTGACGATCCAACGCAAGCTTTCGCCGACGTTCCTGCGCCGCTCGATCCATCACGCGCTGCAGTCGTCACGGGTCATGTCGACGCCTGCTTGCCAATACCCGCGTCGTCGCCATGGGCCCCCGTGGCGCGACGTAGCGCAGGGGCCCGAGCTGGCTCGCACGAAGGCACCGGAGGCATGGCCATGGCAGCGGCCGTTTCTGCGCTTGCACGAGGTACCTTGGACGAATGTCTCGTCGTCGGCATTGCGCCTGGACGAGGGTATGTTTTGCTCTTGCGTGCGGATCGGCCGTGACGAACCTTGGTTCGTCTTGTCAATCAACGCGTTTGTGCGTCGTGCTGGGACTCTTGTCCGCGTCGTGTTCCTTGGCTCCGGCCAAAACGCCCAGCCCATCGCCTCCGCCGACGCTCGAATCATGGCGTCATGCGAAACGACTGCTGAGCGAAATGGCCGAGCGGGCCAACCGACCGCGGACGATGCGTATCTCGCTTGCGCTGCGTGAACCCATCACCGGACGAACGCTCGAATCACGTGGCGCGTTGGCGGTATCGCCTCCCGAATCCTTGCGAATGATCTTGCTCGGTCCTGGGGGCACGACATCGCTCGATTTATGGCTTCATGCGGAGCAATTTCGTTTTTCGGTGCCGGCCATCGACTTGCTGCGGCGTGGGGACGCCAAGACACCGCGTACCGACATGCGAGGTTTGCCCGTGGATTTTTTGCGCTGGTGGCTGCTCCGCCCCACGTCCGGCACGCTGTTGTGGCACGTGTTTCGAGACACCGGGACATGGTTTGTCTTGCGAGACGGACACGCCATCATCGACCTGCACGTCGCCCGTTCTGGGCACGTCACCGCGCGCAGAACGACGTGGGAACCCGTCGCCGACAAACCTGATGAAATACGAAAAATCGACGAAGAGAATGTCGAGGCGGATCGTCTTGGTTGTGGCGTCGTCGAGTACAAACAAGCTTCGACGAACCTGCGCGTGACGGTGACCTGCGAGTCCGAAGACGTGGATCGTCCACCGAATCCGAAAGCGTTTGTCGATCCAGACGTGCCGGCGACCTTGCTGCTGTTCGAAGGGAAGCAAGGCTCGTGACGGGTGCAAGTGTCATTGCCGTCGGCGCCATTTCCGCGATGGGTTTGTCTACACGAGCGTACGAAGCAGGAATCGTCGGTGAGCCAGCGCGGGTCGTCATCACGCGTGACGAAGGCCTCGTGCAAGCCGGGCTTCAGCGGCCGTTTTGCGCACGGGCGGTGGCGACAGAGCATGCGGGAAGGTTTGCCGATCGCGCGACGGCGTTGTTGTTCGAGGCGCTTGTGCAGCTTGGGGCATCGCTCGACCAAAAACGTCGAGGATGGCGCCAGAGCCGCATCGGTTTGGCCATAGGAACATCGAGCGGAGGAATGCTTTGTACTGAAACGTTCTTTCGAAAACGCGAGATGCACGCTCGAGGCAACGTTGCGCACGAGACTGAAGCGGCCGAAGTCGCACGACGAGCGACCTACTTTGCTCCCGTCGATGACGCTCTCGAAGCGTTCGGTTTGTCCCCAGCCACCGTTTGTCGAAGGACGCACTTGGTTGCGGCGTGTGCGGCATCGACGCTCGCCATGGGTTTGGGATTACGCTGGATCGATCGTGGTGTTTGCGATCTCGTGATCGCAGGTGGTTACGATGCAGTGAGCGTTTTCGTAGCGATGGGTTTCGAAGCGCTTCGGGCGACGTCGGCGAGTCAATCGCGACCGTTTCGCTTAGGCCGTGATGGCATGTCGCTGGGTGAAGGCGCGGGGCTCGTCGCGCTCGTCCGTGACGACGATCGACGAGGTGCACCGTCGATATGTTACCTGGCCGGGTTTGGCGCATCGACCGACGCCGTTCACATTACCGCACCAGATCGTACAGGTGCGGGTTTGGCGCGTGCAGCGCGTCGAGCGATTGAAGACAGTGGCTTGTCTGCGTCCGACATCGGTCTCGTCAGCGCCCACGGGACGGCAACACCGTTTAACGATGCGATGGAATCGCGCGCGATCGCGACGGTTTTCCAAGACGCACCACCACCTATCGTTCATCCATTCAAGGCGCAGATCGGTCACACCCTCGGAGCGGCAGGCGTGCTCGAGTCCCTTGCCGTGGTCGATGCGATCACGCGTCACGTTGCACCAGCCGCTGCGGGAGATGGCCAGCTCGATCCAGATGCCGCCGTCGTGCTCCTCGAACGCTCCGAGACGCGATGTATCGATGCCGGGCTCAAGTTGTCGGCAGCGTTTGGAGGGGCAAACGCGGCGATTGTGTTGAGTCGCCACAAACCTCCACGATCTGCTCGGTTTCAGCGTCCGGTCTACCTACGTGCGTTTGCGCGAATTTCCCCGGCCGATGTAGCGAGTTTGTCGGAATTGATTGGTGTACCAAGGGATCGCTTGGCGCGACTCGACACGTTGTGCAAGCTCGGTCTGCGTGCGGTGGCTGAGCTTGGACAGATCGTTGGAGTTCAAACGTTGCGCGGAGCGGGCATTGTGGCAGGGCATGGTTTGGCCACGATCGACACCAACGATCGTTTCGATTCACGACGGCGCGCAAAGGGGCCGACGTTCGTGGATCCACGTCTTTTTCCGGCAACTTCGCCGAACGCGGTGGCTGGCGAATGTGCGATCGTGTTTGGTTTGACCGGACCGAGTTTCGCAGTAAACGCAGGGTTTGACGGCGGATCCGAGGCGCTCGGGTGTGCGGCAGAACTCGTCGCGGCAGGGGACGCCGACCGAATGGTCATTGTGGCAACGGACGACGCCGGACCCGTGGCGCGTGATCTGCTGTTATGGTCGGGGCAAGCGTTTCGACGGCTCGAAGAAGGTGCGGTAGCACTGCTGATCGACGCGGAAACAAGTGATATTTCGAGGCGAATCGACCTGGACATCGAGCCTTCTCATGGCGATGGCCCCATTGGCCATTTGGCACTCCTGGACCGTTTAGAGCGGCTTGGATTGACATAATGACAATCGACCGAACGCAGCTTGCGAACCAAGGGGATCGTCTGGCAAGTTGGCTCAGGAATGCGCTCGTTCTTTCGGGCGTTTCAAAATCGCGATGCCAACGAACCGCCTCGTCCTCGCTCTTGCCGTAGTCGCTTCCCTCGTGACGGCTTGCGCCGGTCGCTACATTCCGAACACGGATGTGGAAGACACGGAAGAAAACCGCAAGATCGTCGCATTTTGTGAAAAATACCGACACGCCGTCGAAGAGAAAAACATCGGCACACTCATGCAACTCGCCTCCGAGGAGTATTACGCCACTGGAGGAAACGTAGATCCGCGTGACGATATCGATTACGCGGGTTTGAGGTCGTACCTTTCAGGATCGTTCCAGGACGCCCGAGCCATTCGGTACGAAATTCGTTACCGCCGTATTCTTCGGGACGACGAAGACCATTCCCGCATTTTCGTCGATTACACCTACAGCGCGAGTTATCGCATTCCAGGCCTGAAGGGCGAGGAATGGCGGCGCAAAGTCGAAGATAATCGTTTGGAACTATCTCCACACAATGACGAATATCGCATTCTCACGGGAATGTAGCTTTTAGCTACTGCACCTGGAAATCTTCCAACAACCGGTAAATCTTGTACTCGTTCCCGGTTCGTCGCAGCCATACGAGAATTTCGTCGCCCAACAATCGCTCCGTCCCGATGCGAGCCGTTGCAATCGGTACACGAATCACCACATCACCCGCAGCAAGAGCTTCGGTTCGAACCGATGGATGGGGTGAAACGCTGAGTTCGTCGCCTCCGCGGTACACTTCCAAATCGTTTTCGAGATAAACGACTTCGCCTGCGAGCTTCGTGTAGTCGAGTCGTCGGAATCGGTGCGCCCAAAAAAGCGACGCCGACGGTGTACCGACAGGCCCTGCCGATGCCAGGGCAGGGTTCGTGTTGAGTGCGTCGCGCGTGAGAACCGAGCCGAGCAAATCCGCATCTTCAGCAACGATCGCTTGGAAAAACGTTTGGATCGTCCTGAAGGCTTGCTCGAGGCCTATAGGCGTTCGTAACGTCACGAGCCCTTCGGTCGTTGTCGCGACGTCTTGGGCAGCGGGAGGCGTGCTCGATGGATCCACCGCCACGCCATCGGGGTGGC
>JANORL010001486.1:0-4154 GCA_031415295.1 Polyangiaceae bacterium | reverse complement strand
TCATCGCGGGTCTGGCAATCGTTGGGTCGCTTTTTAAAAAACTTGTCGTGTAAGTCATTGGGTACTTCAAGTTTTTTGTTTAAGGAATTCTGTCTTTATTTCTCTTAAAAATTCAGCGACTCGATGGATTCTTTGCCACCCAGATCTTTTTGCAAGTTGTTGAGGAAAATCAAAAACAGGGTCAGGGACGTCAGTCGCTGTTGTCCGTCGATGATACTTGTCGTGCCGTCTTTGCTGCTGACGACGAACGGACCGAGGTAATAATTGGTGTAGTGTTCGACGGCGCTTCGCGGATCTCCCTGGGTGTAGGCATCGAGAAAGGTGGAGGTCAGGTCGGTGACGAGCTGCGCGATATGCTTTTGCTGCCAACTGTATTCGCGCTGGAAGTAATCGACGGTGTATTTGCGCTGGTCGAGAACTTCGAAAACCTTCCGGTCTCGCGCGTCGATTTTATGATTTTCTTTGCTCATTGGGGAATACTCACAATTCTCTGGAGAAGGCTTCGTGCAGGAGCGGTATATCAGGCATCGACCTTAAAAAAGCCCTTCAGTTTTTCAGGGTTGGGTGTTTCGAGAGCGTCTTGCAGCTTGCGCCAAAGTCCGGCGAGCTGGCGCTTGGCCCCTGAATTGAGATAATCGGGCCAAGCATAACTAGCACCAATGTCTTGCAATGCGCCGTCGCCGTCCAAAAAGGGAATGTCGTGCGCGAGCGTAAAGTGCAATAGGTCGTCAATCGCCCCAGTTTTCGGTGCGCCTTTGGCCGTCGCGGCACGGTAGACGAGCAATTCCAGGGCAAAGGATCCAATCTTGATTGACGTTTCCTTGTTGCGCCAAGCCTTGAGCAACCGCACGACATCGCGGTAGTTCAACGCGTTTTCCTTGATGAGGCGACTGTGGCGGTAGACATTCGTCGTCCGCTCGACGTTCGCCTCCCTATCGTAGAGTACGAGGTATTTCTTTTCCTCGTTCGTCCCGATGTCGTCATACGATTTCGGTTCGCGCTCCATCCCCGGAACGACATCAATGCGGAGCTGCTGACCATTGCGTGTGCGGATGAGGCCCACGCTCACGCGTTGATCGCGCACGATGGTGTGGGGAGGATCGTCGAATTTCTCCTTCAGCGACTGAAAGACGGCATTTTTCAGGCCCTTCGGGTCCGTCTTGAAACCATGCTTGAATGGAACGAGCAGATCGATATCATATTTGAATGCGACGTCCGTGCCTCGCTCCGTGCTGCCTATTTTCCGTGGCTCACCAATGCGTTCGTGGTGCAACGGGAAGCGTTGTTGAATCGATTGCGCAACCTCTTGAAGAAATGCATTGAGGGCTTCCTTGTGCACGGGCGGAATGCGCTTGGGGTGGATGGCTCCAAGTATTTCCTGAAGAGGCAAGTGGTTCTTATGCATTCAGTCGCGCTCCTCATTTTGAAACATCGATAGAACTTGATACAAGACGCTCACACACGAATCTCACCGTTAACCAACCCGAAGTTGATCGTGTTCCCCTGCAAAATGGGCGCGGTCCTGCCAGGCGGAACGTCCACAATCACACCATCGGGTTTCGTCATGGTCCACGCTTCGGTCGTCAGGTTTCGCAGTCCGAACAATGCGGGATTCTGGGGATTCTGCACGACTTCAGCGACGCATTTCTCCTCGGCGACGCTCGATTGCCCGATATGATGGTCATAGAGTCGACTGTCGTGATTCAAAAGCACAACATCGTTGTTGATGCGAATTCTTGGCGGCAGCGTCAACCCGGCCTTACAGCTCCAACACGTTTGCGCACTGCTGGATCGCAACTGTTCGGCATCGTAGAAGTTCTCCGCTTGACATCCTGAACAATACAGAATGCTGTCTCGGGCCCGCGCGAATGCTTTACGCCACTCGGATTCACGTACGCGCTTATTCGGGTAATGCAGTCCTTCGGTGAAGGATTGCTCGAAATAACGCCGAATGGCCGCCGGATAAAGATCGCGGAACGCGAGCGGATTATCATGAATTCCCGACACTGGCGCATTGGAAGGGTCCGATTGATCGAAAATGTAGAGCGGGTCAAATCCGTACAGTTTCTCCAACGCGGGAACGTCGAGACACCGAATCTTGGCCTCACGTGCGCCATCGAGCGGGTGACCTCCCATAAGCAGATAAAACAGGAGCACGGCGAGCGAATAGCGATCCGTCTTATCGCTGGGCGCAGTCTCGCGACGAACCACCTCCGGGGCCATAAATCGCGGCGTTCCGAGAACGCCTCCCGTTGGTGAACCAATGATATCGACGTTATCGTTGTCGCATACACGAATGTCGCCCGAACGCGGATCCAGAAACACATTGCCAAAGGAAATATCCCGATAACAAAGCCCTTGGCTGTGAAGCTGAAGAAAACCATCCGCAAGCTGCCATGCCGCTGTTAGGAGTGCTCGAAAACTCGGCTCAATCCTCCGCGCCATATAATCCTCAGACGCCCGAAACCGCGGCTCACGTAGCTCCATCACGTACCCAAAGACACCTGCTCGGCCGTTTTCTTCGACAATGGACAGCGGCCACAGGAAGTATCGTGCGGGAGGACCAGCTTTCACCAATCGCTCGATGACGGCGCGTTGCTCGGACGTCGCCGTATGCTGGTGATACGCCTTGATCGCCACGTCCTTCCCGTCAAGCGACGCGAGCCAAACTTCTCCCTGACCACCAGCACCCAAGAGTTTCTTGCCTTGAGCAATGGTCCCGTCCTGGCATTTCGTGAAATTTCTCATGGCAGATCTTCCTCTACCCACTGCTCTTTGGTTAAATCGGTCGGTACGTGCACCAATCCAAATGCGATGTCGTCTCCGCTGCCGTCTGTCGTCACCTTCGTGAGAAACCCGTTCAGCGCCTGGGCGACGACGAAGAGTCCATCTTCTCGCACCATTTCGATGTAATCTGGACCAATGCGTTCGAAATCCGCATCCGTCGCATACGATTTGCTGTACCCGTCCGTGCTGATGAGCAGCAGCGTCTCCGTCTCGGGCAACGGAATGGCCATCACCCGGAGACTCGTGGCGGCTTCGGGCAGAGAAAGACTCGATGTTTCTTCCGCAAAACAAGCAGGATCGGGCGGGAGAGGGCGCGACACGGTGCCAACGTCATCGATGACCAAGATATCTCCATCCCCAAGCTGGCCAAAAAGGATAAACTCACCCGTGACGAGGGCAAACAGCAACGTCGTCCCATACTCCTTCAGGTCGACAGTATCGCTCCCGGCATGTTCGTGAACCTGACGAACCCATTCTCGCACTAGCAAACGTCGAAATGGATCCTGCGCGAAACCATGGACAGCACGCGGATCGCTACGGTGTTCGGCCCCCAGGTTGGCCGCAAATGCGAGGAGCGCCGTCGATGCTACTTCCACGGCGATTCGCGCGCCAACCTCCGCATGCGCACTCGACCCATGACCATCCGCGACGACAACGGCGAGCGCCGAACCGTCTTGCTCGATGCACAGGTCATCCTGGCAAGGCCGGCCATCGCGGACGTGTTTGGCGCCAATGACCTTGTGCCCTGCGGCCGAGATCTGTCGCTTGTGGTCGATTTGCAGAACTTTTTGATGGACGGGAAATGTCGGGGTCATGATCGCGTTACCAAACGTCGTTGGGATCGGAGGGCGCAACAACCGGAGGCGGAGGCGGCAGCGGCACGTTCACGCCAGCGGGGGCCGCTCGAGTCTGGCTCGCTGGCGCGGATGCCGCTTGAAGCACCGCCGTCGAAGCCCAGCGGATGTACCTGACGAGCTGGTCGGCGTTTTTCGCAACGAGCGGCTGGATCTCGGTGTGGCCGATGAACTTTTGGAGTACGTCGAGACGAACACCTTCGCCAATAGCAATTGCCAGCCGAACGGCTTTCTTTCCCCAAGGTTCGGCCATCAACGTGCGTAAACCGCCGTCGAAGTCGTCCGTCGGTTCGCCATCGCTGATCAGCACGAGCACCGGCGGCAGCGCGCGTTCCGGCATCGGCGGCGTTTTCAACACGCCCGCGACAAGCGTAAGCGCCGCACCCATGCTCGTCATTCCCCCCGTGCTCAAGTCTTTCCACTCGAACGTCTCGACATTCGTAGCTTGCGACTGATGCCATTGCGCACCGGATTCGAACTTGATCGAGCGCACAAGCACTTCCGCGTTCGGAT
>JANORL010001485.1:0-4598 GCA_031415295.1 Polyangiaceae bacterium | reverse complement strand
CATTGTCCGACTGCATGTCGAGGATGATGTCAGAATTCATCGTTTCCTGTAATAAGATATCTCAGATTGGTAAAGACCGCGCGAGTTGCAACAATGTTTGGTGGAGCGCCGATGCTTTTCTTCTTATCCATGTTTCTCTCAATCGGAGTTGAATGCGCCCAATAAAATGCGCGTTGCTATTCGAACCACTTGGTCTACGTCGACGATTTTGCAAGCCAATCTTCGACGAGAAGCCCAGGAATGGAGCCATCGAGAAGCGCCGCATCATGCGTGATCAACGTAGCACCATTCGCAATTGCAATGCCGGCGATAGCCAAATCGAAATCGGATTTGGCTAGCCCCTTCGCACGCAAACCTGCTTTACGTTCGGCAAACGTACGGGCAGCTCCTTCATCTAATGGCAAAATGACAAAGCGCTCGAGCAACCGATCGATGCGCGCAACATTCTCTTTCACACGCGTGGACGCCCGAGCACCGAAGTACAATTCGGCAATGACCGGAGCTGGCAAGACAACGTCCCGCGCCTGTAATGAAGCCAGTCTCATCGAGACTGAGGGTACGCCGTTCAGCGCAGCAACCACGATATTCGTGTCGAGCGCGTACTTCATAATGCCGGCGGCTCCCCGCTACCTCCGCGGTGCCGCTCCATCGCAAAACGTTCAAACAATTCGTCTGTAGATTCGCCTTCCCAAGGTCCAACCTCCTGAAACAAATCAGCAGCGGACGGAGGCGCTTTGACTCGTACTTCGACCCGAAGATCTCCGACGACCGCCTCTACCGGATGTCTGGGGTCGAGTCGAAGCCGCTGAATTGCCTCTTCCAACGACGTTGCAATCATCACGCTCATGACACGAAGAATATCGCACATCGCTGCAAGTGTCTAGGCCCTGCATGCGATCACTGCCTCTCTGGAACAAGAGAAACATACCCAATTCCTGAAAAACAAACGCCCGATGAAATCTCACCGGGCGTTCGAACACGACGAATCGCGGTTCTTACTTCTTACGCGGCGCCTTCAACGTAAGCTTCATAAGAACGTCATCGCGAATCAAGTCGTCCTTTTTGCCTTCGATCACGATACCGAAGTCTTTACGATTGATGGAAAACTCCGCCACGCCCGTCGCGGCTTCCGGTGTGATCGTAATCGTCACGGGGAACGTGATCGACTTCTTCACGCCACGCAAATCGAGGTCGCCCGTGACCATGTGCGTCGCGCCCTTTTCACCGCCAGCTTTGATTGCTGTCGAAACGAACGTCGCTTTGGGGAATTTCGCGACGTCGAAGAAATCGGCCTTCATCAAATGTTTATCGAGGTCCCCTTGGTCGGTCTTTACCGATCCAGTTTCCACCTCGAACGTCATCACGCCGCCTTCGGCTTTTCCATCAGCAAGCGTAATTTTGCCGCTGATTTTCTCGAATTTACCTTCGTGTTTGCCCGTAACCTTTGAACCAATAAAGCCAATGGTTGAACCCGCGGCGTCGACATCGAGCGCTTCCATCTTCGCTGGCGCTGCTGCCGCGGGGGTGGGGGTGGGTGCCACTGCGGCTGAACCGGGCGCCTTGGCTTCGGTTTTCGGCGCTTCGACTGTAGCTTTCGGTTTGTCTTTCGCCGGATCCTCGCAAGCAGCGAGGGAGAGCACGAGCGGGAGAGATGCCGCGAAAAGCGCGTAGTGCAGGGATTTCATTGGGGAGTCGTTCCTTTCGACCAAACTGTCGGCCGTACCATGGACCCAAAAACGACGCTTGATTAGGGGGCTAGGTCAAGTAACACTGTTCGGCTAGGCGAACAATCATGAGTGCAAAGCTCGATGACGTGGTTTCGATGGCGGTGTTTGCCCGCGTGGTGCAAGCGGGTTCTTTTACAGGCGCGGCGACGATGCTTGGTTTGTCCAAGTCAGTGGTGAGCACACGTATTTCGGAACTCGAGGCGCGGCTTGGGGTGTGCCTTTTGCACCGTACGACGAGGCGGTTGTCGCTCACGCCGGATGGCGCGCGTTTGCATGAACAATGCGCGCGGCTCGTGGCAACCGCCGATGAAGCTCGTGAGGCATTCGATAGGGCATTGCGGGAACCGGATGGTGTCGTGCGTATGACGGTGCCGGTGGGTATGGGCTTGTGGCAATTGCCCAGTCTCGTGCGTGAGCTGTATCAATTGCATCCGCGGCTGATCCTGGACATTTCTTTATCGGATCATCGTGTCGATCTCGTGGCGGAAGGATTCGATCTCGCCATTCGAGTCGCGGAACGCCTCGAACCATCGACGCTGGTCGCGCGGCGTATTGGTCGTGAACGAATGATTGTTTGTGCAGCGCCTGCTTATCTTGCGAAACATGACCGACCGTTGTCGCCTGCAGATCTCGTCGGGCACAATTGTTTGCGTATTGGATCGCTCAGCCGAACGTGGACATTTCGATCCGGGCGACACACGACAAAAGTCAATATTTCGGGCAGTTTGATTACCGACAACATCGTCATGTTGCGTCAAGCAACGGTCGACGGCATTGGGCTGGCGCGTCTGCCGATGTCCGTGGTGGCCGCGGATGTCGAAGTGAAAAGGCTCGAACAGGTTTTACCGGATTATACGATGGGCGAAACCAACGTTTTTATCGTCCACCCTTATGGAAAACATATGCCGACCAAAGTACGTGCGGTCATCGACTGCTTGATCAAGCGATTCGAGCGATAAAACGATCGTCTTGCCAGCTTGGCAGAACGCTCGGACCACAAGCAGACAATCTGTCGGGGAATAAAGCCGAAAGCATCGCAAACCCCGTTGATTTCGATAGATACGAGCTTGGCCCGATGTTTGCCTAGAGCAGTTGGCATGAACCAACGAACCCCTGCCCAGAGCGTCGAGAAAGATTCACGTGGTGGAAAGACCGTGCTCGTCATTGGCGGCAATGGGGGTCTTTCCAATCGTTATCGGGACGTGGCGGAAAGTCACGGACTCGAGCTACGTCATTACGAGCAGAAGGTGCCCCCGGGTGCGCGGCGGGATGCCGGTAAAGTCGCGCTTGTCGTGATCATGGTGAACATGGTTTCGCACGCATTACGAGATCAGGTGGCCAATTTGGGACTGGATGGAGCGCCGATCATGTATTTGCGGAGCGCGTCGATTTCCGCACTTCGTGGGGCGATCGAACAGTTTGCCGCGTGAGACGATTTGACACGACGAGCGCAGACGACATCGAATATGCTCCAGGCCTTTCCCGAAAGGTTTTCGAGCATGGAGAGTTTTCGCGAGTGTGGTTGGCCAGCGTTTCTATCGCTGGGTCTAGGCATTTTGGCAACCCTCGTGGGAGTCGTCGCGCTGTCGATGGCGCTCTTGAAACCTCGTGCGAGCCTGGTCGTTGGGGTGTTCGCGCTGGCGTCGGCGCTGGGCGCGCCAGGGGCAGGCGTGCTCGGAATGGTTTTGGGCCGGCAGCAAACGGACGCTGCGCTTGCTGGGCCAGCGATAAGTCCTGACCAAAAAGAGCTGATTCGGGTCGAGGGGTATCGCGAAGCTGGGTTATGCGTTCCGGTGGGCGCGTCGCTGGGCGTATTGCCGATGGTCATGGCTGGGCTTGCGATTGCCGTGGCGGTAGTGAAGCAAAAGGGCGAGAAAAATGCGTAACCATTCGTGCAACGAATGTCGGGGGGTCATTCAGTCCAACCACCCCTGACGCTCCACCAAACACAATTCGTCGTACGTCATTCCCAACCCCACATTCAAGAGGTACCGGGCCATGCCCGCATAGTCTTCACGATCGGCACACTCGTTAAGCAACCCCTTTAGCGCCCGGTTTTTCCACTTTAGGCAATTGTCAGCAGCCGCATCAGCAACCTCATCCAATAGCTTCCGAACCTTCGCCGCTTTGATTGCCCGTCGGCCCTCCAACGTCGTTCGATCGAGGCCACACACATCGATGGTAGATTTCCCTTCGACCGTGCAACCTTGAATCAATCCTGTCAAATCGTCATATTGTAAATGCGGCGCTGGATCGGTATCGAACGGATTGAGGAGCAAAGGTTGTTCCAATTTTAGTTCGCTTCGTCGTTTTGCCCTCACTCCAATGATGGGAAACTGCGATTGCTTCCAGACTTCATTACAATCGTGGCACGCAACCAAGAAATTGGTCCACACATAAGCGAGCCACGGATAACCGGCCTCGGGCGGTCCCTTCTTTTTCCGACCCGCTGGTGTTCCTTGTGTATCGTCACGATCCCCACCTTCAAGCGCTTGGACTGAACTTTGGGGACGGTAGTGATCGATGACTCCAATCTTTTTGGTGCTCACGGGATTTTCACAATATGCGCATTTAAAATGTTGAACCTTGGCAAGATGGTGCTTGTGTGCATTCCAGAGTTTTGGCACAAATGATTCATCGTCAAATTTTTTGCCATTTTTGACGAGGCGAGCGATTTTCCGCCGCGCCGATTTCACGGAAACTTCGAAGTCCGTGGGAATACTTGGACGTTTGCCAACAAAAGAGATCATGACGCATCGCCTGCTTTTAGTTTCGCCCTCAATTCGGCTGCGGCATTCGCGAGAGCGCGTTTGCGTTCTTGGGGCGTCGTAGCGGCATTGATCTGCTCTCGCGCTTCGTGCGCGATTTCGA
>JANORL010001484.1:0-2777 GCA_031415295.1 Polyangiaceae bacterium | reverse complement strand
GCGACGTGGATCGCCCCGTAGAAAGCAACGCGCGCGTAACGCGGGCAAACGTGATTCGATACGAGGAACTTCGGGGTGGAAATGTTCGAAGGCGATAGGCTCGTCGCCACGCAGGTAGCCTTCGACTTGCTGATCGGTCGGTGCAGCATTGAAGTAACCTAGATCGAAGTCCTCGGGAAAACCAGGCCAACGTTCAGCGAGCCACTTGTCGTCGTAGGTCCCGACGCGTGACGTTCGTTGTGGCCATCGGCGATCGATGGGCCCAAAGCCGGCTGGATCGGGCGTTTGTCCCGGCGAGGAAATCATCTGTTTCGGTTGTTCGATGTTGGGCAGTGTTTGTCCACGACCGCGACCAATGGGATTCTTGGAAAAACCCGGTCCGCCATAACTACGATCGTACCGGAGGGGCATGGATAAAAAAGGTCGAGGCTGGCTGGGTCTTGCGGTCGGGCCCTCGCCGATCCAATGGCGGTCGCCGACGACGGCGATTTGTTTGCGAAGTTTACCGATTTCGATCGCGGCGTAGCAGACAGGCAAGGGTTCGCCGCGGGGCGTGTGGCATGTCCCGGTGACGATAACGTCGGCGCGTGTTTTGATGGGAGCAAAGTCTGAATCGTAACGCAAGCCGAATGTGGCATTGTCCTCGTGGAAGTGGTCGCCATCGAGGTCGAGTCGTTCGTCCTCGGGCGCGAGGGTCACGGGTTTTCCGTGTGCGAGCGTGAAGGTGCCTTTGACGATGACCGTCAGCGTGAATCCTTGCGGGCGCAGGCGCGCGGGGAGCCAGCCTAGGGACAAACCGGTGTTGTTGAAAACTTGCACGGGTGGCTCCTCAACCGATACGAAGCTCGCCGTTGCCGCCCAGGTTAATCACGGTGCCCTCGATGTTAGCTGTGGTGGATTTCATCTGAATTTGACCGGTGCCAAGCAATTGGATTGCAGCGTTACGGCCAGCGGTCTGGAGGTAAAGATCCTTTGCGGTCTGCACAATCACATCCTGATTCGGGTCGAGGTGCACCAGAGAACCATGAACGTTCTCCATATACACCAATCCCGGACCTGCCGCGCCTTCTCCAGCGTATACCTCACTCTGCATCACCACGCCCGCGGCGTCCTTGTGCGCGATGCTGACGCCGTCCGCGTCCATCTTGACTTCGGATACGGAAAGCTTGGGGCTCGCTTTTTCCTTGAGCGCCAAAATCAGCGAAATCGCGAGCCCTGCGGCAAAAACACCCGCACCGAGGCCGAGACAAATCCCCGGCGCTGCCGCTTTTCCTTCGGCGTCGACCGTACCAGCCGCCGTACCAGCCGCCAATGCCGCTGCAATGACAGTACCGCCCACGGCAGAGGCGACAGCAAACTTCTGCCGCACAGTCATTTCCGCCGCCGCATCGTGGGTAGGTTTGATCCGCAAATGAATGGTCTTCCGCCCCTTGATCTCATGATCGTTCGCCACGCCGATCGTCGCTCCCAAACAGTTCGAATACTTGAGGCTCGCTCCAAGCTCGATCGCATACCCAAAACTCATGCTGAGCGACGCCGCAACGCTGAAGTCGAACTTGCCTCCGACGAAGATGGTGTTCGTCATGCCGAACATCGCGTCGAACTTGTAACCTCCGAAAAATGTCTCGGTATCCCCGAACCAATAACTGTCTGCTGCGACGTGGCCCATTTCGCGCTTGCGATAAGCTGGTTTTCCCGCTGTAATGAGACCCGGTTGCTGGAAAAAGTCGATGAAGTAGACGGGATCGGAATTCCACACCTCCATCGTGCCCGCTCCGCCCGTGCCGACGTTGACACGATAACGGCCGCCAATGTTGTCCGTCTTCTGACCCACGATGGTTGTCGTGCTGGTTCCCGTGATCTCCAGCGTTGCATTGCCCTGGATGTACGTATCCGAAGGGCCGACAATCGCCTCGCGATTCGCACCCATCGTCACGACTGTACGATCCCCGTCCGTGTACTCGAGCCAGCCAGGGTAAGGTGTTCCGCCGCCGAGTTTGTCCTTGATGATCGTTCCATCAGATGCGGTCCACGATGTCAGCGCCGCAGCTCCGAAGATATTCGCCTCGTCCACCGGATCGTAGGCCCCAAGGCGCAGCAAGCTCTTCTGATTGCCACCTTTGCATAGATCGTAATCGGGCACGAGGGCAACGAGCGAGGTTCCCGGGCTGACGACATCATCGGTCGTGGTCGTGGTCATGTTGGTTGTCCTGCTTCGCTGGGCGATGCATCGCGTCGCGTACTTGCCGATAGAACCGCCTCGATGCCCGTCCACGCATTCTTCATTTGCGCAAACGTGTCAGGCGTCAGGTAAAACGTGTTTCGTTCTTCGCGATCCCCATCGCGTAAACGTAACGTCAAGAGCACGACGGGCGCATCTTGGCCCACGCCACGAGCGGACGCCGACATCTTGTCGACGCGCCAATCGAGCCCGACGAGCACTTTGCCGTGGTCGAGAATCATCCGCTCGACGAGACCCTGCCGCACAATCGCCTTCGCGTCCTCGTAATGCGCCAGAATCAACGCGGCTACCTCGGGACGCTGAGCATTCGACAAGGCGGCCAGATCTTCGACCATCGTCGCAATGGGAAGATCCAGTGACGCGGCACGCCCCATCAGAAACCGACAAACCCGCAGACTCGCCTGAACGTCAGCCGGAGGCACACCATAAAGCTGGCAAAATGCTTCGGCCCGTCGTTCGAGCGCCGGATCGACATTGGTCAAGCTCGATTCGACCAGCTCCGGCACAAGCAGGCCGAGACCGCGGCCCTGGTCAA
>JANORL010001483.1:0-10069 GCA_031415295.1 Polyangiaceae bacterium | reverse complement strand
TGCTCGTGCTGGTCGCCAATGCACACTTCCTAGCGGTGCATATCAAGTTGAGTAGCTCCGACGCACAGCATGAATTGGAATGTGCTGCAACGCAGGAGGCTATATCGTCGGCCTACGTTAAAGTGTTGGCGGCTGACGGTGTGAGTGTTGATCAATCAATGCTGATACTGCTGGAAAGCGAATCTGGCAGGTATCGCACGGCCAAACGTCGTTGTAAAGATTGCCGAGAGCCAATCGCGTTGGTGCTGGACTCACGACAAACTGGCGCAATATCGAACACGGGAGATTGGCATAACGTCAACTGCCGTTGTTGCGGCGTACGTTATGACGTCTGGTTGGAAGACGAAAGGAGGACGGCGTGGGGAAATGCGCCAAATTGATCGCCATTGCGTTCGTGATGTCTGGGTGTGCTTCGGAGGTTCGCAGTGAAACACAATGCACTTGTGATTCAGGTCCAGGACCAGAGCCAACAACATGTATCGTTGATGGTGAACACACTGGAACGTGTCGCACCAGCACCTGCTACGTACTCGTTGGGGAAGTCTTTGAACCAGCTTGCAAGCCTTGACGATGACGAGCTGTGGTCAGTCTGGCCCTATCCGCTTGGAAGGACGCCAAAATGACTTGTTTTCTAGTCGCCGAGCACTGTGTCGATCATTGAAGCCTCTTCCGGTGTGAACCCACCAAAATCAGCCCTCTCGTCAGAATCCGCTCCATCGAAATCGAGAGCTTCTAACGAAATGCTGTAGCTCTCGCTTTCACCCCGACGAGCGACAGCCGCCGTTTCTGAGGGCCGATCGACGTCAAGCACGTTGAGCAGCTTGCCGCGATCGGGTCCGCTGAGGCATAAGGCTTCTCTGCGTTGCCTGCGTTTCACCAGACACCTACTCCCAGCAATCGCTCGTCATCGAGTTTTCGAGTCATTCGGGCAACGCGGTCCCCTTTAGGGCCAGAGTTGCCCTCGATGGTAAAAAGCACGTTGCCGCGCGTTTCCTCGATAATGCCAATGTGCCCGGTCCACGATTTCGGATCGCCGCGACTCCAAATCACGACGGAACCTGGCATGATCGCCGCGGACTTGATGCGGTCTTTGGGCACCCATTTCCCCATTCGTTCAAATTGAGGAATGAAGCCCTTTGCTTGTGCCCCGCCATTCATGGGCGAGTCTCGACCGATCTCTCTACATCCCTCTTGAATCCATGCGGTGACGGCTGCCGCGCACCAATTCGCTGGGGGCGCGATGCCAACCGCTTTAAGATAGGCGTCAACCTTGGGGCCTGTATTCGTGGCGGTCTCGGCGACGCCTTGAGCAAGGGCGCGTTGTCCAGCGCGAAGGACGGCGGCGCCGAGCCCTTCGTCCGCAAGAGCATGGCGTGTGTACAACACGCCAGCGACGGCAAGCAAAGCAAGGAAGACGTACGCCACAATTACTTCGTCGGTGCAGACTTGCCGGGTTTGGTGGCAATCGCTGCTTTGGGTTCTGGGGTCATCCTCAATTCATGAGGGGCGTTCGCCAAAGGGTCAGGCGCTGATTCACTCAAACCATGCGCGCCGAAAACCAATTCGATTTTCGCTTGAGCCAATTTCCCGAAAGTTTCCCCGATTGCAACGGTGATGATGTTTGCGCGGCTTTCGGATCCCGTGAATCGATTACACCGAGTTGCAACGAAACACCCAACGGCTTCCGGCTGGACTTCGCAAGTTCCAAGGAGATTCTCCGCAGACCGGATTGCTGCGAGGGTCTCAGTGGCGAGACTGGCCGCAAATTGCAAGGCACCCTCAGCCTCTTCGACGACGGAGATGTCACGGAGCGTAATTTCGCGAAATATGGTGCGAATGAGGCGATGTTCTTTACCTGCGAGCATGCGAACTCCCTTTGAATTGAAAACAAGGACTTCGCAATTCTGTCGCAATTGTTGCGCGACGCCCGGCTTGCAAGTGCCAAATCAGCCAAAGAGGCAGAGCGCCATTGCTTCGCGTAGCTGGTCCTTTGGTTCCTTAAATTTTGCGACCACAACGCATTTGTTGAACGGCTCTCCGCGCAACGCGGTCACCACTTCGCACCTTGTGCAGTGCTCGTGTGTGCCGTCGTGGGCTTGCAAGCCCAATCGTTTCCCGATGCGTACAAGGTTCTTGCAGTGTTTCCTTTTGGAACCACCAAAAAGCCTTTCTAACTGGATGACGGTCAAATCTACCAGTTCGCACGCTTTGTCTAGACACGACTGAGCCTCAAAGATTCTTCTCACTTTGGCGAGTGTTAAAGCCACAGACACGTCACCTTCAAAAAACGGATAGACACCGTCAAGACAATTGATAGGCACGGGAAAACCTCCGCTTGCGCTTGCGACCACGAGCGACTTGCACGACAAGTATAGCAGGCACAAGCCAAAAGCCCCCTGGTGCAATGGGCGAATTGTCTCGGGGTGATATACTTCGACCCCTATGCCGACTCCCAATCTTACAGTAGCGCCACGTTACGCATCGAATGCCAGACCAACGACCAGTTCGCGCGCTATCGTTCGTGCAGCTGCCGCAAAGGTCGCATTGAAGAGTGGAGCCGCAGCAAAGACAGCGGGACGCGCTGTCGCGCGACTGACCGTCAAGGGCGCTGGTTCGGCTGCTCGTGGCGTTGCTCGAGGTAGTCGAGCGATTGGACGAGCAGTGAAAGAGAATTGGAAAACGGCGGCTCTTCATGAAGGGGTCGGGCTTTCCTCCCACGTTGGGACCTTCTTCGCGGATCGTAAGGCGGAGCAAACATACCTCAAAGCATTGGAGGGGATTCCGTTGCTGCGTTGGCTCGCGACGCCCTCGAATATCATTTCGGCCGCTGAATTGCTTGGAGTGATGCTTACGAAAGGCCGCGCGCGTGCGGTCCTCAGAGAACTGCTTCGTGGCACGATGCACGCCAAAACGGGCCGCGCATTGCACGCAATGTTTCCCGACACCACGCCAAACCGCGCACAGGCACGCACCAGCACAAAGGGCGTCGATGACGAGGACCTCTCGGGCGCTGAACTGCCCGTTGATGACGAGGACCGAGCCGGCTGAACTTTCCGGAAGCAATAGGCCTTTAATCACGAAGACCAACCCAACAACAAGGAATTTTGATGTCACAAAACCCGAATATCGACCCGCGCCAAGTGGTTCTCCTCTACCAATCCATCAAGGACATGGGGGCGGTGCTGCAAGAAGTTGGCTCAGTCAACCCCGCAACTTTGGTGCAGAATGCGCCGCGGTACGCCCAACAACTCAACATTGCGGCTCAGCGTTTTCCGAATCCAGCAGTGCAGGCTATCATCGGCGGCACTTCCGCTTTGCTGAAACAGATGCACGCGTTTCAGTTGCGGCGCAAACTCGAATACATGGTGAGGCCGACGATTCCTGTTTCGATTGCTTGGGACAACGTGCCCGGGGGGTCGCTGGGAGCACAGGCTGTTTCTGCTGCTCCCTACACAGGGCAACCTTTTCGCGTTACAGAGACGCTTTGCACGGCCGGAGCAAACTTCAGGTTCCCTGAATTCAACATTGGTGGCGTCGATTTTGCAGAGCCGAGCCGAACGCGCGTCAGTTACGTAGGCGCTACAGGTGTGCCCATTCCGGCACATCGAGGTCTGGATTTCCCGCAAATCAAGGCCCGAGACCGCGTCTCGCAAATCGATGCCAATTGGGCGCCGTGGACCAAAGTTGATTTTACGTCCGATGCCACGATGTCCATGTTGCCGTTCAACTACGGCACCACAGCTGGCTCGGTCATTTTGACGTTGTTTTTTCGTGCGAATCCATGCAGCGCCAAGTACAAAACGTCGATGCTCGTTCCGATGGCGGAACAGGCGCAACGAAACGCGACGTTGGGCGCCACGTACTTGCAGAGCGTCGACCCTGAAGAGTTGTTCTAACAGTGCGCGTCTCGGTTGACACAAACGCGGGGGGCGCGGCGGAATTGGTAGCTGGCGTCACTCGCGTCAACATCCGGGACGCGCTGCGTTCCGAACCGCTAAAGAATGCGCTGCTGTGGCGGGTAAAGCATCGTCGTGACTTGCTGAAGTACGGTGACGACAACACAAATAGCCCATTTAAAACCGACGAATGGGCGGCATTCAGTGTGACAGCGGTGCGGTGTGGAGCGCTGGTAAAACTGCCAAATGGGCTTTGGGCGCCTGGCGACCCTGAGGCGGTTATCATTGACGATTGCGAGGGACTCAGCGCCATTTATGGCGCTGGGTTCATCCTTGACGAAACGCCTTGTGACGTTTGGGTGGGCATTACCCACCCAAACGGAACGGACCAAGCGCACGCTTTTAATGTGCTTGGACACCGAGGCAAACTCAAGGTCTTCGATGGCAGTGTGATCGGCGGAATGCGGCGGCCGCGGCTTGGTTGGTACGGCCAAGCCGAAATGGACAAAGTGCTGATAGAACCACTCGCGTCCGGGAGGTACCATTGAACCCAGCTCTGCTCATCGGAACGTTGTTAGCAATCGCCGGAGGCGCCGGAGGTTCGTATTTGGTGTCGTGGTTGCAACGCCAAACCCAAACCCAAACGCGCACTGGCGATGCATTCGATGCTACCACTACCGCGCTATTGTTGACGCCTGCTGCACCATTTGCCGCGGCCGCAAAGGTGTTGCGACCCTTCGCAGAGCGAGGCACCATTGCTTTGACGCGAGAATTTGCGCCCAAGCCCAAGCCCAAGGCGCAGGCCAACACGAAGAAACCAAAACAGGATTGCCCTTGCGAGGATGAAGCCATGCGCAATGAAGCCGGATTTACCAGCGTCGGTGCTGCCAAACCCCCGCCCCCGCAGAAGCCGTCGCGGTATTTCAAACAATGTTCCGTTGTGAACGGCAAAACAGTGTGCAAAACTCATGCGTATCCAGCGGCGCTTTACAATGCCGCTATTGCGCGTTGGAAAAAGGATTATGCCGCGTGGGAAGCATCCCGCCTTTTTGACCTCAAAATCGCTGAGGCAACGGCCGCGGCAAACGAGGCCAATCGGCGAAAGAAGATGGAGGCCGACCTGGCGGCCCTCAAAAAAGGCACTGCCCCTGCTGGCGCCAAGAAGGGACCGCATTTTGGCGATTTGGCTGCATTGATGCAAGCGAAACTCAACGCTCAGACCAATCCACCGGGCATGTATCCACCTGGTTACCCACAGGACGCGATGCCGGCCTACGACCCCAATGCGTACCCTCCGGGCATGTATCCGCCTGGTACGTACCCACAGGACGCGATGCCGGCCTACGACCCCAATGCGTACCAGGTTTACCCCCAGCAAGGCGTGATGTCATTTGACCAATTCGGGTTTGACCTCAGCGAAATGCTGGGGGCCAACGAGTCGGCCAATCTTGGTGCATGGGATGAAATGGCACCTGATGCCACTTCGTTTGACGAACTTGAGGGCCTTGACGATACAGATGTCGGCAACGCAGACGCCGCATGCTGCGTTTCATGCGGCACAGCTGGTTTGCGCAGCTGATTGCACTTGCAAGCCGGGCATTTCCGTCCGTTTCGGGGGACCGTAAAAGATGTCTTCAGTCCAACTCGTGGATCCCCTAACGGACGGCGAACCTCATCCCCGAATGAGCTTTTCCAAGTTCGCCAAACGCCTCGCTGGGTACGTTGAGAAGTTTGGTCGAGAGCGTCTGATTTTGACGTACGCTGCTGCTCTGGGGGACCCAGACGAAGCGATTGACTCAGAGGAGTTGGCCAAGCCTCGCACGGGGTTTTACCGTGCGAGGATTGACGGCATGCCTCAGCGGATCGAGGCACACTACACACACGCGCTCGACATCGCCCCGCGAGATCCACGCCAGTCCATCGATTCGCAGTACCAAGCGCTGAACGAAACGATGACCGTCCGGCTTGGGATGGCCTCGCAAGAATTGATTGAAATGCAGGCGCGTTTGAAGACTGAGCGTGACTTGCGCTTCGCGGCCGAAGACGAAAACCGCATCTTTAAACGCCGCGTTGAAGAACTTGAAGCGGAACTCGAGGCGATCGAGCAGCCGATTTTTGACGAGTCAATGATTGATTGTGCAAGGGTTCTCTTTGGCGATTTGATTGAAATGAACGACACCATGGAAGCGGCGACTGAGGCTCTCACAGCAATCGAGAATAACGTGCCGGTAGGTCTCTTTTTGCAAGAGCATTGCCCAAATGTGATTTTGCTTCTTGCCAAGGTTGCAGGCGAACCACTCGACAACTCGGAGGCTCCATGATTGCAAGGACGTGGCAAGTTGGTGGCGACCCTTTGCCGATTTTTAACGCCCCATGCGACTTGGTGCACAAGTTTGCGGACCACTTTCTTGACCGAGGACACCTCGTTTTTGTCGAAATCCGACACCTTTCCGGCAACATCACCGTTGATGGTGATGGATTTTTGCCCCATCTACAATACAAGCCGGACTATGTAAAAACTGAATCGGACCGTGGTGAGTACACATTGACCGGCAACACTGACACGAAGCCGGTTTGGCGGTTTGACCCTGCTCCGTTTTTTGCGTCGGTGGCTGGTTCTATCGTGTTGACCGGTGGGAGGGGGGACGCGATTTTTGACGTTGCCGTGGTTATCAAGCGCTTTGCCAAATTAAAGCCATTGCGTCACACCCTCACTATCGGCACGACGGCAAACCGATTTGTCAAACCATTTGGTTGTTCCGGTCTCTGGATTCCAGACCAACTCGACTCGGTAGATTTGCAGTTGGGCGTGTTGTCTCACACGATTCAGCAGCCAAACGGCGGGTTTGTTGCGTTTGGCCCGTTTGACGTGGCGCAGTTCGACGCTGGCACCGTTGTGACACTTGAAATGACTTTGCCAATGTAATTGGCTTTGGAGAGCTTTATGGAACCAGGCGACAAGGTACGTGTATTGACTGGAAAACACAAAGGCAAGACGGCCACTTTTCGTTGGTCTGAGCCTTCCGACGGCGCAGACCAACGAGGCTTCCAACACGGCGTCATCCTTGACGGCGACGAGAAATCGCGACAAATTACATATTTTGGCCCTGGCGAAATCGCTCTTGCAGACACAAGCAAATGGCCACTCGTAATCCCCGCTCTTCTGAGTGCTGCATTTGCTGTGATTAGCGGAATTGTCATCGTCCTGAAAACCAAGCGACGATGAAAGTTTTGCTTGTGTCTTTGGTGGGTGGGGCACTTGTTGGTGCATTCGCGCGCGCCCTCGCACGCCCACACGTGCCCGCAGTAATGCCGGCGGAGCCACGTTTGAACGAAGTTCGTCCAGCGCAAGCTCAGACGCAAGCGCTACCGCGCACGAACGCGCCAACGACGACGGTTCGAAGTGGCTCCGCCGGCGGCTTGTTGCTGCGTGCAATCAAAGAAAACAAGCACGAACCAATTGCCTGGATGCAATTGCACGTAGGCAATTTGGTCGTGCAAGTTGCCCGTGATGCAATCGCTGCACGAATTGGTGGCGAGCCAATCCGTTTGCCCGTTTCGTACGCGGACACGGTTGAAGCGTGCAAGCTGCTCGGATGCATCGCCCCAACAAAGGAAATCGTCGACGCGGCCTACGAGCAGAGTAGCAAGGATGGACGACTCGTGTTTCGCGGCATGGTACGAACCGGAGCCGACCAGCAAATGATGACGTCGGTCGACTTTTCGCAACGGTTCAGCGCTGGAATCGACCGCCAATTGAAGGCTTTGCCGCACGAAAGCGTTATCGCCGGCCCCTGGAAGTATTGGATTTTGCACCCTCGCATTGTCGAAAATGGCGCGGTCAACTATGGTGGGTTTGACGTGTCGGGAAGTCCTATTCAAACGGTAGGCGGTCGACACGATGCGACGCACTACGACTATTCGCAATTATTGCAACCGATTCGCCGCGACGCTCGACTTGATGGTCGACCAATTGATTTGCTCGATCACTATCTTTCGCTTGGTTTGCCGAAATCTTACGTGGAGGCTTTCCGATGATTTTGCTGTTGTTGGTTGGGTTTGGCGTGGGAATGGGATTGGCGTACGGCTATGGTTGGAATATCGTTGGCCCAGCGAGTGAACCACCGCTTGGATACGCGGTGTGGGCATTCGAAGGCATCGAACGTTTGCCGCTCGAGTTCTTGCGTCAACTCGCGGTTGCGCTTCTGAACCTGGGCGTCGACCCAAATGCCGCGCTTTCCGTCATGAAGCACGAGTCGAACTTTCGACCCGACGCAAAGAATGTGCAGAAGGGAAAGCTCATTGCTGCCGGATTAATTCAATGGATCCAATCAACGGCGAAGTCCTACGGAACGTCGCTTGACCAACTCCTGGCGATGGACGCTATGGGTCAATTGCCGTTCGTCATTGCGTATTGGCAATCAATGGCAAAAACCTTTCCATCGCGCAAAGGGCGATGGACTCCTGAGCAGGCGCTCCGCGCCGTATTTTTCCCGTCGTGCGTTGGCAAGCCCGACGATTACGTCATCGGCGACAAGGATGCGGCCCCAAAGGGTGATTCTGACGCCCAAATAAAAGCGGCAAAATTTATCCGGTTGATTTGGGATCAGAATAAAGGACTCGACAAGAATCACGACGGCAAAATCACCGCTGGCGAAGTCGACATGTCGGCAAAAGGGATTTACGCAAAAGCCCAAACGCGCCCCCCAATCCTGATCTGAAATGATCGACGCCCTGCGCCGCTTGCAAGCCAATGCAACACCCACCTGGAGTACGTATCGGCTTGCAAGTGATGCACGTTCTTCAGCTGCGGCAACAATGGTTGCATGCGCTTTTCCAAGTCGATCAAACGCTGCGTTGCGGGCCTTGGCCTCTTCCTCCAATCTCTTGGGCTGCAACGGCGCGCCGAAGCCAAGTTGCTTGAAGTGCGCGCACAAGGCGAACGCGTGAACATTGCCCGTTCACTCTACTTCGATGTTCGATCTTTGTTTCGCGATGAACCTGTTGCCCACCTCGTTGTGCCACAAGTGCCTTGCCCGCAACCTTGCCATGGTAAGCCTTGCCCCATCCCCGCTCAGCCGGACGAAACGCAGAAACGCCCATCCCCGCCACCCCCCCCGCCTCCTGCAGACATTCCCGTCAATGAAGACAACGAATTCGACGAAATGCTTGCCGTTTTGGGTAATGAGCCGTTTCCCGGCCTGAAACGCCTCGCCGTCGCATTCATGCGCGAGGTCCAAGGAAACAACGTTTATTCGTTGGACAAGGAACGTGCAAAACGCTCGCAAATCCTTGATGCCGACAATGGAGTGTTGGCCTGATGCCTTCTCAGGAGGCATACGCCCGCGTGATCGAGTTGGCCAAAAAATGGTCAGCGCTTAAAAAATGGGGTGTGGCCGAAAAATTGCCATTCACGAAAGATACGCAACAGGACCTTGATCGGTTCTTCACAGCAGCCCGAAACAATGCCGCCGATATTGACGTTTCTGAAATCACCTCAGTAACGGCCGATGTTCGACGACTCGAAAGGTACGCGGAAGAGTTAGACGAGGCAAAAAAAGTAGCCGCGCCGTTTGTTCGGGAGCCGGTCAAAACCACGTTTGATATTGAGCGCTCAGACGAGACGTTGAAAACGGCCAAGGCGATTGTCGACAAGGCCGACGAGGGCAAGGCTTTCGTCCGTGATGCCGTCAAAGAGGTGCCAGCTTGGGCATGGGTTGCGGGAGGGCTTGCACTCGGAACGTTCGCCCTTTCGCAACTCGCGGCGATTTCGCAGTTTTTCGGGAGGAAGAAATGAATTTCTGGGATAGAGCTGCATTGTGCTGCCATGTCGAAGTGCGCGGCAAACGGACATACGTCTTTTCGGCGGTGCGATTCCCCAACCAAACAGACTTCACACTTGGACTGTGTCAAGTGTGCTTTGGCCAATCAGTCGTGGATTGTCAAGATGTGCGGTTGATTGGCAATTACAAAACGCTCATTGCAGCCCAGCAAGCAGTCAAGCGCGAAATGCAATCGATCGACGCAAAACTTGGCTTGGCTGATTCTTCCTCAACCTGACCCCCCATACCCCGGAAAAATCCCATGTTCAGCTACACCGGCGCCATGAGCAAAGGCGACCAAGCGCGATTTCGCGCGCAAAAAGCTCGCACTGCAACCGATTTGGCGACCGA
>JANORL010001482.1:0-3485 GCA_031415295.1 Polyangiaceae bacterium | reverse complement strand
GCTGCATCGAGTAGTCGCAAGTCGAAGTCCTTGATGAGTTGCCCCTTGCCCATCAAAAACGCGAGCGCCGCTGGATATTGCGACGTCTTCACGGGCGTCTCGTACATCTGCTCGTTGTCTTTTTCGTACACGCGAATCGTGGTGCTGTCGGAGACGACGCGGTTGCCGTTCGGCGCGTCGTAAACCCAGTTCATTTTGCCGGGTTTCTCGAAGGTGACCTTGCCCTTCGATTCCTTTTTCACGTTCTGAATTTTGATCGTGTACGTCTGCGTGAACGTTGCTTTGAACGTCTTCAGCGAGTCGTAAAACTGCTGAACTTTCTTGCCAATCTCATCCGCCGTCGGACCTTTCGGTGCAGCAGGTTTGGCTGGAGCAGCCGGGGCATCTGCAAAAGCGCCCGGGGAACAGAGAAGAAACGCGCTCATGGCGACGAGGGAAGCAACGGAAAAAATTCGAGACTGGCGCATCGTTCTGTCCTGTGTGTGATGAGTACTTAATCGAAGACCTAGCGATTCGTAAGGGACTGGCGCTTGGACGGAGCCTTGTCGAAAGTGATGCAACCTCACGGTAGATCTGCCTTTCGACGTGCTTTTTTCGGGGGATTCGAGGCCAACATAGCCGCATGGAATCCGGCCACGTTGAGATGCGTGAGCGCGATGGCGAGCGCATCGGAAGCGTCGGCGCGAGGTGGAGTACCAAGGCGCAAGATGGCCGTCACCACCATGCCGACTTGCTGTTTGTCCGCGGCTCCGCGACCAACCACCGTACGCTTGACGAGCGCCGGAGGGTATTCGCTGGTTGGTAATGACGAACGTGCGAGCCGCAAAAGGACGACCCCGCGCGCATGACCAAGCTTCGCGGCACTTTGCGCATCCTTCGAAAAAAAGATGCTTTCGACCGCCGCAACAGTCGGCAAATGCTTCGCGATGACTTCTGCGAGACGATCATCGATGTCGATCAATCGATCAGAAAACGTCCCGTCGAGGTTCACGTCGATGACTCCGTGCGCCACATGCTCGATGCGACTGCCTTCGCGATGCAAAACGCCCCACCCGAGATGTCGACTTCCAGGGTCGATGCCGATTACACGCACGGGCCGTTCTTAGCAGACGCCATGTCCACGACGAGGGAAAATTTTGTGGGGGTTCAAAAGGTTTTTCGGGTCAAACACACGCTTGATGTCGCGCTGCAATTGGATGAGTTCCGCGGATTGTTCGAGCGGCAAGTATTCAGCCTTCGACGTACCCACACCATGTTCACCCGTGAGGGTGCCACGCATGCCTACGACCACGCGAAACAGTGCCTCGAGCCCTCGTTCGACACGCACGGAAGCATCCGGGTCGTCCCACAAAAAATTGACGTGCAAGTTGCCGTCACCCGCGTGGCCATAACTCAACATGCGAATGTTTGTCTCTTCGGAAATACGCTCGATTTCGCTGAGCAAATCGGGCAAACGCATACGCGGAACAACAACATCTTCGGAAATTTTGAAACGCGCCATCGCCCGTGTCGCCGGTGAAAGCGCTCGCCGCGCTGCCCACAAACGCGCTTGTTGCGAAGCGTCTTGCGCCACGAGAACATCGATCGCTCGAGCCGCGATGCACGCTTCCCCAATACGCTCCATCGCCGCGTCCGTGGTCGAAGGCTCGCCGTCCACTTCGATGAGCAACATGGCACCCGCACGTTCGTCCACAGGAACGCCACGCGCACGCACGGCCGACAATGCACCCGGATCCATGAACTCCAAACATCGCGGCACAAGCCCCGCACGAATCATCGCCGACACCGCAAGCCCCGCATCGTTTGCTTTCTCGAACAAACCAAGCAACGTCACGACACCCGCAGGCTTCGGAATGAGCTGCAACGTGGCTTCGGTAAATACGCCGAGCGTGCCTTCACTTCCAACGAGAAGACTCGTGATGTCATACCCCGTGACACCCTTGACCGTACGTCGCCCCGCGCGAATGTGCGTGCCGTTCATGAGCGCGGCTTCGACGCCGAGCACGTACTCGCGCGTAACGCCGTACTTAAAAGCCCTCGGACCGCCAGCATTTTCCGCAAGATTTCCACCGAGCGCGCAGATGTTGAGCGAGTTCGGGTCTGGCGGGTAAAACAGACCTTCGGCTTCGACGGCTGCATGAAAGTCCGCGAGAATGACACCCGGTTCGACAACCGCCAAGAGTTCGTCGCGGTCGATCTCCTTGATGGAATTCATGCCCAACGTGACGAGCACGATGCCTCCGCTCACCGGCACGCAACCGCCTGATTTGCCGCTTCCTGCAGCGCGCGGAACGATGGGGACTTCGGCTTCGTTCGCAACAGCCAAAGCAAGCACGATATCGTTTGCACACGTAGCAAGTACGACGGCATCAGGAACGACGGGGTCTTGATCTGATTCATCGCCCGCGTATGCGGCACATGCATCCGCGGACGTGATGACTTTGGACGGGCCGAGGGCGCGCTCCAGCAAGATGCGGGCTTTGTCGACAGCAGACGCAGACGCACGAGCAAACGGCGGTCGATGAATCACGACAAGGATTTAGTACGAGTGACAAAGCAATGCCCATGAAATTTCTTTTCTCGAATAATGAGGAAAATCATCCACCGGTCGCATGCAGCAGCGTGACCGGCTCGAAGCGCTGGCTCCGCCTCCTGGCATTTGCTATTCGACGTCAATGCAAAACACATTCGTCGTATCCGTGTGCTCGGTCTGTTTCATCGTAATGGGTTGCAGTGCTCCTAGTGTCGAAAGTGGCAATGAAACTCCATCGCCTTACGCGTGCAATACGTCCGCGCCAGCCACTCGCACGGTAAGTTGCGTGGAATCCTTCGAGGCCGGCGAAGGGGCCGGTTATGGCGAAGATCAATATCCAGAGATCATTTATGGTGAACCGCTTGGAAATGGCAAAACACAAGGAGGGATCAACGTCTTGTCGCTTGGCCGCGGGGGCACCATAACGATCGGATTCGGAAGTAATGCCATCGTCGATGGACCTGGGGTCGATTTCACCGTGTTCGAAAATCCATTTCTTTATGGCGCAAACGGGGACCTGGTTTTTAGTGAGCTCGGCGAAGTATCCGTGAGTTCGGACGGCCAAACTTGGACGACGTTTCCTTGTGATTCCGGAGCAATGCCCCCCGTCGGCTGCGCTGGATACACACCAGTGTTTGCCAACGGTGACCTTGGCATTTCCTCCGTGGATCCATCGGTTTCTGGGGGCGATCAATTCGATCTGGCCAGCCTCGGTGTGCCCGAGGTGCGGTTTGTCTGCATTCGCGATGTGCAAGAAGCGGGCGGCACACCGACCGCGGGATTCGATTTGGATGCCGTAGCGATCGTCAACGCGAAAATTCCGTAACAGCCTATCAAAGCAACGCGAGAAACGCAATCAACGCGTCGGCTTCACGAGCATCGATTCGCTTCGCGCCTTCCGGTGCTCCATCGTGGAAAAACCCGCCATCGGGTGTAAAACCCGCCCGATCCA
>JANORL010001481.1:0-3427 GCA_031415295.1 Polyangiaceae bacterium | reverse complement strand
GCGCGTAACGAATCGTCGGTCGGGCTTGCTCAGCGTACGATGTACGCTTCCGCCGCCCTCCCTAGCTTCGTTACGCTCGCAACGCCTGAGGAACACCCTCTCAACCCGCGGCGCCGGGAAATCAAGCATCTGCCAACACTGGTTTTTCGCACTTGTTATTTGTGATCCCACCGTAATCCGAAATTCACTTGCCGGAAACCTCCGGTGTGAATGCCGTCGGGGAGGCGCGTCGCCACGAAAACTTGGTCGAGTGCGTTTTTTACGGTCACGAGCGCACCGAGGCCCGTTTTCGCATGTCGGTAACGCACATTCACATCGACCACGTTGTATGCCGGCAGCAAGCCAAGACGCCCCGTGGGATCGACCGCGATCGTGTTGTTTTCGTCCGCGAATTGATCCGACACGTACGTCCAGGCGATTTCGCCGCCCAACCCAATCTTGTGTTCGGCATTTAGAGAAAGGCTCGCCGTATGCAATGGTGCATAAGGCAAACGGTTGCCGTCGAAAGGACCGCTGCGGTATGTCGCTTTGGAAAACGTATACCGCACGGCAAGATCGAGCGTCAGTGGTAACTTGAACGCCTGCCCGATCCCCAAGGACACCGATGATTCGGCACCACCATGCAACGTTTGCCCTCCATTGACGAGCTCGCTTTGTTGACCGCTGGCCAAGCTTCCGGTCACGATTTGATTTCGGAAATTCATCACGAACCCGGTCAATTCTGCTCGTAACCATTGGGGTTTGGCAAGCCGCACACCTAGCTCGAAATTCGTGCTTTGTTCGGCGTCGAGACCCGCGTCAGCTCCGTTTGTGGCTATGGCCGCCGTCACCCGCGGAGGTGAATATCCAACGTGCACACCACCGAAAACGTTGAGTTTCGGTGTTCCGCCGACCATACCAATGCCCGGCATGATCGCCGTATTCGCGCTTTCCCCGCGAATCCAAACGTCGCGAGGTGGGCCTCCTTGGTTCGTGCGACGAACGTGACGCAATGAATCCATCGTTTCGACGCGCACCCCGGGTGTCACGAGCAAGTCGTCACGAAATGCCAAACGATCTTGGACGTACGCCGCAAATGCGTACGTGCGATGGAACTCTTCGCTTTGCAAGGCACCGGCATTCGATGTGGCGAATTCATCGAGGTATTGCAAGCGTTCGGCTGTTTCCGCATGCAATCGAACGCCCGTGGTCAATGTATGCCGAACCTTGCCCGTAAAAAAACGATGCTCAAGCCGCGGCTCGATGCCCAGCACTTCGTATTTACGATCGCGTGTCGTCGCTGTATCGCGAAAATAAACGGCTCCACCAGGCGTCGAACGATCACCCACGATTCGCTCGTACGCCATTCCCGGCAATTCTTCGCGATCGTAGTCTTGCCTGCGCCACGCGCGATTCGTGATGTACCCATAAACGAATGTGCGAATACGCGTCGCTTCACTCGCGCGGTATTCGTGCGTAATGGAGGCGTCGTAACGCCGCACGTAAAACGAATCGTGCGGAGCAATTGTCGGTCGACGAGGATCCAGTTCGAACATGCTTTGGCTGAGTCCCACGTAGGTCGAACGGGAAAACTCGTCATACACCGCAACCTTCACCGTGGCGTCACTTTTGTCCGACGTCGCGATGGCAACCTTGCCCAAGAAGTCCGTCGTGCCAAACTCGAAACCGCGAATGCCGTCACCTTGTCGGCGTGACAATTGAACGACGTATCGAGCAGCGCCATCCGCAGCCGAGCCTCCATACAATCCAAAAAGTTTGAGGTAATTACGCTGGCCGTATTGTGCGTCGAGCGTCCATTCGGGTTTGTCTGGAGGAGTCACGGTGACGAAATTGACCACGCCACCGATGGTTTGGGGGCCAAACAGAATGCTCCCGGAACCTTTTACGACTTCGATGGCGCGAATTCGATCCACAGGCACGGAATAATAAAGATCTGGCTCGCCGTACGGATTGATCGAAACGGGCATACCGTCTTCGAGCACGAGCACTTGGCGGCTACGTGTAGGGTCGAGGCCGCGCATTCCAAGATTCAGGCGCATGCCCATGCCTTCTTCAGGCCGCACATGCAGACCCGGCACGCGTCGCAAAAGTTCACCTGCATCGTTTGGCTGGGCACGCCGAATCTCTTTGGCCCCTACGAGCGTCCCTGAACCGGGTATTTTTTGTAATGCATCGTCGCGGCGGCCAAAAACGCTGACTTCGACGATGTCGCTAGGGGATTTCGATGGCGGCGACGCCTCGGTATTCGTCGCGGCGGTGGCCTCGGTGGTTGTCGGGACAGACGGATTCGATGGCGGGTCTTTGGGGGATACCTTTTCGGATGAAGTTTGTCCCGGAGCGTTCGCAGGAGGAGTTCCGGGCGTGGGTTCGTCGGCGCAAACCGGTGAGACACTGCAAAGCAGTGCGAATGTGGGCAAAAGCAGGCGAAGTTTCAGGCAATTCATGTCACGACACGAACGAGTGTGCGCAAGGGTAAACGGATGACTTTGTTATGCCACCTTCGGTGCCGCCATCGAGAGGCGCATCCGGATCGAATGCGGGTAAGGGCGGCGGTTCGTCGATGTCGCGGCACGCGACGGCCGCCAAACCCACGAGCAGCGCCATCAAACCCCAAAATGCAAGTTTAACTTTCCGAACCATAACGCACACCCACGAGACTACGTTATTTCGCAGCAGCGGCGATTGCCGCGGAAAGCTCTTTGGCTAGCGCGTCCGCGCCGGCAATGTCATTCGCGACGGCTGCATCCACGAGACTCGCGGCTTTGCCTTGAAGTGCAGGGACGTCGGCACCGCTGGCATCGAGCGCTTCCGTCAATACTTCAATGGCACCGGCGATTTTACCAGCCAATTCAATCATTTCTTTTTGCGCGGGCGATTCGGGAAGCGAATAGTAGCTGGCCGCATCCGCCGCGACTTTGCCGTACACCCCAATGGTAATGGGACGAAGCGTGGCAATCGTCACGCCGGATGCCGGGCCCGTCCAAACGTCACGCATGGGTTTGGCACTCGCGTCGTCCGCACCCAAAAAAGCAGTCGAAAGCCCTTCGGAAAATGTACCGCCTTCAGCCTGCGTAACCTCGCCGTTCATTGCCCCGGCGACGGCCACTTCGACCTTGTAGCCATAATTCAAAACCGACGCGTAGAAGTATTTCGTCGCGTACATATTCGCTTTTGCAAGCGCGGCGACGGCATCCGGGGCATTGGCGGCAACTTTCGTTCGCGCCGCAAAAAGCAATTCGCCGGTATGCATGGCAAGTTTGTCGGTCGTGATGAGGGTTGAACCCATTTTCCACAAATCGGGAATCTCCGACGCTTGTCGTTTGATCATTCGCCCCTCGAGCGTTGCAAACACAATGGCGGCCGCGTCGATTTCGATAGCCGCATCATCCGGCGTGGTCGCTTCAAGCGCTTCCCGCACCTCGTGCAT
>JANORL010001480.1:0-1719 GCA_031415295.1 Polyangiaceae bacterium | reverse complement strand
TCATCGACCGTTTCATGTCGACATCGATGCATTACCCGTGCAACTACGGCTATATTCCGCGCACCCTTTCTGGCGACGGCGATCCGGTCGATGTGCTGGTGGTGACGCCTTATCCACTGATTTGCGGCGTGGTGGTGCGTTGTCGTCCGGTAGGCATGCTGAAGATGATCGACGAGGCGGGGGCCGACGAAAAGTTGTTGGCCGTTCCGATCGACAAGCTCACGCCGATCTACCGGAACGTGCAATCGTCGCGCGATTTGCCGGAACTCACGCAAACCCAGATCACCCATTTTTTCGAGCACTACAAAGACCTGGAACCGGGTAAATGGGTGCAGGTGCAGGGTTGGGTCGGTGCCGAGGAAGCCAAGAAAGCCATTCTTGACGGCGTGAGCCGATACGACGCCGCAAAGAAATAGTCGCGCTGTACTGTAAGCCGCAGCATCGTTGTCCGACCAACTGCAAACTCTTGTTCGGAAGTGGGTACGCAATGCGGATGGCAATGGTGATGGCGCTCGCGAGCGCAGCAATGTCGATGACTTCGAGCGCGTCTGCGGCAAGTTGCTTTGGTACGCAAAGGGTTTCCAGCGGAACTTCAAGCATCGCTATTGCGGAGTTGTACACCTCCGAGGGCTGCGATAGCTGCCCGCCGGCCGACAAATGGTTCTCCACCCTGAATGTCAAGAAGGACGGCGTGGTGCCGCTCGCGTTTCACGTCGATTACTGGGACTACATCGGCTGGAAAGATCGCTTCGCGAAGCCCATCTATTCGGAGCGCCAGCGGGAATTGGTACGCCGGCAAGGCGGACGAACTTCGTACACGCCGCAGGTCATGTTGAATGGCCGGAATCAAAGTACCGGCAGCATTTTTTCGTCATTCGGCGCCAATCTGAAAGTCATTGCCGCGCGCCCGCCGCGTGCAGACCTGGCGCTCGAGTTTGCAACCGCGACGAGCGGATTGGATGCCGTGTTGACCGCAACGCTACCGCAAGTTTCCGATCGCGCTGATGCGGCTGTGTTCCTGGCGATCACGGAAAACAATTTGTCCAACCGCGTGACGGCGGGAGAAAACCGCGGCAGCACCCTCAAGCACGATCACGTCGTCCGTGCGCTCCATGGGCCGCTAGTCGGCGAAGCCAAAGATCGCGCCGAGGGCAGGTTCGTGATCAAGCGGCCAATCGCGTTCGAACAAGACTGGAAGCGCGCCGACTTGTCGCTGGTCGCGTTCGTGCAAAGCACGCGCACGGGCGAAATCTATCAGGCGCTGAGCACGCCGGTCTGCGCGAACTAATAATCCCGGAATAGGGGGTTCGCCTAATCTTGGGCGCGACGCCATCGCGTCTGTCAACTGGCTGTAAAACACGGTTATGATGCGCCTCGTTAATTCTGAATTTTCCTATTCGCAAAACATGACGCCATCACAGCCGTTTACCGTTCAAATTGTCGACTGGAGCCAGCAGCACGATGCGCTCGCAAAGGTTCGCATAGATGTATTCGTGGAAGAGCAAAGTGTACCCGTTGAAGTCATCATGGACGATCTGGACGCAGGTGGTGTGCATGCCGTTGCGCGCGACGCAGCCGGCAACGTGATCGGCACCGGACGATTGATATTGGATCAGCCGGTTCCGCGAATCGGTCGGATGGCCGTGGCGAAGACGTGGCGCAACGTGGGTGTCGGCGCGAAGATTCTCGAGGAACTATGCGATGCCGCCAAACAGCGCG
>JANORL010001479.1:0-7162 GCA_031415295.1 Polyangiaceae bacterium | reverse complement strand
GGCTCCCCTTACCTTGGGCCCAAAAGTGCAGATCGTAGGAACGCTCGTGTTTGCGAAGGGTTCAGGCGCGCAGCGTGGGGAAGCGAAGGCGTGGGCTGCGATGGAAGATGCGAAGGGGCACACGTGCTCGTGTGGGTGTGGAGGAAGGATACGCGTGACGTCGCGGCAGTTCATGAGGGGGGTGCCGAAGTGGTTGCGGGGGCATCACTTGCGGGAAGCGCCATCGCCTCGCTCGACGTATGATGGCCGCCCGGTCATTTCGAGCACCCATCGGTCATAGGCGCGCGCTCGGTTCGACAAAACCTTCATCAAGTGATGCGGACCCTCATCGATGCTCCGGGCGCAACTTGCCCTAGGCATCGGACACTTTACTACGCAGGGCGAACCACACATATACGGCCGGCAATACAACGAGGTTCAGCGCAGTCGACGTAACCAGGCCGCCGCAGACGATGAGCGCCATTGGTGCTTCCAGCTCGCTCCCAGCCGCCTCAAACGATAGCGCCAATGGCAAAAGTCCAAGCCCCGCTGTCGCCGCCGTCATGAGGATCGGCAGCAAGCGCTCCTCCGCAGCACGCAGCACCCGCTCGACAGGAGGCACGTCCGCGTGTTCGCGATCCAGTTGGCGCTTGTGAGCCACGAGCATGATTCCATTGCGACAAATGATTCCGAAAAGCGTCACGAACCCGACGAACCCCGCGACCGAGAGCCCTTCGGGCGTGACGGCCGCCGCGACAACCCCGCCTACGAGACCCAGCGGAATGTTGAGAAGTACGATTCCCGCATCGCGAGGCGATTCAAATGCAATCGCAAGGAACATGAAAATGCCTGCCAAAACGAGCGCGCCCACAACGAGGAGCCGCACTGCGGCGTGGCTCCGCGCCGCAGCCTCACCACCAATGTCGACACGATAGCCGGGCGGGAGCTGCATTTGCCGCACCTGGGATTCCAACGTGGCCACGGCGCCCGTCAATGACGCGCCACTTGCAGTCGCACCAATGGCAATACGCCGCTCGCCTCCCTCGCGTTGGATGACAGCCGGGGATTGAGCAGGCGCAAGCTCTACGATTTCGCTTAGTGGAACCATGCGATGCGTAGAGGTTAGTATCAGACCTCCTGACCTCACGGATTCTGGGTCGACACCAATTCGTAGACGAGGCGCAATTTGGTGCCTGGGAATTGGGTCATCGTGGCGTTGAGTTCGTCGCACAGATGGCGAGCGGTGGAATCGGCGCTTTGATTGGCCATATGGTGCAAACGGACGGTAAGAGTGCCTGCAGCGCGGTCGGGGACGAGGTCAGCTTCGGTGGAGTAGATCTGGCGCAGCAGGGAACGTGCATCATCACTGCGTTTGGAGTGCTCTCTGACGATATGGGTCATTGCGGTTTCGGCACGATAGGCGATCATCTTTATTGTATCGACAAAGTCCTTGGTGCGAGTGCTCAGGGAACGAAAACGATCCTCGTCGGAAAGGTCGGCGGCCTTGATGTGGTGCGGCGTCGCTTTGCGGGCATTCTTGAGCTTGTCGACATCGGCTTGCAGACACTCGATTTCCTGTTGTAACGTTGCCCTATTACGCTCGTAGCGTTCGACTTGCGCGGGCTCGATGTCGCCGGTGAGTTGTATTGAACCGAATTGAGCGTGCTTGCGCTGCAGGATGCCGACTTTGCTACGAACCTGATTATCGATTTTACGCCATAATGGATTGACCAGCCGTGTGGACTCATCCAGTGGTTGGGTCTGGTAGTCAGCAAGCCGGTCTAAACTGAAGTGTTCCCGCATGTAACGGAAGTAGTTTTCCTGAGTCCACCGGGAAAACATTTGCCCAGCAATCGGCGCCAAATCCGACCGATAATCGGTCGCCAGAACGGATGTTTGATGGCCAGTCGCAGTGAGCTTTCGGATCTCACGGACCCATAACCCATTGCTGAGGCAAACCCCGCGTTCAGCGAGTTCGAGTATCGCCACTTCATTACGAGCACCAAGGCGGACATTGTGTTCGACAAACTCTTCCACGGGCCAATCTGCGTCTTGGTGTTTGTGATAGGTGATGCAGGCAATGCGTTGTTTCTTCGCCTCGAGCATGAAGGCTGGGCTATAGCCTTCTCGATCGAAAACGATGGTGAAGCGATGTAACATCGGATCGGCATTCAATTGTTGCTCGGACGGTTGTTCTGGAACATCACGCAGAAGCCGTGGAATGATGTCTTCACGCAACACATCGATCAACCCTGGGTCGACGGCTTTGTTGACCAAGAAGAATGGCTGACCGTCCATTGCATTGACCCAGTAATCGGTCGTCGCACGCAAACACAGCCGTTCGCGAGTCACGTAATGCCGTGGTAACTTCGTCTGGCTGCCATGATAGACGCGCACATGGCCGTCAATGTAGAGCACGCCGGATGCCTCTGGATTGTCAGCCATCCAATCTTCGCATAACTGCGCGCTCCAGAGCGGTGCATTCCCTGATTCACTCAATATTTTCAACTTCGTACGAAGTGTGCGCACCTCGGGAATGCGATCAAGGCCGAGCAGCTTGCCCCATTCTCCCGGAGCACAATACCGAAGGGACTCTGGGTGTTTGACTCGGCATAACGCCATAAATGCCAATAAACTGAAGACGCTCGCAATGCCGTAATATCCACGCGGCAATTGAAAGAACTTGTCTGTATGCGCGAGCAAACCATTAGCTAACAACGCAGGCACAGCCAACAGGACCCCACCATTGGCAACATCCGCGGCTGGCTCGAAGTGCACTGGACTTTCGGTCATCCCGCCGAGGCTTGCCATGACCCGTCCTAATGTGTCAGTGGCGCCCATGCCCATCTCTGCCTGGCTGTCTTCGACGCTGCGCTCGCTTTTGGTGCTTATCGGGATCGAGGCTTTTTTTTTGCCACGTGCAATCGTTTTGCGCGCACCGCTTTTTCCAACGTGTTCTGCTTGATAGCAAGCTGATCGGCAACGTCGGCGACGGGAACGTCTTTATCCAATAGCTCTTGCGCCTTTTCCAACACAGCCTTCGTCAATACGGCTGGCCCTCGTGCAACGCGTGGTGCGTAGAATCCCGCGGCGCCCTTTTTTTGATAGAGGGCACAATAACGTTTGACCGTTGCCAAAGGGACGCCAAACGCCCGCACGATCTCCGGTTGCGTGCAATTGCCGTTTGCGCAGAACTGGCTCGTGATCATCCGAAACGTTTGCAGATCGTCCTCGAGATGAAAAAACACTGGCGTCAACCCATTGAAGTACGTAACTCGACCATCACGCTTTTCAAACGCCAGCACGGAACTGATTCGTGTCACGGTTGCTGGAAATATGGGCAAATGAACTTGCGGCATTGGGCTCTCCCGTCCACGCCAAACCTGACACAGTTTGACCGTGAACGCACGCAAGATCGGCTCGCCTCAAATTCCTTGCGCGAATCACGCACACGCCACTACGTACCCCGACCAACTCGCTCTCATTGAGCCCGAGTCGTGGCAACGAAGGCCGGCTGGACCGTCGGTAGAGATCAGGAGGTCTGAAGGTGGTGCCACGTTCCGCTTTTTCGTAACCACATTTTTCGTGAGGGTGTCGCGTTCCGAGCGGTTGCCGGCCCGTTTACGCTTATTGACAACTCAACGTTGCCAACAGCACCTGCTCGAGTCCGCAAGGCCTTCGGCTCATAAAACGCGAACCGTTCGCCCTCCCGTAACCCCGGGGTGGATTTTAATCCACCCCGTAGTTTGGCACGGAACGTTCTGGGACCGCGTAACGCGATCTGCGGCCCCGCGTGGGGTTAAAGAGACGATTCTCAAAACTGGAGGGGGAGGTGCCCAGGAGGACGAAATCATCCGCGTCGAAGGTGGTCCGACGACCATGGCACGCGCTCAACTCGCCGAATCAATCGGCTTTCCCAGCACTTCTTCCAGCGTGGGCGCAGCGAGCACGCGCAACTCCATCGCCTCGAGCTCACCGACGGAGGCGCTATCGATGCGCACGGTCGCATGCGCAGACAACACGCCGAAGCGCTGACCAAGCAAACGCTTCAACGTCTTGCGTTGGCCGTCGATCTCGCCCTTGAGCTTGCCTTGTCGTTCGCCAGCTTCGAACTGCTCCCAGACGGCTTGCATTTCCGGATCAAAAACGGGTTCCGACGTATCTTGCAGTGCCATGCGTATCTCCGCCGCTGATAGTTTCGCGACTCCCGACATGTACACGAAGAACAGCCGGACGACAAGTGGTCCGTGTGTCTGAGCCAGCAACTTGCCAATCGTCGGCGCAATCTTCGGCAGTTCGTCGAGGACCCGACGTCCCGTTCGGCCAAACCGCAATGCAAACAATGTCACCTGCACCTCGGGAGGCACCGGTCGAGACAACAACGCTTCGGTGTCAAGCTTGCTTATGTCATCCACGAAGACGCCGAAGTTCACCAAGTACGGGCCAAACACTCGCGCAAGACCCTCATCGAGTCCGAAATAGTCCGCAAACCGAAAGCGTCCCTTCCACCCCGTTTCGCTGTGATGCAGGATCACGGTGAGAATGGGCGTCAAATGCCGCGCGCCATCGTCATTGCTTTGCGGTTTTTCATTCTCCCAAATGCGCACCTGATACCGCAAGGCTTGAAGCAATTCATTCGTCTTGGGTCCACTTGAATGCTCGAACAGTAGATGAATGTAGGTTTTCTTTTGGCGCACCTCGGCCGACAAGAGAATATCGGCGACGTGGTTGCCCAAGTTTCCGTCGACGAACCTGTGCGGAACCGTGCGAAGGGTATCCCAATCGATGTGCGCCGCAACGTCCGCCGGTAGGATGCTCTTCAGTTCCGCAGCGGCAAGCTTGGGATCGGAAAAGATTTTGTAGAAAAGGGTATCGTGAGGTGATGCGACTTTGGGCACCGTTGCAGGAGGCGTCGTCGACCCATCGTTTTTCTCGTCCGGGTTGGTCATGGCGAGATCGGGTTTGCCCCGAATAAACGAAATCGTCAAGAAGATTCGACCCCGCGTGGCTCAGCCTCGCCCGCAACCCAACGCCTGAAACCTCGCCTGTGTCTTTTACGACAAGACGGCGCGGATTTGGCACGCTGACCCTCGCGCCTGCGGGGACCCGCACCGAATGCAAGTTTGCACGTGTTGCCATAACAAGAAGCGCTTCCCGATGTCGCTACGACCCCTGACGATTTCGGTGGTCAACTAAACGGCGCCCATTTCTTTTTTCCCGCCACCGATGGACGCGCCACATTCAAAACTTCGCTCGCATGTTCTTTTGAAAGCGCCTCGAGAAGCGCTTCGCCACCCTTTTTGAGCTTCAATTCCATTTCATTCGCATGCAAGGCATACAAACTGTAGAAATGCACGACGCGCCCGTCGGACACGTTCACGCTTTGCGCTTCGTCGCCGGCACTGAACGGCGGAATCAGCACCCAACCGCAAAGTTTCGTATCGGGTGAAAACGGTCGCGGGGGATCTCCATTGGGAATCGTATGGAGCGTTCCGAGCCACGTGTTGTAATCGTGTGGCAATCGAGCGAGCTTTTTCAGCCAGCGAACGGGCCAATACCATCGTTCGAGGTCCGCGGGGGGCGGTGATTCGCCAAGTTTTTCCATTTTCCACGAAGCGGGCAGAAAAATCATCACTTCGGCATATTGAAAATCTTCGGCGCCGTCCGGAACAGTCATGGGCAGGGCACTCATGCCGGTGGTAAACAACGTCCAATGGTTACGTTCGGGTGTGGGCGGTATGAAATGGACGTCGATGTGGATTTTGTCGGAGACGAGTTCGTGAAAGACGTTGGCGACAGGGCCGAAAAACCGAGCCATGTGATTCTCGATTTCGTCCACGCATGCGGTTTCGACGGGAATGACGAGGGGGTCTTGGTCGTCGGAAATGGCGGAATGCCGCAAGATGGCGCTGCCATCGGGGGCGCGGGGGGGTGTTTTTCCGGATGTCATGGTGGCCGCGGTTTAAGCACGGCTTTTGCGGCTTGTCAAGGTTTTGGGGGGCAGGGGAGACACGTGGCGCCGCCGCAGTCGATTCCTACTTCGTCACGGTTCTTGACGTAATCCGTACACGTCGCCTCGTAGCATACACCGATCTTGCATACACCTGATTGGCAATCGTCGGGGAATAAGCAATTCTTGAAGTCGGCGCATTTCTTGGGCTGCATTTCCTTGGCGCACGAACCACCACAATCGACGTCCGTTTCGTCAGCGTTACGCACGGCATCGTTACACAACGGTGGCGAAGGCGAGACACACACCGGCGGCATGGCTGCCGTGTCGCACTTTTCTGTGCAATCCGTGTTGGCAATGCACATGAAACCCGCTGAACAAGACGGGCAATGCGTACCTCCGCAATCGACATCGGTCTCGAAGCCATCCTGCACCATATTCGCGCAGGCATTCTGCCGGCATCGACCCTGTATGCACACTTTCATGGGTCCGCAATCGCCACCGATGCATTCAATGCATTTGGCGTCCTTGCAAGTGCCCACCGTATCGCTCCACGCAGTCCTACACATCTCTCCGTCTGCTTTGGGCATGGGGATGGGCAGGGGCATCACCGCGATGTCGCATGTGGGTACAAAACAGGAGTTTCCCCAGTTGTATGCGTCTTTGTCCAGATCCCCGGGGACGGACTTGATACCGCCCAAACCATCGCATACACGATCCAAACAATCGCCATAAAGCTGCGATGACGTCAGAAGTCCGTAGGCTGCATAATTCCAGACGCAAGCACCGTTGTTACAAGCCGTCGCGGTTTTGCATTCTCCGGCAATGCAATCGCTGAGCATTGTGCATTCCGGGCTCCCGCCGGATCCGCCCGAACCTCCGCCGCTCGACGAGCTTGTTGTCGAGCTGCTCGAGTTTGTCGCGGTTGCCGTTCCGACACCGCTGCCACCGTTTTCCGCGTAGGTGGCGTCCGTGTTGACGCCGGCGATGAGTTGGCAGCCTAGGCCAAACGCCATTCCGCTCATGAGCACGAGTCCAATGGATCGTATAGTAAACATGTCAAAACGCTCCCGTCACGGAAATAGCTGCAATTTGTGGCGTCACGATCGGCGTGATCTGCCACGTCGACGCGGTTTTCGGTGCGTTTTTGGACGGCGCCGTCATCAGGACGAGGCCTCCCACGATCACGCCGAGAGCACCCACACCGATACCAATGTTGGCAATGTTCGCTGC
>JANORL010001478.1:0-4331 GCA_031415295.1 Polyangiaceae bacterium | reverse complement strand
GTTACCTCGGATCTTTCATCCATGGCCAACGGTACGCTTTGACTCCCGTTGACCCGAAGTGGGAGCCCAGTGCGGGAAATCCGCTCGCTGGGCTCTGTCCGGGGGGCGACCCGAAAGGGTCGTCCCTACCGGCACAGGCGCATGCGTATTGGATTGAAAGTCCCGCAGTAGTATTCACTTCCCTGTCCGCGTATCTTCGACAATCCTCACCAATCGTTCCACGGATCCATCAATGCCCAGCGCCGATGTATCAATCATGTATTGTGAACGCTCGTAAAGCGCTCGCCGTGCTCGCAGAATCGCTTCGAGTTCTCCCATCGCGTCGGGTCGACTGGCCATCGGCCGCGCATCTCCTTGATCGACGACACGCTGAAAGTGATCTTCCGGTCGCGCTCGCAACCACACCGTGACTGCTTCACGACGGAGCAGTTCGAACGCTTCGTGATCCGTCACGAGTCCGCCGCTCGTAGCAACAATCGCCGGCTTTCCTTCTGCCACGAGCCGCTCGAGTTCTTCGCGTTCCAAACGCCTGAAATATGCAGCTCCTTGCATCTCGAAGATCTCGGACAAACTCATGCCGGTACGGGTCACGATACGAACGTCCACTTCGACAAACGGCAGACCGAGGCGCGATGCAGCCAGTCCTCCAAGCGTCGTTTTTCCCGCTCCACGTAGGCCGAGCAAGGCAACGATCGGACCCTTTGAGGTCGTACGATTCGGTCGTGTCTCGCTACCGAGCAGCGTCACGATCGTCGTTCCAAGTGCCGTTGCAATGTCGTTCAGCCGCAAAATCGACACGTTCGTCTTGCCAGACTCGAGCGTCACCAAGAACCGCTCGCTCATGGAAGACGCCTTGGCCAGGTCCCTCAACGTCAGCGCCGCCGAAAGTCGCGCCCCCCGAATCCGTTCTCCCACTCGCCGCAACAGCTCGACGTCGACCGATTCTGCCTTCTTTTTGGCTACAAGACTCTTCTTCGACACCGCCATGAGTGCACTATACTGCATGCTGTTCGACAAATGCGAAATATAGTTCTTGCATCCGTCCGTGGACTGTGTTGAAGTGTTTGGCGATGGCGACAGACACTTCTGGCAGTGGGGCGCTGGCGCGCCCTGTCCGATTCGAGACGCATCCGCAGCGTTACGTGCACTGGAAACTTTCTTTCGAAGGTCCGGTGGCGAAGCTCGCGATGGATGTGGTCGAGGACGCGGGAATGCGTCCTGGGTATGCGTTGAAGCTGAACAGCTACGACCTTGGGGTAGACATTGAATTGGCGGATGCTGTTGAGCGGCTGCGATTCGAGCATCCTGAAGTGAAGGTCGTGCTGGTGACGAGTGCTCAGCAGCGCATTTTCTGCGCGGGGGCGAACATCTACATGTTGGGTTCGTCCACGCATGCGTTCAAGGTGAATTTCTGTAAATTCACCAATGAAACTCGATTGGCGTTGGAAGATGCCTGCACGTCGAGCAAACAGCACTATGTCGCGGCGCTCAATGGGGTTGCGTCTGGTGGTGGTTATGAGTTGGCATTGGCGTGCGAACGTATTCTTCTATGCGATGACGGTTCGAGTGCTGTGTCGTTCCCGGAAACTCCATTGTTGGCGGTTCTTCCTGGAACTGGCGGATTGACGCGTCTCGTGGACAAACGCAAAGTGCGTCGCGATTTGGCGGATGTGTTTTCGACGTTGGCCGAAGGGGTTCGTGGAAAACGCGCTGAAGAATGGCGACTGGTTGACAAGTCCATTCCCAAGAGCCGATTCGATCAAGTCGTCGCGGAAGAAGCCCAAGCGATTGTCGCGTCCAACAAGGACAAGGTCGGGGCAGCGATTGCGCTTGCGCCGCTTGACGTGAAGCGGACCGAAGAGGGCCAGAAGTACGTGGCCGAATATCGGTATGTAACGTTATCGGTCAACAATGCGACACGCGTGGCAGAAATCACGATGCGTGGTCCCGAGGGTGAGCCGGCGAAGACATCGGAAGAGCTTCGTCAACAGGGTTCGTCGGCTTGGGTATTACAAGCCTTCCGCGAACTGGACGATGCGCTTCTCGATTTGCGATTTAATCACGCGCCCGTAGGCTTGGTGCTGCTCCGGACGAAGGGTGATCCGGAGGCGGTGCGCGCGCATGATCGGGCATTGCATGGATTAAAAGGCGATTGGCTCGCTGGCGAGATTCGTCTCAAGATGCATCGCGTTTTGAAGCGTCTTGATTTGACGGCCAAGAGTTTTTTTGCGCTTGTCGAACCGGGTTCGTGTTTCGCGGGCAGCTTGTTCGAATTGGCGTTGGCGGCTGATCGTACGTACATGCTGGACGGTGGTGACGAAGCTGCTGTCGTGGCTCTGGATGAACTCAATTTCGGGGCGTTCCGGATGTCGAATGGTTTGACGCGGTTGGAGAGTCGATTCTTGCACGAACCCGAGGCTGTGAAAGCGCTGGAATCGCAAAAGGGCCTGCTCGATGCGGGTTTGGCGCGAAAGCTGAATCTGGTGACGTTTACGCCCGATGAAATGGATTGGGAAGATGAAGTGCGCATTGCGATCGAAGAGCGGGCGAGTTTGTCGCCGGATGCGCTGACGGGCATGGAAGCGAGCCTGCGATTTGCGGGTCCGGAAACCATGGAGACCAAGATCTTTGGCCGTTTGACGGCCTGGCAAAACTGGATTTTCCAGCGTCCCAATGCCGTAGGCGAACGGGGCGCACTCACGATGTATGGACGGCCCGAGAGGCCTGAATTCGATTGGAGGCGAACATGAGTTCTGTCGTCAATTCCGACCGCATCCCGAATAACGTTGATCTTGGTTCGGATAAGAAGCTGCAACGGGCGCTCGAAGCCTGGCAACCGAAGTTCGTCGACTGGTGGAAAGAAATGGGACCCGAAGGGTTCCAAGAGGATCAGATCTTTCTTCGTACGGCCGTGAGCGTCGACCACGAAGGCTGGGCCAATTTCGATTACGTGAAGATGCCTGATTATCGCTGGGGCATTTTCCTTTCGGATCCGGTGCCGGATCGCAAAATCATCTTTGGCGATCACATTGGTCAACCGGTTTGGCAAACCATACCGGGCGAATTCCGCAACGTTCTGCGTAGGCTCATCGTCACGCAAGGCGATACGGAACCGGCCAGCGTCGAGCAGCAAAGGCTTCTCGGTAAGAATTGTCCGAGCATGTACGATTTGCGGAATCTCTTTCAGGTGAACGTCGAGGAAGGGCGGCACTTGTGGGCAATGGTGTATTTGCTCCAGAGTTACTTCGCGCGTGACGGACGCGAAGAAGCGGACGCATTGCTCGAACGTCGTAGCGGTAACCCCGACAAACCGCGCATTCTCGGCGCGTTTAACGAGCCGTGCACGAATTGGCTGTCGTTCTTCATGTTTACGTACTTCACCGATCGCGACGGCAAATACCAGCTTCTCGCCTTGGCCGAGAGTGGTTTTGACCCGCTTTCGCGAACGACGCGTTTCATGTTGACCGAAGAAGCGCATCATATGTTCGTTGGCGAAACCGGCGTATTACGCGTCGTGCAACGAACGGCGGAACTCATGAAGAAAAACGCCAATGAAGACGCTCGCGCCGAAGGTGGCATCGATTTGCCGATGATTCAGAAGTTCATCAACTTCTGGTATACCGTGTCGCTCGATTTGTTCGGCGGCGAGATTTCGTCGAATGCAGCCAACTTCTTTGCCTCGAGCCTCAAAGGGCGCGCCAAGGAAGAAAGTTACGCCGATCATCGCGTGATCGATTCTACGTACGGAATGGACGTGCCGCTGCTATCGCAACCGGGTATCGTGGCAGGGTTCAAGCGGGAAGAAGTCCCCATGCGTAATGCGATGAACGAGGTATTGCGTGACGAATACATCGAAGACGCGCAACGTGGTGTCGACAAGTGGAATCGGGCGCTCGCTGAAGCTGGAGTCCAATTCAAACTGACGTTGCCGAGCCGAAGGTTCCATCGGCGCGGAGGCATTTACGGCGGACTTTACTTCACGCCGGAAGGGCAACCGACGACGAAAGAAGAATGGGACCGTCGTCACGACGAATGGCTCCCGAATGACGCGGACGAGACGTATCTGCAAAGCCTCATGCAGACGCCTGTGTACGATCCGAAAATGATGGCGCATTGGATCGCTCCACCGAAACACGGCATCAAAGGTCGTCCGGTGGAATTCGAATACGTCAAGCGTGTGTAAGAAACGGTTTTTGGGGTTTCACCCCAAGCCCCACCAGTGACTACGCGTCCCTGGACCCGCGCCAGGGCCCGCCCTGGACCTTGCATGGGTTTTACCCCGATGGGGAAAAACCAAACAAGCCATTTAAAAAAATAAACCCCCGAAACCG
>JANORL010001477.1:0-2137 GCA_031415295.1 Polyangiaceae bacterium | reverse complement strand
GGCCAATGGGCGGTTAGCGACCGAAGTCCCCCATCGTAAACAAAGCCTTGCGTAGCGCGCGTCCCACGCGCGCTACGCAAGCGTGGAAATCACCGGGCTTGGTCCCAATCTTCAAACTGCACAGCGTTCTAGGCAAGCTCCAAACGTCATCGACCAGCGATGCGTTACGGCGTTACGTTCTCGCCTTCGTAACTCAATGCATCATCGGCGGTCTTGGCAAAAGCTTCCGCAAGCGATTTTAATTTGTTTCTTTGAGCCACATCCGCAACACCCACGGGCAAACCCATCGAGTTTACTGGGGGCATCGTATTCTCGGTGAATTCCGTAATCAAGTCATGTCGTCCGGTGAGCGCTTGGTTTGGATAATTGAACAGCTCGAGCGGATTCATCTTCGAGGCATTGTCAGGGCTATGGCAGGTTTGACAACTATGCGCGCGCATTTCTTCTTCGAGCGCTCGATACGATTCGTCCAACTTCGTCACGTGCGGATTGTTCGGCGAAAACAGATACGTGTACAGTGTCACGTAAGGTTCGACTTCTCCACCGGGATCCATCCATTGCCACTTTCCATCCCACGTATGGTCGACGAACATACGGGTTGCGTCCTTTTCTTCCGATCTCAAACTGCCCAAGATTTTCCCGTTTTTGATGAAAAACAAGAGTTCAACCGATTGCTGGTAGGACGTCCATTTCTCCTTGGCATGCCAGAATGGATAGGGATATTCGCCAATGTCGAGTTCATTGCGAAAATTGTGTGCGAGATGAAGAATCGTTGCGTCTGCGGTTTTTTCGACACGGTATTCGCCGGTAAACATGAACGTCGGCAAATACGTGCGCCGAAAGACCAGCGGATTAAAGTCCGTCCGTTGGCTCAGCGCGTAATTGTCACCTGTTCCAGCTTTTTGCCCTCCCCAAAAGAAGGGCTCGTTCATGGAATCACGTAACGTATCGAGATTCGTCAAGTTATCGGCACAGGCCGCACGTGCCGAAGCGTCACCGGTTCCCGACATCGGGCACGCGGCAATGAGTTCTTTCGCGAGAGCGTCGGCGAATGCTTCGTCCGAAACCGCGACAGGGTCGCTCGTACAACCGGTGATGAAACAGGTCGAAGCGACCAGAAGTGCAAGTGGTGAAAAACGGAGGAAAGTTCGGGTGTCCATCGTGCGCAGAATATGGCGCATGATACGAACAGTTGACAGCCCAAATTTGCGTCGGATGAGCACATGCCGTCGATGCGAATCAGAAAGCAAGCATCGTTGCACTGGCCGCGGCCAAAACGTTGTTTCCCATTTCGCAAACAAGGGAGTAGTCTCACGCCATGAAGACGCCCGCGTCGCTTCGTGATGCCCGGTTCGAACAGACGGATCCGCGTCGCCGCGTCGAATATCACGATTCGGAATCGTTTGATCGTATCGCGTTTGCGATGCGGGCACTCGATGTGTTGCGACCCAAGCGTTTACGCATTGCGCTCTATCGCACGTCGTCGTTGATGCAGGTCGAAGTGCTCAACGATGTGTCCCGCGAAGGATTTCGGGTTGCAAGTTTGGGGATTCCGGATCATGCAAGCGCCGCGCATATCGCGTACGCGCTCGCAGAAGTCGCCGGCGTGACGTCCGTTCCTTATGCCGTGCAAATGATGCTTGCCGTGGATCGGCGTCAAGGCGCGTAATCGAGTTCGTCCAGACAACTGTGCTCGGTGCCTGGTTCGATCTTTGGTCAAGCCGCTTTGTTTTGATCGTTGTCCAGCGTTTTGGCAAGCATGCGGCGCCCGCGATGCAATCGGCTCATGACCGTACCTACAGGGACTTCGAGTTTGTCGGCGGCGTCCTTGTACGAAATCTCCTCGACATCCACCATCACGACGACATCTCGATACACCGTGGGAATAGCATCGAGGGCCTTGCGCGTAGAAGGTGACAGACTCGTCACTTCAGATACGGCCGGCGCAGCCGTCCACGCATTGGGATCCGAATAAAGAACGTCCAGCGCTTTGCGCTCGCGGCGGCTACGACGACACTTCGTAATGAATACGCTGAACAAAATCTGATGGACCCACGCCTTGATGTTCGTGCCTGGATGGTATTGCGCCTCGAAACGAAGAGCGCGTTCCACCGTGTCTTGCACGAGATCCTGAGCC
>JANORL010001476.1:0-8212 GCA_031415295.1 Polyangiaceae bacterium | reverse complement strand
AGCTAGGGAGGGCGGCGGAAGCGTACATCGTACGCTGAGCAAGCCCGACCGACGATTCGCAACGCGCAGCAGCCTGATGAGCACCCTCTCAGTCTTGTCCGACCACGCGCTCCCAAAGAGGTTCGTTGGAGCTGAAAAGAGCGTCGCGTTCGACACGCAAGAACCTCGAGAACTCGACCTTGCGCAAATCGCGATCGCTGTCTCGCGACGGCTCTTCGTAGTGAATGATGCCCACGCGGATTTGCTCGAGAAGCTGGATGCCTTTCGGCGTGTACGTCACGTCCGTGAGCAGCTTGTAACGCGCGTAGAGGCCACGCTCCGAGACGGACGGAAGAACCGCGATACGTTCGATGTCCACGGCGGCGGCTTCGATCAAACGACCACGTCGTGCGAGGTGGAAGTGGGCTTGTTTGCGACAATCATCCGCTTGATCGCAACGCCTTGATTCCGCCACGACGAGCGTGTCGTCGCCGAGACGAACGGGCGTGATCTGCGTGTTGCGTCCGGGATGCGCTTCGGTTTTCACGGGGCCGCGATAACTTCCGAGGCCGTAGATTTCGGCGCGATCGCCGAAGGCTCGAGCAAGCAGCAGCGGTCCACCTTGATCACCGTTCTCGAACTCGAGGACGCGGTACCAAATCGCGCGCAGACCATCGGGCCCAGAACGAACGTCGACTTCTTCTGTCTCGATCGCGCGCGGCCAACCTTTTTGCGAGATGCCACCACGGAGCGATTCATTGGCGAAGGCGTAGTGGCCGGCGCAGTCGATGTCGGTCGGGTTGAATCCCTTCTCGCCAACGACGCCGGGAAACGCAACCTCGGCCCACTGATCGGCTTCGAGTGTTCTGACGACAGCGCGTCCACCACCCGACGATGACAGCGGCGAGAGCTTTTTCGTACACACGGCAAGCGGTGCTTGTCCGCGTGTTTGCAGCTCACGGTGAGGTTGTTCTGGAGCAGCACCACAGCCCGACACGAAGGTACAGGCGATGGAGAGGGAGGCTGCCGCGAAGGCTCCGCGTATGCGGTTTGTCGCGGGGGAACTGCGGTCATCGAGAGACGGCTTCACGCTTCATTTCGTATCATGTGCAGCGGCCGGCACGAAAATTCCCGCCACGACTCGCGCGGAAATCCCCGAATCTGGCGCAACTGTCGTGCGCTTTTCAACTTTTGACCACGCCCGAGGCAAGCCACAAGCGCACAAGCCACATCGCTCTGTCAGCGCATCTGCGAGAAGAGTAGAATGCTCCCGTGGCGGCTTCTTTGCTCACTCGCATCGCCCACGCAGCCAATCCGCACTCGATGGAACGGCACACGTGGAAGGACCAGGACCTCGAACAGGCGGTGGTGAATCATCTCATCCGCATGCTCAACACGCGTCAGGGCAGCTCACTGACTTGCCCTGACTACGGCCTCATCGAAGTGTCCGAGATGCTGCACGATTTTCCCGACGCGATCGGGATGGTGCAGCGAGCCATCAAAAACAGCATCCAGAACTACGAGCCGCGCGTGAAGAACGTGCAGGTGCGCCACATCAAGAACGAAGCGATGCAAACGATGGTTCTCGAGTTCGAAATCACGGGGCAGCTTCACTACCCGGATGGTCGACGATCGGCGCTGCGTTTCAGCACGGCGGTCGATCAAAGCGGCAACGTCAAACTCGGATGATCCGCGAAACTCTTCACCAGCGTTGACAGTGTCGCCACGCAGCGGTCGACTGCAAAGCGTCGTCGGGACTCATGTTCAACAAGTACTATCAGGATGAGCTTTCCTACCTGCGCGAACTCGGCCGTGAGTTTGCCCAGGCGTATCCCGCTATTGGTCCGATGTTGGCCGAACGCGGTGGAGATCCGGACGTTGAACGCCTGCTCGAAGGCGTCGCATTCCTCACGGGCAAGATCCGTCAGAAGCTCGACGACGAACTACCCGAAGTTATCCATTCCGTCGCGGCGCTGTTGTTCCCGCATTACCTGCGACAGATTCCTGCGACGTCGATCATCGAGTTCTCACCGCTACCCAACGTTGTTCGGGAAAAACTCATCGTCTCGCGCCACGCCGAAATTGGATCAGTGCCCGTCGATGGAATCTCGTGTCGCTTTCGCACGACCCAAGACGTGGAACTTTTGCCGCTGTCCATCGAAGACGTCCGCGTCGACACGGGTTCACAACTCGCCCAAGCGTTACGGATCGAACTGAAAGTCACCGGTGGTGCTGCACTTGCCGCACTCGCGCTTTCGAAAATTCGTTTCTACATCCACGGTGAGCGTCGCCTTCAAGACGACATTCGAGTTTGGCTTGGCGCACACGTAGACAACATCGCTTTGTGCGCAGTCGATTCCGCCGGTCGCGACACAACGCTCGTCACACTCCCCGCGCGCAACATCAAGCTCGTCGGTTTCGACGAATCAGAAGCGCTGATCCCGTATCCCGCGACGGTTTATCCCGGCTTCCGTTTGCTGCAGGAATACTTTTCGCTGCCGCAGAAGTTCGCCTTCTTCGATGTGTCGGGCCTCGAAGCAATGCCCTCGGACAAACTCTCCGACAAGTTTGCGATCGTCATTCAGTTCAAAGACGGCCTTCCGTCTGGCACGCGCATCTTGAAGGAGAACTTTCGTCTCTTCTGCACGCCCGTCGTCAACCTCTTCGAACACACCGGCGATCCGATCAAACCCGATCCGAGCAAGTACGAGTACCTCGCACGTCCCGCAGGATCGACGCCGGTCGGTTACGAGATCTACAGTGTCGACAACGTCATCGGCATCGCGCGACGCACGAGCCAACGCGTGAGGATTCCACCGTTCTTCGCCTTCGAACACGAACTCGAAGCTGACGCTTCAGCACGAGGCGTGTTTTACCAGACGCACATCAAGCCTTCGACGATCGGTGACGGCGTCGACGTCTACATGTCGTTCGGGTCCTCCAACGACGGTGGATCGATCCCCGAGTTCGACGTCATCAGCATCGAAGCGACGTGTACGAATCGTCGTTTGCCCGGACAACTCAAAGTTGGTGACTTGCGCGTTCCCACGGCAACTTCACCTGCCGTCGCCAGCTTCACCAACCTCACGGGCGTGACGCAACCGTTGCCTCCGCCTGTCGGTCGAGAACTTCAGTGGCGCGTGCTCTCGCACATGGCGATGAGTTACCGCTCGATCACGGAACTCGAAGTGCTGCGTTCCATGCTCGAAATCTACAACTTCCCCGCCCTCATCGATCGCCAAGCAGCACGAGCGAACCAACTGCGCATGCAAGCGATCAAAGCGATCCGCGTGCGCCCAACAGATCGTCTGTATCGCGGTGCTCCGGTACGTGGCATCGCGACCGACATCGAACTCGATGAAGGAGGGTTTGCTGGCGAAGGAGAAATGTATTTGTTCGCAAGCATCTTGAACGAGATGCTCGCCTCGTACGTATCACTGAACTCGTTCACGCAGCTGAGCGTGACCGGGACAAACTCGCGCGTGGTGTATCGATGGGAGCCGAAGAGCGGCAGCTTGAACCTCATCTGACGACGCCTCAAGATGGCGCCGAGTTGTCGCCTGCCGAGCAGCAGGCGCGGACGCAGGCGCTTATCCTCGCCAAGGTTTCCGAGCTCGAGCATAACGCTCGCCGGTACTCGTTCTTCCGTCTCGTCTACGTGCTCGAGCGCCTCTTTCCAGGCAGCGCGCCCGTTGGACAACTCGGTCCTGCATCGCAGGAACGCATCCGTCTGCGCGGCGACACGAGTCTCAGCTTCGCGTCTTCAGACATCAGCGAGTTGAAACTTGATAAGTACCCGGACGAACAGGAGCGCGCGCGACTTACGACGACGTTTCTCGGACTCTACGGAACAGTCTCACCGCTCCCAACGCACTTCGTCGAAGACCTCGCGCAAGACGACTACCAAGGTGGACCGCAACCGAAGCGCGAGTTTCTCGACGTCTTCAACCATCGCTTGCTGTCGCTCTTCTATCGCTCGTTCATCAAGTACCGACACTCCGTTGGGTACCGTAAGAAGGGCGAAGATCCGTTTACGCGACGTTTGCTCTGCGCTGCAGGCATCGACGGATTCCGCGATCACAAGAGCCCGCTGCATCGTTTTCTCTACATGCGTTACGCACCGCTACTCGCGTCGCGTTCACGTTCCGCACGTGGACTCGAAACGGTCTTGAAGGACCTCTTCGGCACCATGGGAGTGGGCGTCGAGCAGTTCATTGGACACTGGATCCTTTTGGAAAAACCGCTGCGCAACAAGATTGGCGTGGCGAACTATCAGCTCGGTGAAAGTCTCACGATCGGCAAGTGGGTGTACGACGGCGCTGGGCGCTTCAAGATCGTCCTCGGCCCACTCAAGTACGACGAGTACATCTCGTTCCTGCCCGGTGGAGCGAATCGACCGATACTCAAAGCTGCCGTCGACACGCTCACGCGTGGTGCATGCGATGCGACGCTCGAGTTACATGTCGGCACTGACGATGCGCCGCGCTTTCAACTCGGGTCGCCCAAGTCGTCGACGCTGTCACTCACGACATGGCTCGGTGGTCCCATCGGGCAAAACTTCGTGATCCAAGTACCGCTCGACGACAAACCCAAGCCCCTGAGCGGACAAGGTGACGAGGAAGAAGAACGCCTCGAGCCGCCGCCGCTGCCTTACTGATCACGTCGTCGCCTGACGCCTCACGCGCATAGGCGTTAACTTCGAGCACGTTTGTCACGTGCACCTCACTCGCCGACCCCTCTCCAACTCTGCGTCGCTCCGTGGAGAGTGGGAGAAAGAGCCGTCAATCCTGCACGAGTGTTGTTCTGGCTCCCCCCTCTACACGCAGCATCACGCAGTGATGCGGAGTTGGAGAGGGGGGTTGGGGGGGTGAGGCGAGGCCTCAGTAGACGAGCATGGAACGCAGCGCGTGACCCATCTCGTCGGAAACGGACTCGATGTTTTCGCCGTGAACGACTTGCACGAGTAGCAAACGGTGATCGCTACGCACGAGTATTTCATGTGCGTACGAATGGAACGCGGGTTTGGCGGGGACCTTCGTCTTGACGATGTAGGTACGAGCTTGCGCGTTCGAAGTGGCCACAGGCATGCGTCGCGCGAGGATTTCTGCGCCTTGTTTTTCGCAGTCTTCTTCGTAGCGTTTCTCGACATCGGGCCAGCTGTCTTCGGGATGATCCACGCGCTCGTAGATCGAGAAGAGAAACTGGCGCGGCGATTGGTACGAGATGAAGCGTTGCCCGAGGGCGTTGTCAGCATCGCGCACGTACCAATCGATGGGCCGAGCGAAACGGACATCTCCTTCGAGAATGCCAACACCTACGCGACGCGGAAGCCGATCAGTTTCATCGGCATTGAGCTTCGGAAAGTAGGCCTCGAAGCTCTGGTTCTTGTCGATGACGCCACTTCCGTGCAGGTAAAACACGTCGTCGCGTTGAGGTGCCGTGGGCGAGCCTCCACACCCGACAAGAGCGAGTGAAAGTGCGCTTAGGAGCAAAGATTTGGGAAAGAGCATGGCAGTACGAAACGGAGCGAGGTCGACATGCCTCATCGGAGATAACTTAGGATAGCCTTAGGTCGGGGCCAAATGATCATCCGTGAGTTTGCCCCATGTCGCTCGTTCGTTGGATAGTAACGAAGCTCGTGGCTCGTTCACGTTTTGCCCCAACGCTGCCCCTTCGAGGAGTGCACCGTGACGCATCTTGCAGTTGGTAACGCCGTATCGAATCGTCTCGCGACCAAATTCGCCCCTTACTTCGGCGCGTTCGTCGTTTTTGCCCTAGCTACGTCCTCGCTTGCCTGCGTAGGCATCGATGCGGGCGTCGACTATCCAAGCGACGTTCCCGCACCAGACGACAGCGTCGCTTCACCTGACCCCGATGGCGAAGCATCGATTCGTCTCAATGGTTTCGTGATCAAGGACGATGTCTGCAAGGACATCGACACACACGCGGTCACGCAAAAGCTCTCTCCAGAGGACTTTGCGCGTTACCTCGAAGCTCGCGGTGTGAAGATCGAACCACGCAAAGCACGCGACAATCTGTACTGGTTCGACTTCCCTACGGGCGAAGCGAAAGACGGCGAAAAAGCTCCGTTCGTGCGTTTGCGTCTCGCCGTGCTTCGCGATCAATTTTCAGCGTCGCGTGATCTGCACGAGTCGCTTCTCGACCACGGTCCGGGATGGTGGGGCGTGCGTCGATCGAACCTCGCGATCCTCGCGCCGAAAGCCGACCTGCCGACGGCACTCGGGTTTGCCCTCAAGCACAAGCTCGTGTGCTGGGGAATGTTCACGTACAGCGGCACCGAAGACGTGTACGTCGTTCCCGGTCCCTACACCCAACTCTGACTCGTCCGCACGCGTATGGTCTGGTCACGCGCGCATCGCGTAGACTCGCCGCATGCGATCTCGTCTTCTTTTCCTCCTCGCGCCACTTGCAGTCGCCCTCGTTCCCACCGCGTTCGCCGGGTGCAACACGGACGAAGAACTCGACAACCTGTGCCTGTTTCTGAAGGACGAACAGAGTTGCTACCAAAGCTTTCTCACGGCCATCGGCGATCAATGCACGATGGACACGTTTCAAGGCACGTTCGATTCGTATGACAGCCTCGGCAAGTGCACGCTCTCCGCAGACAACGTGCCACCAAACATTGCCACACAAGTCGACTTCGACCCGCCGATCGAGCTGACGAAACTGCCGTACATCGGCGGCAGCGCCAAGCTGACAATCAACGGAACACAGTGCGGAATCGTCGAGTTTGGTGAAGACGAAAAAGTCTCCGTCGCCCTCGATGTTTATCCGCAACTTACGGATCCAGCAGCCACGTGTGAAACATCCGGCACGCAGTTCTGCGGTTCGTCTTTCTCAAACACGCCTATTGCTGCGGAGACACCGGAGCAGTCCGACATGCTGATGAGCACCAAGTGTCCCGATGGCACGACGTTCAAATTCGATCGCCGCCAGATCGAACAACAATGCGCCGATCAATCGGGTGGCATCCCCAAAGCAAAACTCCTCATCGTGCCCAACGGCGTGGAAAAAGAGGGGTCGGTACAACTGACGATTCAGTACGCGCCGGACAAGACGCTGACGTACGTCAATTGCAAGATCCCAGCTCAGCTTCCGCCTTGTGCGAACGGCGTGAAAGATGGCATCGAGACGGACGTCGATTGCGGAGGGCAACAATGCACGACGAAGTGCGAGCTTGATCAGTCGTGCATCGTTGGTACCGACTGCGTGTCTGGTATCTGTGGCGTCGTATTGGGCATCAAGAAGTGCAAGGCGATGTGAACGCGGGGATCACGACACGAGTAGTTTGACCACAAACGTTGTGCTGCCGAGACGCAGGCGATCGTTGTCGCGAAGCTGGCGACGATCGCCTGGTACGAGCTTCTGCTCGTTCAAGAACGTTCCGTTTCGCGAATTGTCGTCCTCGACAAACGCCTGTCCCGTCGATGGATCTGCATGCACCGTCGCATGTCGTGACGATGCGCTGCCATCCGGAATCGCGATGTCCACGCCGTCGCTACCGCTGCGTCCAAGCTGCGTGCGCCCGCTGTGAACAGCCCAAAAGCTGCCAGCAGGATCGTTCTGGAACGTCACCAGAAAACCGACGAGAACCTTCGGTCCCGAAGTATTCAGACTCGCGAGACTCGCTGGTGGCGGGATCACCTGCCCCGCCACGCCGGTCGGTGAAATCATCGGCGGAGGTGCAACCATGCCCGGTGGCATGATCTGCGGCGCTTGCATTCCTCCACCCAGCGATCCCGGTGAAACCATCGGAGGCGCGCCCATGCCACCACCTCCAGGCATCACCATCGGAGGTGCGCCCATGCCACCACCAAGCGCACCTGGAGAAATCATCATTGGCGGCGCTCCTGCTCCACCAAGTTGTCCCGGTCCCGCGAGTCGCGGCGGAGACCCTGGCACCATCGGCGGTGCACCCATCGTTTGAGGTGCAACCATCGGCGGCGCACCGAAACTTGGTGCACCTCCCATGCCCGGTGGGTGACCCATTTGCGGAGCACCCATCGGTGGCGCCCCAAAACTTGGCGCACCTCCCATGCCCGGTGGTGGACCCATCGGTGGTGCTGCCATCGGCGCCGCACCAAATGCCGGCGCCGCTCCCATACCGGGAGGAGCGCCCATCGTTGGTGCACCAAATGTTGGAGCAGCAACGGCTTGTGGAGCTGGCTTCGGAGCTTCACGGGCCCACGGCGACTTCATCGGACTGTCGTCC
>JANORL010001475.1:0-1571 GCA_031415295.1 Polyangiaceae bacterium | reverse complement strand
GCACACCCCGACGCGGTTCATATCCGCCAGACCTCGAGCCACGAGCCATTTAACGCCATCGACTTGATCGTCCACTTCAATCGATCCCATGCGATGCTTGAAGGCTCCTTCGAACGCCAATCCGCGCCGTGTACTGCCTCGATTGTCCAAAATGAACACCAAAAATCCAAGGCTGCGCAAGTGTTGCGCGCGCATCATGACCGTCATACTCCAACCGTTCGTCACAAGCTGCACGTGAGGCCCCCCGTACACGTACACAATGGTCGGATAAGGTCCCGGACCAAACTTCGTATCGGGCTTGTATACCGCGCCAAACAGTTTTTCACCATCGCGCGACGTTAATGTTACAAGCTCGGGCGGACGGAGCCCCAACGATTCGATACGCGGGTCCAATTCATCAAAAATGGTCCCGAGCAACTCGCCCGTTTCGAGCGATCGCAATTTGACCGTTGGCGAATGACCCAAATGATGATGCACATCGACAAACCGATTGCACGTTTGATCGCAAATCACCACATGTATCCCCGGCTCGGTCGTGATACGTTGGGCATCGCCTCCATCGAGCGAAACGACGTACAAATGGCTTTCCAGCGGCGTTTCGGCGGTGCCAGTAAAATAGATACGTGCACGCTTTTCATCGACGCCACGAATATCGTCGACCATCCAATCGCCACGCGTAAGCTGCGCAAGAAGCTTGCCGTGTTTGTCATACCGATACAGATGCCGAAATCCCGTACGCTCGGAAGCCCACAAGAATCCGCCATCGTCGAGCGGCCGGAAAAGATCGTGCAAATTGATCCACACCGACGTTTCTTCGCGTAAAAGAACCGAACGTTTGCCCGTTTCCAAGTCGAATACGACGAGTTCCAACCAGGTTTGTCGCCGATCTTGAATTTGGGCCACGAGGCGTCCGTCGTTTAGCCATCCAACACGCGCCAAATACGTCTCTTCGCCGTAATTCGTATCGACAAACATGGCGTCGCCACCTTCAACCGATACGATTGCAAGACGCACCTTGGCATTGGCTTTTCCAGCAAATGGATAATGGTGATCCTCCTCGGCCCCCTCCCCGGTCGAATTTTTCCCTTGATGAACAATGCGATACACGGGAATGTGTGTTTCATCGACTTCGGTGAATGCAATTCGTTTTCCGCACGGAGACCACCAATAACCGTCGTGGCGTCCCATTTCTTCTTGAGCCACGTATTCAGCAAGCCCGTGCGTCATTCCTGTCCCTCGCGCCCCCGTCGTCAGTTGTCGCGGAGAACCACCGTTCGTCGATACCACATAAAGTTCCGCATCCGAAACATAAGCGACGCTCGTCCCATCCGGCGACAAACGCGAACACGACACTGCGCCGTGTTCGCTCGAAACAATCGTACGTAGTGGTGCGTCCGGGCCGTCCTGTACGCAAAGATCATTTTTGATCGGTACGAGCAATCGGGGCGCATGTTTCGCCCACGCATACGTCGTGATCCCAATTTCTCGCTGACGCGTGCGTTCCCGACGAAGTGCCTCGGCCAGCGATACGTTTTCTTCCGTCGAACCCCCGCCACCACAAACGATCATCG
>JANORL010001474.1:0-23117 GCA_031415295.1 Polyangiaceae bacterium | reverse complement strand
CGGCCGGCACCCCAAGTTCGCTCGAATCCTCGGTCCCACGATTCTCCCGGTTCAAGCAGGAGCCGGGATCCAGCTGGTGGGCGAACTCTATTAAACAAGTCGTTGTTCGGATGTCATGAGCAACGCTTGAAGCGTTATCCTCGGTTTGTCGATGCCTACACTCAAGTACTTCGCTGCCGCAGGGGCGCCCCGTCCATACGCCATTCACAAGCCAGTCACGACGATCGGCAAAGCGCTTGGAAACGACGTGGCGCTCTCGGGATCAGGGCTCGTCGAGCATCACGCGCAAGTCGTGTTTGATGGTCGCGATTTTGTTCTTGAAGAACTGAGCAAAGATGGCGAAATCGCCATCAACGGAAAGAAAAAGCGTCGCGCGCGTCTCGTACATGGCGATCGTTTGCAGTTTGGCTCGGTCGAAATCGGTTTCTCGATGTTTGACGAGACAGCCCCTTCGCGTCGTCGCGACGATGACGAAGATCCTTCTCAACGTGATGAAGGGTCGTCCGAAATCGCCGGTGTTCGTAAGCTTTTTTCGTTCAGCGAGAAGCTCATCAACCGACGCAACATCGACGAGTTGATCGAAGCAATGCTCGACGACATCATCGAGTTGACGCATGCGGACAAGGGATTTTTGCTGTTGATCGAAGGCGCTGAAGCTGCTGCCGAACCAGCCAAACCCCCGCGCAAAGACGGTGAAGAACGACGCCTGGTCATTCGAGCATCACGCAACGTTCGTCGCGAAGCGATCACCGATGCAGCGGGTGGAATTTCCGACAGCATCGTGTGGCAAGCCATTACGTCGGCACGTCCCGTCATCGTGTCGGATGCACTGGCTGACACGCAGTTCGGACGTAGCGAAAGCGTCATCGCGATGAAGCTTTCCAGTGTTCTTTGTGCGCCGTTGGTTTCGCAAGGCGAAGTCATCGGTGCGATCTACGTCGGTAACGACAAGGTAAAACATCTCTTCGATCGCAAACAACTGGAGCTCGTCGGCATTTTCGCGTCCCAAGCATCGCTCATTTTGCAAAACACGATGCTGCTCAACGGGTTACGTGCCGACAAGGCGAAGCTCGAAGCGGATCTCAAAGACAAGAAATTCGGCGAGATCATCGGCGTATGTGCATCGATGATGGAGGTTTTTCGTAAGCTTACGAAAGTCGCCGCGACCGATATCAGCGTGCTCATCACGGGCGAAACGGGGACGGGCAAAGAACTCATCGCGCGGGAAGTTCATCGCCGTAGCCCGCGGGAAAACGGACCGTTTGTCACAATAAACTGCGGAGCGATTCCGGAAAACCTCATCGAGAGCGAACTTTTCGGACACGTCAAAGGCGCGTTTACGGGCGCTGTGGCGAGCCGACCGGGGAAATTTCAAATCGCGGACAAGGGGACTTTGTTCCTGGATGAAATTGGTGAATTGCCGCTGAACTTGCAGGTCAAACTGCTGCGCGCGTTGCAAGAGCGCGTGGTTGTTCGAGTTGGTGATTCGCGGCCGGAAAAAGTCGACATTCGTATCGTGGCTGCGACGAATCGGAATCTGGAAGAAGAAACCCGCGTCGGCAATTTTCGCGAAGATCTCTATTATCGGCTCAACGTGGTCAATTTGTGGCTTCCGCCGCTGCGCGATCGTGGCGATGACGTGCTCATCATAGCCAAAGCGTTGCTCTCGAAATATGCGGACGAACTCAAGAGTGCGGTGCGTGGATTCAGTCCTGCAGCACTGATTTCCATCAAGAAATATTCTTGGCCGGGAAACATCCGACAACTCGAAAATCGCATCAAAAAAGCGCTCGTTCTTTGTGACAAAACGCTCCTGGGACCCGAGGATCTCGATTTGGGGGCCGCTGCGGAAATGAACATCTTGCCGCTCGAGAAAGCGAAAGAAGAATTTCAACGGCGGTACGTCCTCGAAGTGCTCGAACGCAACAATGGAAACCGTACCCAGACCGCTCGCGACCTTGGCGTGGATCCGCGCACCATTTTCCGATATTTGGAAAAGGAGCAGAATCCCATGCCGAGTGGTGCAGGGGGTTCTGGGCGGGATCCTTCCGAAGCATAATGGAAGAAATAGCGAATTGCCGAGTTTTGCCCGATCCCTGTCCTGCCAAAACGCGTAAGGATCTCGAGTGGGATCGTTTGCTCGGAGCTCTTGCTGACCGGGCGTCGAGCGTGTCGGGAAAACGTTTGGCCAAAAAGCTGGCGTTTGCCTCGACGTACGAAGCATTGTTGATAACGCTAGGTGAAGTCAAAGAAGCGGTCGACCTCAATCGCTTGGGCGAAGCTTTGCCGGCGAATGATGTGCCCGATGTCGCGCAAGCACTTGAACGTGCGCGTATTGGTGCGTCGTTGTCGAATGAAGAATTACGGTCAATTGGGCAATGTTTGAGCGAAGCGGCACGACTACGGCGTTTCTTGACGTCCCGGAAAAACCACATTCCGCTGCTCTTGCGAGCGTGTTCGACCGATCCGGGCCTTGATGAAATCGAACGGGAAATCCACCGCGCGTTCGATCCTGAAGGCACGCTCGCGGACAAAGCATCTCCGCGCCTTGGTGAATTACGAACCGAGCGTCGGCATGTGCGTGATCGTCTCGTCCGTCGGCTCGAGGAAATCATGCATCAGCATGCTGATATTCTTCAGGATGCGTTTTTTACCGAGCGCGACGGGCGGTACGTGCTTCCCGTGCGTTCGGACGCGCACGAGCGATTTCCGGGCATTGTGCATACGACGAGTGGCAGTGGGGCGACTTTGTTTGTCGAACCGCGGGCCATTGTCGAGCTTGGCAATCGATTAAAAATGGTCGAGGCGCAAGTAGCCCACGAAGAAGATTTGATTCGTGCGGCACTCAGCGAAAAAATCGAAGAAAACATCCATAATGTCGAAGCTGCCGTGGCGGCATTGGCGCATGCGGATTTACGTTCGGCTGCGGCTCGGTTGGCGCGCGATTTGACACTGACGTTTCCGGTGGTTCCCCAAGCGACGAAATGGGAGCAGGGGCGAAACGAGCCGTCGGTTCGATTACGCGGGGCGCGTCATCCATTGTTGGCGCTCGATGGAGTGAACGTCATTCCGAGCGATATCGAAGTCAACGCAGGGCAAGCGATGATCGTTTCCGGGCCCAATGCAGGCGGTAAAACCATTGCCCTCAAGACCTTGGGTTTGGCCGCATTGTGTGTGCGAGCCGGATTGCCCGTTCCCGCGGACGAAGGTTCGAGTGTTGCGGCATTCGAGGTTGTCTTGACGGATGTGGGTGACGACCAGAATTTGCACAAGAACTTGTCGACGTTTAGCGCGCACGTGCAAAACCTCGCCGCGATTTTGGAAGAAACGAGGCCCGGTGTATTGGTGCTTCTCGACGAACTTGCCGGAGGGACTGATCCACGAGAAGGCGAAGCGCTGGCTGCTGCGGTGCTCGATACGATGGTTGCGCGTGGTGGCGCCGTGGCGACGACGACGCATTACGAAGGGCTGAAAGCATTGGCGTTGGCTGATCCACGATTCCAAAATGTTTCGGTGGGTTTTGATTTGGCGACGATGAGTCCGACGTTTCGCTTGGTGATGGGCATTCCCGGGGCATCGAGTGCGCTTTCGGTGGCGCGAAGGTTTGGCATTCCGAACATCGTACTTGAACGGGCGGAAAAGTTTTCGTCACGTGATGCAGCGAATTTCGAAGAGGTCGTCAACAAATTGCACGCAGAACGTGCGGCGCTCGAAATGGCGCGCGAAGCGGCAAAACGGGCGACTGAGGCGGCGCAGGAAAAACAAAGGCAGCTCGATGCGGAGTTGTATCGGCTTCAAGGAATCGAACGTGGCATTCTCACAGATGCGGGGAAAGAACTGTTCGAATCGCTCAAGAAAGCGCGCGCGATGCTGCGTGAAATCGAAGCCAAGTTGCGCGGCAAGCCTACGGCCGACGACTTGCGTGATGCTGCGCGGGCGATTGACGTAGCGGCAAAACGAATAACGGCGCTCGAAGAAAGCGAACCAGCGCCCATGATTGATGTTCCGATACCGGGAGTCATTGATCCTGGAGCGATTCGTACGGGAATGCGGGTGTATGTGCCGCGATTACGCACAATGGCGGAAGTCGTGGAGGTATTGGCAGACGGGAAACTCCGCGTGACGGCTGGGGCATTAAAATTGACGACGACGATAACGGAAGTGCGTACACCCAACGCGGCGGGTATGTCGGAAAAACCGAAAGAGAATGTGCGAAGTTCTGTGCGTCGTTCGGTATTTGATGCCGCCGCGGATCCTGAATTGCCGGCGCAAACGAGCGACAACACAGTAGATTTGCGAGGATTGCGGGCGCACGAAGCTGTGGCTATGGCGGAGCAATTCTTGGATCGCTCGCTCGGGGCAGGGCGCAAGGTGGCATTTATGATTCACGGTCACGGAAAAGGGGCATTGCGGGATGCCGTGCGTGATGCGGTGAAAACGAGCGTTTACGTGGCAAAATCGCGTGCTGGCGAGCCCCGTGAAGGTGGGGATGGCGTGACGGTCGTTTGGCTGAAAGATTAGCTTACCCGAGCTGTTTCAAAACAGCTTCGAGCCGGTGACGATACGTATGTTCGGCGAGCGCGCGTTTGGCGCCTGCTTCGCGAATGGGTTCGACTTCTGCAGGAAAACGTTTGGCGCGGTCGATGTGGGCGAGAAGTTCTTCGTACGTGCCAAAATCCAGCACTTCGCGGCCAGGCTCGAAACATTGCGAAAGCGTCGGTCGTTGCTCGACGATCTGTAAACCACGCGCTCCGGCAATTTCGAAGGCCCGACAATTGATTGAATTTCCTTCGGCGAGAGCAAACGAATTCAAACACGCCATACCTTCGCCAAAAACGCGGCTTTTTTCCGTACGCGTAATGTATTTGCCGGAAAAACGAGCGCGTACTTCGGGCGCTGCCCAATGTGGCAAGGGTGAACCGTACAGAGACAAGTTCACGCCGTCGCGGGCCAGGCGCACGAGCAAGGCTTGGCGAAAGCCATAATAGTTGCCGGCAATGATTACGGAATCGTTTTGGCGCGAAGCAACAGGCCGATGCCATTTCGGATTCATGGCTTCATGCATGAGGTGGGCGTTTTGCCCGACGAGACGTAACTTTCGTACCGCATCTGGGTCTTTGACGTAGACCGTGTCCCAATGCGGATTGACGAGTCCCCAGCGTTGGCTATTGGCCGGACAATCACCCCACCAAAGAATCCTGCGACCGCGTAAGGTTTTTCCGAGCTGTTCGAGGACTTCTGGATGAACGTCCCACGTGAGCGCCATGAGGACATCTGGACGCTTTTCCCGCACCAAATCGAGTAATTTGCGATCTGCCGGGGGCGGCGTATCGCCAACGATACGTTCCTTCAATGCGCGGACGACTCGATTCGGAAACGACCAATAGTCGGCGTGGCGGACTTCTTCGTTGCTGAGCACTTCGTGTCCCATTTCGGAGAGTGTCGAGCAAACGTTGTCAACAAAACTGTCTTCGTAACGGGGACCGAGGACGAGAATACGCATGGGAGATTGATTCCGTGCCGTCATTGGGTGATGATGCGGTTTTGTATGGCCAAACGTCGCGCATTGTCCAATAAAATGATGGGGATTCCCAGGGCTCCGGCGCGATAGACAAGCGCAATGAAGGTACTACCGGCTTCGGCCATGTGGGTTACTGTAAATGTGATGCCGAAATAAAGAAGCAAACGCAAGGCATCTTTTTCTGCATACGGCGTAGCGAGTCGCCAAAGTCTTCCGCACATGGCTCCGAGAATGGTCATTCCAACGAATGTGCCCAGCCAGCCGAAATTCCAATAAAGTTCACCGGCCGCTGTTTGCCCCAGTGACGTCGTCGCTTTTTCTTCAGTGCGCGCTTGACCGAGATACACCGTAAACCAAGCTCCGCGCGTAACCGTTGGTTTGTCCGGCCAGAAGATTCGCGGGACGAACGCATAAACGAGGTAATCCAAGCCGTCGCCGTACATAAATCCGGTTTTTTGAACTTCGCCATAAATACATGCCGATGCGGTGGCATCGAAGGCGCGTTCGAGGTACTTCGGCAACTGTTTGTCCGTACCAGCCTCGGATTCGTATTCGCCTCGCGAATACACTTCGACGATACGATCCGTCTGTGAATCTTGACTTGCTCCGCGAAGCAAACGTGACGCCATGACGACGGGTGCAATGACCCCGACGTAGAGCGCAAACATCGCCACGCTAAGAAATGGCAAGAATTTTCGTAAATTCTGATCCCGCAAGAATAACCAAAGCGCAGGCAAGAAGCTGAACATCAGATAAGCTTTGGAGCCCGAGCCCAAATTGGTTACGAAGTCTGCCAACGTGCCCACCACGAGAAGGGACCAGAAGAGAATGCCGCGTTTTTTCGCATCGTAACTCAAAAGAAATGCCGCGAGCGCCGCCGTGGAACCAAAGTGAATGACGCCAACGATCGCCCCGAGACTCAAAACGAATTTCGCGGCAATACGAAATCCAATACTCACGATCCACAAACTGATCAATGTAATGGGTTGACTGTTTGCCGCCGCCTCGGGCAGGACGGTATCCGTGGTGAATGGTCGAGTCCATTGCAAACCCAAATGCAATGCGACGTTTCCCAAAATCATGATGACATACCCCGCCGCGACATCGTCGGGCTGGAGCATTTTTACGGAGAACGGCATAGGATCGCCATCGACGATCTTGTTGGCGAAATGAATCGCACTCGGACCGATGGGTGGCAGGTACCAAACAAAAAGGGTGCTCAACGGGCTGACGAAAAGGGGAGCGCGTCGCAGTTCGACGACGGCGAGAAATCCGTAGATGAGGATCCCCAGCACGCCGGAAGCATAAAGCATCGTGGCGGGATCATCGAAAATTTGCCAAACGCACACGACGAAGAACAGATAGAGCGTGTGCAGGATAAGTGGCGCAAAACGTTGGTACCGCTCTGATCGTGCAGCCGCAGTGGTGGCCGGCTTTTTCGAAGATGGCACACCGCTCCGTGGCAACGGTCCGCTGTACACGGGCGTGTCGGAAAGGGAGCCCTGCATCGTCCAGTTCGATTGTGTCACATGATCGCGAGAGGGAAAGCAAGAAAGCGGAAGGATTTCTGCGTGCCTACCTCGCGAAGTCGGAAGCGAATGGGCGCAGTGCGTCCCACAGTCGCTGACCGAAATGTTCCTCGGTGAAGTGCTGAAGAAGGCGATCTCGTCCGGCACTTCCTAATCGCCGACGTTTGTCCGCATCACTCAACAATTCAGCTATGACGCGGGTAAGAGCTGGCCGATCGCCATAACGCACGAGTAGCCCCGTTTCGTCACCCAGGACGACTTCGCACGCGGCATCGTTTGTCGAAGCAATACACGGTTTTGCTTCCCCCATGGCTTCGAGGTACACGAGGCCAAAGCCTTCGCCACAACTGGGCATTGCAAAAACATCGGTCCGCCGATAACAATCTCGCAATTCCCCGTACGGCACGCGTCCGAGAAATCGAATCGCTCCTGTGCGTATGTGTCCGAGGCGTTCCGCGCGGGCTTCGATATCCACTCGTGCATCGCCACCGCCGACGATTTCGAGACGAGCGCCGGGAATAAAACGACGTACGTCGCTCCAAACAGCGATGAGTTCTTCGTGGCCTTTGTATCGTTCGGAGCCGGTCATTCGGCCGACGATCAAAACGGAGGGCAGACCGTCAACCGAAACCGTCTTTTGGTGGGTTTGGGTGTCCAAATCCCGATTCAGTCCCAACCAGCAAACCGTTCCAGGGATTCGACTCCATTCGGGATTAAATTCGAAGAATCGATCCAGCGTAAAACGACTGTTCGATAGAATTCCGTCGGTGGCGGCGAGCCCGATGCGTTGATGAAAGGGCAATTGGCGCCAACATTCGACTCCGTGAATGAATTGCACGAGCTTACCACGCGCGCTGCGTAACAAACGTCCGACCGGACCGACCCCGATGTGCGTGGTAAAGACCATCTCGTGGGTGTTTCGTTCCGCGGCGGCAGCGGCGACCATCGCGACGCGCGATCCACCAAACCCTCGAAATCGAAAAGGTTTGCGGCTCAAACCACTAGCCACGACGACGTCGTCGATAACGCAAGGTTTGTCGTGTAATGCCCAGATGTCGAAATCGATGGGAATTCCGCGTTCGTCTCCAAGGCGAGCAATTTGTCGAAGGGCTTGCCGAGTGACGGTCGGAATCCCTCCTTGGGTCGTGTCGACGAGATCGGGGCAAAGCAGGGTGAATTTCATCGGATGGTTGGTCGCAGAATCAATTGCCGAAATTCAATCTACCGACAGTTGGTGACTGTCGAGGTAAGCGACGAGTGCAGTCAAGCAAAACACCCGCGAGAACGCAACCCGACCTTGAAGAAATGCTTGCCAAATGTCGGCAGCCGCGGTCGCATTCATGAACGGCAAACGCCGAATCGGTGCACCGAGCAGATGCTCTTCCGCCCACGGTCGCAACGGTCCGCGTAACCAATCGCCAAACGGCAAGCAGAAGCCCATCTTGGGTTTGTGCATAACGTTGTCCGGCAAATCGCCAACGGCCTTTGTCAGCAGTGGCTTGTTGACCCTTCGATCGAGCTTGATGCTGGCTGGAAGGCGCATGACATGTTCAATGAGCACGTGGTCGACAAGGGGGACACGAACTTCGAGGCCATGGCGCATGCTCATGACGTCAGCATCGCGCAAAAGCGTATCGCGCATGTAATTGGACAACTCGAGTGCAGAATAGGCATTTTCCGGCTCGAGATCCCCCCGTTCGAGCAATGCGGCGAATTTAGGTGGAATCGTGATGGGCAAAAAAGCCGCGTCTTCCGCAAATTCAGGACGGACGAGTTGACTTATTTGCTCGAGTCCAAACATCGAGCGCATGGTGGCATAAGTTTTACTGGGCGAACCTCCGCCACGGAGGAGGTCGACAAATTTTTGAATACGATGCGGGACGCGTCCAATTTTGGAAATGGCGGATGTCGCGCGATTGAGGTACGGGGAAAAACGCCGCGTCAAGCGACCAATCGCCATCGCCATCCCGAAACGCCCGAATCCACCATAACCCGCGAAAACCTCGTCACCGCCAAGTCCAGAAAGCGCGACCGATAGCCCCGACTCGCGCGCCGCTTTGGAGACGATGTACGTATTGAATCCATCGTGAGAAGGCTGATCGAGTGACTTGATGAAGTCATCGATTCCACTCAGGGTATCTCGACCAGCGAGTCGCACTTCACAATGGTTCGATCCGATACGCTTCGCGGTTTCAGCAGCAATACGCCCTTCGCTAAATTCCTCTTCCTCGAAGGTGACCGTGAAGGTTCGAATGGGAGTGCTCGAGGCGCGCGCGGCAAAAGCCGCAATCGTCGTGCTATCAATGCCACTCGAAAGAAATACGCCCAAAGGTACGTCGGCAATGAGCCTGAGACGAATGGCATCGGACAATACGGAGCGAATGTCGTCGACCGCTGCACTTGCGGTCGTTTGTATCGATGCGCCTACCGGGATGCTCCAATACGTCGAAGTTCGCACGCTTCCGCCCGCATATTCCAAAATGGTTCCCGGAGCCAACGGAGCAATGTCCGAGGCAATCGAATCGGGTTCGGATACCGACCCTGTGGCCAAATACGACGCTACGGCGCGTCGCGAAATCGTTCTTGCGGAAAAATTCGTGCGCAAAAGTGTGCGGACTTCGGAAGCGAATGCAAAATATCCCGGGCCCGACGTAAAATAAAGCGGTTTGATTCCTATGTGATCACGAGCCAGAATGAGCTTCTGCTCGTCACGGTCCCAAATCCCCAAGGCAAACATTCCCCGAAATCTGGCAATCGCTGCCGTTCCCCAACGCGCATACGCTTCCAGAATAACTTCCGTGTCGCACGAACCGCGAAAACGTGCGCCATATGTTTCAAGTTCCGCACGAAGCTCAGGAAAGTTGTAAACCTCGCCATTGTAAACAATCGTGTATCGGCCATTGCTCGTCGACATTGGCTGACGACCGTTGGGCGACAAATCAATGATCGCTAGACGCGCATGCGCCAAACCGCAAGAAATTCCTTGACCCGCGATTTCTAGGAGCGCCGCATCATCCGGACCTCGATGACGCAACGCCTGGAGCGCAGTTTCGAGCACTTCGCGCCCGCCTTTTTCGGGTTTATTCGTAACATAGCCAAAAATTCCGCACACGATGTCGTCACTCCGCTGGTTGATCTGCCGAGCATGCAGCGCCGATTGGTATTGCGAGCACGGACGAGGAGCATTCGAGTTGGTCGAATGCGCCGCGTATGTCCATCTTGTTTCTTGGCACTTGCGGGAAAAAATTCAAGCTGCCACGCGAATCTCTTATTATTGTGCGCTCTTGGCGAGGGCTTTTGCCCGTTCGTCGATGACCCGTTTGCGAAGAGCGTCGTCCCACCCACCTCGTTTTCCGGCAACACGTTCGAGGGCATCAACGCTTTGGGCATGCGCTCCACCGCGGCTTGCGGCATCGGCCAGGGCCATCCACCGAGCTTCTGTGGGTTCTTCTCGAGCTGCCCGAGCGAACAGCGTGATGGCCGAAGCGGCATCACCACGCTGTTCCCGGACAATCGCGGCGAACGTTGATGCGGTGGCGCACGCCTCCGAGGACAAACAGCTCGCGCCCAAAAATTCGCGCGTTGCGACATCCATTCGGTCTTGTCCGGTGGTTTTCGATGCGGCTTCGACACGTACGCGCATGCATTCCGCTCGGTCGCGCACGTGCACACAACGTTCGGTCAATAAGATATCTGCTTCTTCGGGGTGGCCTTCGATCACCAAAAGTCGTGCGGCAATCGTTGCTGACAAAGATTCGTTCGGATGCGAGACCGCGAGAGCTTCGGAATGTTCACGAATCTCGCGCGTGCATTTGTCGCGGTTTTCACAGAGGGTTCCGGTGGTGTCTTTTTTCTTCAAGGCGACAAGTCGGGTTTCCGTTTCCCGAATGCGTGGGCCGAGCATCCGTGAATCTCGTGTGATGGCTTCGACGTCACATTGACGGCGCAATTCCGGAAGTTTTGCCGCCTCTGCATACCGCCCGAGCGCATCGAGAACCATTGCTCCGCGTAGGCCTTCGGGGACAATGAGTTTTACATCCTCGAATTTCGTTGTAAATCGAAGGGCCAGACGGGCAGCCGCGTCGATGAGCGCAGCGTCCTGTTCAATCGCAAAATGCAGTTCGAGCAGTGTTTGGCGCAAAGCACCGCGAGTGCCGAGAACTTCCGCAAGGAGCAAATGCGCACGGGGATTGATGGGACTACGTTCGAGCGATCGCTGAAGCCATGGAATGGCTGATTCCGTTTTCGTTCGTGTGGCAACGAGCGCTCCAACGAGCGGAAAATAGGGCTCGGCAGGGTGACGCAACATTGCTTTGTGCAGCGAGGCGCGCAGATTCGCACGAACCGTCGCATCTGCTACGTCCCGTTCTTCGTATTCTCGCCGCAAGCGGTCTCGTTCGGCACCAACGTCGGGATAGCCAAATCGAAATGCCGCTACGGCCATGGCGAGACCGCTGGCAAGAACGAGTGCGGGTGCGAATCGGCCGAGACGCAAGGAACGCTTTTTTGCGTATTCAACGCCAGTGCGCGATCGCAAATTATCGCCCCAAAGCGAGCCCATGATCAGCATGACGCCATAACAAACGGCCGGAATCTCGAGCGATAAATCGAGGAGATTTTGCAGCAATACAACGATGATTCCAGTAAATGCGGCGGCAGAAAGACCACTGTGACGGGCACCGAGGCGCGAAGGTCGCAGCGCCCAAGCAAATGCCACAAGCGCCAAGACACCGACGGGAACGCCCCATTCGATGATCCATTGGGCTGGGAAATTCTCGATATATGCGTATACGACGTGCCCAGGCGTCGTGCGATACGCTGGAAAAACACTCTCAAAAGCGCCGCGGCCAATCCCCAAAAAGAAATGTTCTTTGACCAGTGGTTTGGCCCATTGAACCATCTCGAGTTTGCTGAGATTCTTGTCGTAAAGTTCGGCCCACGTTGCGCCCGTACCACCGAGGCCCGCCAAAAGTGCGCCGGCCAGAAGCGTTCCGCCCAAAAGCCACCACGCCGATGACTTCGAGTCGGAAGGTTCGTCATCATTGTTTCGCGATGCTTTGAAGCGGATCAATACAGCCAAAAGAAGAATGCCGACGAGCAACGTGATGAGTCCACCGCGCGACGCCGAGGTCACTGTGACGCCAATCAGAAAGGCAATGCCTGTCGCAATGACCCACCGAGGCATGTCGCGGCTGCGTGTGAGCACGAGCGCCATACCCGACAAGATGCCGAGGTTCAGGTATCCGGCAAGCGTGTTGGTGTTGATGAGCGGACCTACGTGCCACGGAGGTAACTCGACCGAAGGTTTGTACAGGCCATACACGTCCTTCAACCCGAGAAGGCCATGGACGATGGTTGCTGTCGCAACGGATATGGCCGAGACAAACATCAAGCCAATCCCGAGCGTCGCGCCGTATCGCGCGGAGACGGTGGCAGCAGCCGTAAAAAGCGCCGCGTAGGAACTCCACTTGAGCGCTTCGACGACGGAAGCGCCAGGATCGAGCGAGATGCTGGCGAATGCCGGTCCCGATTCACCAAACGGTAAAAGTGCTCGGGCCCAGACGTCCGCGTTTGTCGGGGCGATCTTGATGAGCCATGAAATAGGCAGCGGAATGGCTTGAAGCAGCGTGACGAACGCGAGCGCACTGGCGATCATGGCCGGAAAAGCGATCGCCGTGGCGCCTCGACGTTTCAAGTCGTGCATGATGGCGAGCGTCGCGGCGCCAAATGCAATCGGCGCGATCACGAGGAGCGTTTGCACGTGAACCGTGCCAATCGCCAACGCCGAGCCGATCACCACGAGAGCCATCAACGCGCCGACGATTTGCACGCCAAAATCGCCGGCAAAGCGTGAAATCGTGTCGACTGCGCTTTGGGCTTCTACCCGCTCGCGACGACGACGACCGCGTCGTTGAGTGCTTCGATCCTGGTCATTTCGTTCGGGCACGTACGATCCGCGCAGTGTAGCTGCAAGCGCACGGATAGGAAGAGCTCGAGCGAGAAAAACGCGTTGGCACCCGAGGATTGTTTCTGGTCATCCGCGCCGACGGGCGGAACGAATGTAGTTTCCGCCTTTGAGTCGTCCAGCAGGCGACAACGGCATTTCATCGTCGAGATCGATGCAAACGAGTCCTTCGGGAAAGCAACGATACCGTAGTCCGCTTTCTGGACAAACCATGATGCCGTCCGCGTTCGGATGTTCGAGCTTTTGCCCGTGACGGCTCATCCACCCCGTTTGTCGTGCTGGAACGCCCATGACGAGGGCATAAGCGGGGACGTTTTGCGTGATGACGGCTCCTGCACCGACGAATGCATACGCGCCAATCGTCACGCCACACAGAATCGTGGCGTTTGCGCCAACGGTTGCACCTCGACGAACATGCGTGGACTCGTATACGCCACGCCGGTCGATTTCCGCGCGTGGATGACAGATGTTCGTAAAGACCGCCGATGGGCCGAAAAAAACGAAATCTTCAAGCAAAACGCCATCATACAGCGAGACGTTGTTTTGGATGCGGACGTCGTCCCCGATACACACGGTTGCCGCGACGAACACGTTTTGCCCAAGAACGCAACGTTTCCCAAGGCGAGCGCCCGAAACAATATGGCAAAAGTGGTGAATTCGCGTGCCTTCACCGATACACGCAGGTTCGTCCACGATTGCCGATGGATGGACGAAAAAGGGCGGGTCACCATATGTTACGAGGTCGGACGGTTTACCCAAAGGTTTGTCCACGCGCTACCTCCAGGAATCCTCGTGCCAAACGCCAAGGTTGCCGTGGACAAACCGCGGCGGGCCCAGAGTTTTCACCGCGGGACTCGTGACGGTAGCGACGATCCACCGTACGTGCGTGTCGTCGACCTTTTTCAGCATCGCCGCATGGTCCTCGAAGCTCGACGCTTGCTTCGGTTTGCGTGGATCCAAGTCACGATCGAGGACGGCATCTTCAGGACGACCGAAGGCTGCAACAAACGCAAAATAGCCGTAATCGACAACATCCACGAGGATACGTTCATCTGGCGCAAGTGTGCGGTGCGCAAAATCTCCCGTGGCTACTTCGTCCGGACGAACCGTAAAGTCGTCACCACGAAACAATGGCCGGATGACCACGAGGCTAATCAGCAACACGGAAAGGGCTATCGCGGTGGATGCGGAACGTAACGTCTGATTCGTACGAGGAAGAAGGATGATGGCAAGGTTTCCGACCAAAAGCGCGCACAACAGCAGCATGACCAGCAGCGCGCGTTCGGGATGATGGGTGGGCGCGCCGTCTTTGATCATGGCTGCCGACAAAAGCGCCATCTGAAAAAAAGCCACCAGAAATGGGCGACGGTAGAGTCTCCATGCTTCACGCGCGTACGGTCGTAACGAAGCCGTTTGACCCAAGACGAGAAGGATTCCGAGCGCGCCGAAGATTTCGGGTTCTTGACGCAACATCGCGAGTGGATAAGCAAAAAATCGCGCGGCAGGAGCATCTTCGGACGTGCCAAGCGCTCGTCGATACGCGGCGACACGATCCAAAAAATCGAACGCGTTTCCGCGGGCTACGTGGTTCCACGCGATCCAAATGCTCGGTCCAGCAAGTGCCAAAATGATTGCTGCTCCAAGGAAAAACCTTTCGCGTACGGAAGGTTTGGCCAGGCGAACCAAGTCGACAAAGGTCCACGCCGCAAAGGCCGCAGCGATGGGCCAGATGTCGTAACGCGATAACGTGGCGCACAAGAGCGCAACGCCGCCCAAGCATCGGAATCGGGCGCTCGTATCGGCCAGCGAAGCCAAGGCCAAGACGGCAAACGCCGCGGTGAGTAGTTCGGGCACGGTGGCTACGCCAAGACGAACGCTCCATGGAAAAACTGCGGCAAGAACGGCTCCGACGAGCGCTCCACGACGATCAGTGGTGAGTCGATACGCGGCCACACCAACAATCGCGGCACTGGCGAGACCAAGCGCGAAGGCGACGGCGCGTGCGACGAAAAGGGAACGACCAGCGACGAACATCGCCGAGCCCGTGAGCCAAAATGGAAACGGTAACCAGCTCGTGCCGGAAGCGTCGAAGACCGGGGAACGCGCGAACGATTGGGCGATGGTGACGCGAGCAAAGTCATCGTCACTGACGGCGCGAAACCCGACGGCAAGAGCCAGGACGCACGCGAGTGTTTTGACGAGAAGGATCACGCCAAGATCAGCGCGACGCGGATTCATGGCGAGAGAACGAAAACTACTTGCCTTGGGAAGTCTCGGTGCCATCGCCGAGGTCGCGATCGCCTGCGGACGACAGGTACGCGAGTGAGAGGCTGGTCATCATAAAGATGGCGGCGCAGATGGCCGTGAGACGCGTCATGAAATTGCCAGCGCCACTGCCACCGAAAACTTGGGCGCCGCCTCCCCCCATGCCCGACAAACCCCCGCCTTTGCCCTGTTGGAGGAGCACCACGAGGATGAGGAAAATACAGACGACGACGTGAATGACGTTGAGAAGGGTGATCAGCATGGACGCACTTCCTTGGATCGCACGGCTCGGGGCGCTCTGCACTTCATGATGTTGCCGTGATCCAAAACCGCAAAGGGCAGAGGGTTCTACCCTCGTTCTGCCGACTCCGCCAGCCGCTCGGCACTGTCGATGATCTTGCCGAAGCCAGCAGCGTCGAGTGATGCGCCGCCAACAAGAGCGCCATCGATGTTGGGTTGAGCGAGTAAGCCTTCGGCATTGTCGGCCTTGACGCTGCCACCGTAGAGGATTCGGGTGACCTGGGCGAATTCGTCGCTGACGCTGCTGAGTAGTCCACGAATCATCGCGTGAACTTCTTCGGCGTCTTCGGGACGAGCGACCTTGCCTGTACCGATGGCCCAGATGGGTTCGTAGGCAATGGCGCCGAATCCAGGACGCTTGGCGAGGTCATCGAGAAGTGCGCGGACTTGGCGTTCGACGACTTCCAACGTTTTGCCCGCTTCACGTTCTTCGAGTGTTTCGCCGACGCAAGCGATGGGACGGAGCTCGGCGCGTAAAGCAGCGGCGACTTTTCGCGCGACTTGGTCGTCCGTTTCGCCAAAAATTTGCCGACGTTCACTGTGTCCAAGGATGACCCAGGTGGCGCCGGAATCGACGAGCATCGAGGCACTGATTTCGCCGGTGAACGCTCCCGCGGTTTCCGGGGACATGTTTTGAGCACCAAGCATCGCGGCGCTTTTGGCTTCGAAGAGTTCGTGCGCTGCTGCAGCGAGGGCCGTGAAGGGAGGACAAACGACGACATCGACGTGTGTGGCTTTGCGAGCGACGTCGGCGATGGCGATGGCGAGGGAACAACAATCACGGCCGCCCGCGTTCATCTTCCAATTGCCTGCGATAAGCGGGCGACGCAGCGGGTTCACGATGCATCCTCGGGCAAACGTAGGACTTCGATACCAGGCAACTTGCGCCCTTCGATGAGTTCGAGTGACGCGCCACCACCGGTCGAGATGTGGTCGATGCCTGCGGCGATGTCGTCACCGGCTTTGCGTACAGCCGCTGCACTATCGCCGCCGCCGATGACGGTGAAACCCGACGCAGCGCTCATGACTTTAGCGATCTCGAAGGTGCCGCGGGAAAACGGCTTCGATTCGAAAAGGCCCATAGGTCCGTTCCAGAAGATGGTTTTCGCTCGTTCGATTTGCTCGGTGTAGAGCGCGATGGTTCGCGGACCAATGTCGAGCGCCATGGAGCCATCCGGGATCGCGTAAGCATCCACGACGGAACCGACAGGTGCATCGAGCGAGTTGGCGACGACGACGTCGACGGGCAAGAGCAGGTCCACTTTGCGATCGTAGGCTTTTTGCAAGATTGTCCGGGCCAGAGGGAGTTTGTCGTCCTCGATTTTGCTCGCTGCGGTCTTCTTGCCTTGCGCAGCGAGAAACGTGTTGGCCATGGCGCCACCGATGCACAAGGCATCGACGACGTTGAGCAATGACTCGACGACGTCGATCTTGTCCGACACTTTGGCTCCACCGAGGATCGCCACGTAGGGTTTTTCTGGACGATCGAGCAAACGGGCCAAGGAATGAAGTTCTTTGAGCATCAACAACCCAGCGGCGCGGGGGCGTACGAGGCGCGCGAGCGCATGCACGGATGCGTGGGCTCGATGTGCGGCACCGAAAGCATCGTTGACGTAGACATCGCAAAGTTCCGCGAGTTCGCGGGCAAACCCGTCGTCGTCTTTTTCTTCTTCTTCGTGGAAGCGAAGATTTTCGAGAAGACAAACCTGGCCTGTGCGTAAGTCGTGAATGACTTTCCTCGGTCCATCGCCGACGCAGTCATCGGGCAAGTGCACTTCGTAGCCGGTCAGTTCGGACAAACGTGCGCCACAAGGTTCGAGGCTCAAGCCTTCGTGTTTACCTGGCTTGGGCCTACCGAGGTGCGAAGCGAGGATGACTTTGGCGCCTGCTTCGACGGCGATCTTGATCGTGGGAAGCGATTCGCGAATGCGAGTGTCGTCCGTGATCGCACCGGTTTTTTTGTCGAGCGGGACGTTGTAGTCGACGCGAATGAAGACGCGTTTGTTCGTGAGGCCGCCATCTTTGGCGAGGTCTTCGATGGAGCGAATACCAGTGAGTTTCAAAGGTCAAACACCCTTCTGCGTCACGAGCAGCGCGAGATCGATCATGCGATTGGAGAAGCCCCACTCGTTGTCGTACCAGGAGAACACCTTGACGAAGTTGTCGCCGATGGTCTGCGTGAGCGTGGCGTCGAAGATGCTGGAGTGAGGGTTGCCGATGAAGTCGCCGGAGACGAGTTGCGAGTCGCAATACTCGAGAATGCCTTTCATGGGGCCTTCGGCGGCGCGTTTCATCGCGGCGTGGATCGAGTCTTTGGTGACGGCTTTTTCAGTTTCGAGCGTGAGGTCGACGAGTGAGACGTCCACGGTGGGAACACGAATGGATTGACCGTCGAACTTGCCTTTGAGCTCCGGAATGACTTCAGCGAGGGCTTTTGCAGCCCCGGTGCTCGACGGGATCATGTTGACGGCCGCGGCACGCGCTCGGCGCAGATCACCTTTGCGGTGCGGCAAATCGAGGATGTGCTGATCGTTGGTGTACGAATGAATCGTGGTCATGAGGCCGCGAACGATGCCGAAGTGATCGAGCAAGACGCGGGCGATGGGCGCCAAGCAGTTTGTCGTGCAGGAACCACACGAGATAATCGAGTGTTTTTCCGCGTTGTACGACGCATCGTTGACGCCCAAAACGAGCGTGAGATCGTGATGTTTTGCAGGAGCGCTGATGATCACGCGTTTGGCGCCGGCTGTTTTGTGCGCGGCCGCTTTGGGACCATCGGTGAAGAGCCCGGTGCATTCGAGGACGATGTCGACGCCGAGATCTTTCCAAGGAAGTTCGGCAGGGTCTTTCTTGGCCAAGACCGTGATCTTGCGATCGCCAACTTGGATGTAGCCGTCTCCGTGGCTGACGCTGGCTGCGCGAAACTCGCGATGAATCGAGTCGTATCGCAAGAGATGTGCAAGCGTGCCGGCGTCCGTCAGATCGTTGATTGCAACGATCTCGAGGTCCTTCTCGCCGCGCTCGACCAAAGCACGGACAATGCAGCGGCCGATGCGGCCGAACCCGTTGATCGCGATCTTCGTTGCCATCGAAGAGACTCCTCGGAAAAATGTTGAATGCGGGGCGTTACGTAGTCAGATGGACGTGTTCGGTCAACCCTGATGAGCGCATCGAGGGGCGATTTGTGGTGGGTCAGCGTTAGGTCGCCGGTGATCAATACGATATGGTCGGAGGTACGAAACATTCGGCACGGGACCGAGTGAAACCGGTGCGGTTTGGGATTATTTTGAATAGCCGCTAAGTCTCGCGTTACGCGTCAATGTTTTTTCCAAGAACAATTTCAGCATAATGTAGAAATTGCGGTGTTTGATCTTTGCGATGTTCCTGTAAAACCTGTTCGAGCTGCCCATGAAGTTTCACGGGCATACGTTCATCGAATGCTTTTACAAGAAACTCTTTCGTGAGTGAATCGCGATCCTGCAAATCCGCCCATTTCCAAAACGCGTCAATCATTGCAGTTTCTTTGGCGGTGAGGTGGTGCGACAAGGCGAATGTAGGATAATGCCCGGCTTTAGGATTCACCGAATGCATCAAGATTCGAATGATGTCGTCAAGCAGGGCATTTCGCGCCTTGATGTCTTCGATTCGTCGTTTGAGTGCTTTTTTCCTCATGGCGTCGAAATCTCCTGTTTGAACATTTGGGTGCCATCTTCATGAACCACGTCGTCTTCTTCCGCATACGCCGGATCTCGATCCAGCACAATGCGTGACAATAAATGGAATACGCCGTTCTCCCCGTCGGCCCGATCCACTTCGAGAATTTCTTCGAGTTTGCCTGCTCGTGTCGGGATTCGCTCGTCAAACTTATCCAAGACGGCTTGTCGCGTGATGGGATGGAAGGTTTTCAACGTATCGCAATCGTTCCAATGACATACATCTCGCCAGAACTTCTCGATGCCGTAGAACTCTTTCGCAGTGAAGCACTGTTTGACGGCGTATATGAGATAATTGTAACGAAAAGCGTTCGTGGGTTTGATTTGATGCGCGAGCGCTAGAACGACGTTTGTACGTGTTTCCGTTTCTGTTTCGAGGTTCTGAATTTGTCGAAGAAGCGTTTTCTTTTTCATACGTTTCCTCACGCGATCACAAACCCCAATCGAGAATTTTTTCTATCCAGAACGCAACGCGAGACGCATCGGCTTGAGTTGCACCAGAATATTTCACGAGCAAACCTTCGACTTGACCGCGTACTCAGGCCAACGACGCTTGAACTTGAAGACGATGGACTCGAGTTTCGAGTCGGTGTGAGCGGTGGAAATATGGCATTGACCCAGATTTGCGCCCGCGAAACGACCCTTAGAGCGGTAGTTACGATTGCGTGAACGAGTTACCCTCGAACGCATCAATCAACAAGTCGTTATAGTCCGGTAGTAACGGCGATCCAGAATTCGCCCGTGCTTCCGTAAGCGTTCGTCGCAGCGGAGACTTGTCCTGGAGCCGTACCGAAAGCGGGCGCCCATTTCGTCCCGTTGTATGGCCAAACGTAAAATGCGGACGAACTCAGTTGCCCACTCCCCGAACTCTGCCCGCCGAAACCGCCAGCGCGAGAGCCCTGCCCCCCAAAACTACCAGCACCAGAGCTTTCCGTACTACCAGGGGCCCGCGTAGCGCTACAGGCTGCTACAATTAGAGGGAATCCAAGTAAAATCAAGATTGTTGCGCGTCTATTGCGATGCATGGTGATCACCTCGTCGAAAGCGTTGAGTACACGTCGTTCAGCGAATGCATTTTATGAACATGCGTACTATGCACCAAACAAGGCACCATGTGATCTCAGTTTCGAACGTGGAGCGCGTCAAGCCGGGGTTTGCGTCCGAGAAGCATCGATTAGCGGACTTCATATCACCCGTCTCGCTCACAAAAACGTGCGCTAGAATGACGTGCGATAATCGAAGTTTCCCGACCGCTCATTCCAAACGCGACCGCTCGCCCTTCCAAACTCGTCGTTTCGGTATCCCGGTCGCCCATGACGTCGACGTCAATCGACGTCCATCAAGTTTGTGTTGACACCCTCGCCGCTCTACGCTCCACCCTTACCGGTCAACGACGACCAGCTACTCATTTCGGAGATACGAGCAAACGAAAAAGTGCCACCGAAGTGCACTTCCCCATTCTCCGCAACTCCACTCCCCACAACCCATCAAACATTCCCCCGCTCCGATGTACGAAACCCCCCAGGGATCCGTTGTTGGAACGTGGGGATTCGAAGTTTCGAGTGAGTAAAGAGTGGACGGACCGTTGCCCGATTTGGAGAAAATCGAGGCGGAAGAGGCAAGCTTTGACAAGGCAGAGCGTGAGCTTTGGGCGTGGTATCTGGAATGGAGCGCAATTGCGCGTAATGCCATCAAGCAACGCTCGCTGCTGAAAAAACTGGGATTTTTGCAGGATGATGGCCACGGCCCCAATGAAAATGATGAAGATGCGGAGGACGAAACGCCCGAGAACAAAAGCGGTTCAGGGTCCAAAGAACCTGTTTTGACGTAGTAACAACGCAATCGTCCATTGCCATCAACGATTGCAACGTTTCCGATTCACCACGTGTCGTATACTTTTTGCGCGAACAGGCCCGATACGTTGCTTTGGTCGACGTAACACGGCAGGATCTCTTTTACGCGTTCCACTGCGCACAAGGATACTTCGTCGAGCAAGGGAAGCGAAAGATTGCGGAGCCGGCGAAGCACGTCCGCATGTCGCGTGAGCACGTCGAGCAATGCATCTTCGTCCGAAATTTCCCCTTCGAGCCGTAATGTGTGTAAACTCGATGGCACGCCCCCACGCAAATACGTCTCGAGAAAACATGCAATGTCCTCGATGCCTTGAACGCGTAACCATTCGAGACACGGGGCATCGAGTGTCGACAAAGTTATGGCGCACGTTTCGACGGGACATTCGCTGTCATCTTCCTCGTATAGCTTGACCCCGAGGTTTCGGAGGGCCGGCAGTGAGCACGCTCCAAGCGCTTTCACGGTGGTCGTGCGTATCGGGTCGCTCTGCAAATACAATTCGACGAGTGCCGAATGTTGAAATGGGCGAAATGCGACGTCTCCATTCACGAATGCCCGTTGTAGTTCCGGCATTGCGTCAAAGATATGCGTAAGGCTGCCGTATTTAAGGTCATGCTGGTCCAATGGCAAGTCGAGTACTTGGCTCAGGATCATGTTGCGGACCGTAGGCAAGGATCTGCCAATAAACTCTCGGGCAAAAAGAGTATTCAGCGCTCTCTTCGACGAAAAATCGACCGATATCATCGGCGGTTTTTCCTTGTCGATGCGATCGACGATTGCCGCGAGAGTCTGGGACGCACCCTTTTTGTACAGAGGAATCGTAAGCTGACGCGGAGGAGTATTGATCCAATAAACGAACTTGGTCAGTGGGTCGTCGGACAGTTCGTAAGGAAGAAGGATCGTGTCAGGTGCTTGCTCGATCTGGCGAACGGAGTGTCCTGTGCGTTTCCGAAGCGCGATGAACCGATCGATGTGTGCCTTTGCGGCAGCATCGTTCTCGAATTCTTGAACCACGTGGTCCGACTCGTTGGTGGCCGTGAGAATGTGTTTTCCCACGTGCAAAACGCGGTGCCCGTATCGTTGCCTCTCGTGTGTAAACACGTAACTCGTGGTCATGACAAACGCGACGGTACAATCGTTGCGTTGCGACCGCCAGAAGTTTGTCCAAGGGCACGTTCGTCAGCCAACGTCGAGGATGTGGGCAAGTGACGCGCTCGAAACGTGGCACAGAGAGGCGAGAAACGTGTGACCCCGGTGAGGCGTGAATTGCTTTCGATCGTGATGACTTGACCAAGTACTTGCGACGTGTTGCAAGAGCGCCGCGAATCAAGGCTGGGTGTGCCCAAAGGTCGATCATGCATGAGCATCGAGGGCCGCGCGGCGGCGTCACGTCACGCGTGAACACGACCTGACGCTTCTCGTCGTACTCGCCTCGTAACCAGAGTGGATGCTTGTTCGCAATCCCTTGGTGTTCAAAGCAATCGTCGGTGTGCACAGGGTCGATGATGTGTGCGAAACGCGGTGGCGCGTCTCGCTGCACCAGGTCGCGTGTCAACCTGACGCGCTAGACACATCTTCTGCTAAAGCGGAAGCAAAAAGCACTAAGTCGACGTTCTTGTTTCATTGTTAGCGAGACGAGTTACGTTTGTTGCCTCGGACGGTACCTGGTGCATCTCCATCGGACATTGTCTGTCCGAACGGCAAAGCGTTATTCTTGACGCCTTCATTTTCAAGACGCAGATGTGGTGCAGGCCGGATTGTCCGAGCCATACATTGCAACGGTGGAGTTCGTGCGTGCAAACGCGACGCTTTCCATTCATTGCCAACGGGGGCCTGCGTCGATAACGGCGTTGACCTCCGCGATCACCTTTGTGCATTCGTCGCTTCGAGGTGTCCCTGTGTTCAGTATGCGTCGTTTTATGACCCGCTCGTTTGTGCCAATTGCGTTCGTCGTGAGTGCAGCTTCGCCGGGA
>JANORL010001473.1:0-8346 GCA_031415295.1 Polyangiaceae bacterium | reverse complement strand
GAGCACCATTCCGGTGATGCCGAAAACGGCCCCGCTCGCGCCTGCTGTCAATCCACCCCCGAACGATTCGAAGATGGCCGAATAGACGGTGGACAAGACAAACCCAGCGATACCCGTGACGATGTACGCTAAGACAAACCGTGCCGATCCCACGGCAGGTTCGGCCATGCGTCCGAGCCAGGTGAGGAAAAGCAAATTTCCAAGAAGATGCCAGGTTCCAAAATGCACAAAAACGGCCGAAATAAGCCGCCATGGTTCACTGATGATGATGCTCGAGTGCAAAGCGCCGAACCGAACGGCATCGACTGTGGTGGGGCCGAGTAGGGCATCGAGAGCACTTTGGCCGTTCCGGATCTGACCAATCCAGACTTGTCCGGCGAAAACGAGCACCGTGATCAGAATGAGAAACTTGGAGCCCCAACGGTCATCGCCATTGAACCGGAGCCCAAGACGTTCCAGGATTTGAGCGCTGGCAGAAAGTCCGTGCCCACAGCGGACGCAGCGATTGAACCCACTGCCGTTGAGTGCTCTGCACTTCGGGCACGTCGAATTTTTCCCGTTCGCGTTTGGCGTGTCGTGACTCAAGACGAACCTCGGATGACGGTGTTCGCGGGGGCGGACATCGGTTTCATGGGGATCAGCGGAAGCGGTGGCGCACTGTGATGGTGATTGGCCGTAAGGTCGAGGTGGCTGCGCCCGTTGTTGGTGCGTGCAGACCACAGCCGCTCTTGCGTTACATCCGCCCTTGGCACCGGGGTTCGACCCCGTCGCACTGCTCTTGTGTGCTGTGGGGTTCGGGCCTTCGGGCTTGCGAATGCCCGTGCGATTTGCGCCGAGCGTGCCGACGGTGCGATTCAAGCCGCATCCGGGTATCGTGCAGCCCGTGGCCGTCGTCGAAGCGCGAACGGATTTGGAAGCTGAGCGCGAGCTTTGTGCTCGTGCGCAAGCAGGCGATCGCACTGCGCTTGGGCAGATATTGCGTCGTTACGGCCCCATTTTGTACCGCTCCGTTTTGCTGCCGCGTCTCGGTCGTGACGCGCTCGCGCAAGATGCATTGGCTGAGACGTACGCGCGTGTCGTGGAACGATTTCACCAATTCCAGTGGCAAAACACGGGCGTTTATCCGTGGCTACGCGTCGTGGCGTTGCGGATCGCTCTCGACATCTTGCGCGCTCGTCGTCGCGAATTGCTTTACGATCCAATGGATCTCGAACGAGAAATCGACGCGTCCGAGAACGCTCCGGCCGCGAGTAGCGAAGTTGAACTTTGCGAAAAACGCGATCTTGCCGATGCGCGTGCTCGTGTCGAAACTGCGCTCGGCGCGATCAATTCGCGTTACGCGCAAGCCATTCGACAACGCGTGCTCGAAGAGCGATCACGCGAGGAAGTTGCAGCATCTCTCGGCGTTTCGGTGGCGACCTTCGATGTCGTTCTGCATCGAGCCCTGACGGCGCTGAAGAAGGTCTTGGGGACATCGCGTTCGGCGGACGAAACCTTCGTGAAGGAGGCATCGCGATGAGCGGCGATCGAAAACTGAAACTCGTGCCGCCCGTGGTTGGTCAAGACGAACCAACGTGGTCAGCGGATGAGCCGGCGCCATCAGAGCGAGAAATCGCTGCGGCGAATGAGCTGCGTGCGTTGCTCGAAGGTGGCGAGCATGAATTGGCCGACGTGTTGCGTGCTGCTTATCGGCCAGATGCGATGGATCTGGGCGACAACGAAGCGCTTATCGATCGCGCGCTTGGCATCGTCATGGTGGAACGTGATTCGGCGGCGATGGCCGCGGAACGTGACGCTGCTGAACGCTTGCGTGAAGCGATAACCCATCCGCAAACGGATGACCGCGACGAACCACAAGTCGAGCTCGCGGATGCGCTCGTGTCAGCGTATCGACCGAGTGGGATCGACCCGTTACGCAACGAGCTGCTCATCACGCGAGCATTGCGTCGTTCGTCACGACGAACTGTTTCGGGTCGCGTGTTGCCTGTCGTGACGGCAGCCGTGCTTGGCGTTGCTGCGATGGCGGCGGGCGTTGCACTGTACCTGCGCCCGGTGACGGACAAACCTGTCGCGACGACGACAGCGCCGATGATGCAACGTTCGCGATCGACAGCAGACCTATTCGATGCTGCGACGCCGTTTCCTCGTGCTGGCGGCGAATCGTCACGTGTCGATCGCATCGCCAACGCGCGTGCGGCTGAGCTTCGCGACAACCGTTTTGCGCTTTGGGGGGTTCGGTGAACCGCCGCGCTCTCTCCGTCGTCGCGTTTGTCGCGAGCATTTTTTTTGGCGGTTCGTCGCTCGTCGCGTGTGCTCGTGCAGAGCGTGATCGAGCGGGTGCACAACCACCTGCAGCGTCTGAACCTGCTGGAGCAATTGTCGTCGATCCTGTGCTTCTGGCGTTCCTCTCGAAAGCGCGCGCAGCGCACCACAAGGCAGATGCGGCCGAAGCATCGGGCGACATCACGATGGCCATCGCATCGCTCGAATCGCTCACGCGAGGACCGCGACCTGGTGGCGAACGGCCGCTCGTCGAAGTGAGCGAGGTTCTTTCCGACACACACGCGCGTCTTGCAGACTTGCAGAGTGCGCGCGGTCAATTCGATGCGGCGATCGAGCAGGTGCAAACAGGGCTCGGTCTCGCGACGGACATGACTTATTTTCGTGGCCACTTGTTCGAAATCCGAGGGCTCGTCGAAGAGAGACGCGCCAAGACATTCGATGAACGTGGTGAAACCGAACGGGCACGAGACGCACGAAAATCTGCGATCGATGCGTTTGACGAGGCGGTACGGATTCAGGACCAAGTCATCCTGAATGCGCTCGGTAATGCTGCGCCACGTTGAGCCACATCGTCACGCGCATCGCGGCTGCACTCAGGAGAGCTCAGGTCAATTGCAGATGGACCGCAAACATCGCTAGACTGATTAATCGAGCGTCGATCGCGATTTCGGTTTGCCCATGATGCGTGTTCCGAGGCTGGTGCCGGGTTGTGACATCAAGTCTCTCCCGCTCAAGACTGAAGAAGGTTATCTGCTGTCGCGGATCGACGGGGTCGTGAGCGAACGCGAGTTGTCGTTGATTACGGGGCTTTCGCCCGCGGAAGTGACGATTGCGCTCGACCGCCTCTTCGTGCTCGGAGCCGTTGATTTCTCCGACGCCCGACAACCTCTTTCTCGTCGAGGAGGGACTGTTGCGACGACGAGTGGAGTCGTTTCGACACGTGGCGCAGAGATGTCTACGAGTCGCGCCTACGATCCGCCGCTGAGTGCCGGACCGCCGCCTTCGCGCCGTTTCGATGCAGCTGTCGACTCACCACCAGCGAGTCGTCGTTTCGACCATGGCAGTGATCAACCCCCGCCTCCAACGCGGCGCAGTTTTGATTCGGCTGCTGAATGGCGTGTTGTCGATCCTGCCGCCGACCGCCGGCCCGTCGTTGCTCCGGCAGACATCGTGATCGAGCCACCTCCAGCCACGCGTCGTGGTGCCGAGTTGTTGCTGGATCCACCGCGGTTGTTGCCTGTCGAGATCGACGAAGCGGCGGACATCGACCACGCGAAAAAGAAAAAAATCATCGAACTTTTCGACGCTCTCGATTCGCGTACCCACTACGAAATGCTCGAGCTTCCAATGGATGCCGACAAAAAACGGGTCAAGAGCGCGTACTACTCGATCGCTCCCGAGTTTCACCCGGACAAATATTTTCGGAAACGACTTGGGCCGTACAAGGCCAAGATCGAAGCCATCTTTGGGAAGCTGACACTTGCGCACGATGTTTTGACATCAAAGCAACGTCGTGCGGAGTACGACACCTACCTCGAGCAACTGCGTCGCAATCGTACGATGGCGGCACTGCTCGAACACGACCCGGCGGACATTCCGGCTGTCGTTGCAGCGTCCGAAGAAGATCCAATGAATCCGCCTCCAACGCCACGCGGACGATCAATGAACGATGGTGATGCGGTGGGGCCGGAAAGCGCTCGGAGTCGTCGTGCGCACATGTTGAAACCCATGAGCGTGACGGTTCGTCGCGGGGGTTTGGAAGGGCAACCATCTGGTTTGTCTGGACCAGGGGGTCTTGAGAATAGTCGGCGAATCGACACGACGCGCCCGGATCCGCGCAAACTTCAGCTCGAGCGTTACGTGCTAGCGGCGAAAGTGGCGGTCGAGCGTAAGGACTTGGCAGCGGCGGCGAATGCATACCGATTGGCAGCGGCGCTTGCACCTGATGACGATGCTCTCGTTCGCAAAGCTCTCGAAGTGCAGCGCACCGCATCGGGCGAATTGTCCGATGGCTTCGTGAAGCAGGCCGATTACGAAGCGAGCCAAGGTCGATGGTCCGAAGCGGCCAGTAGTTATACGAATGGCTGCCGCTCGCGACCGGAGGATGCCCGTCTTCATGAGCGAGTGGCGTTTGCGACGCTGAAGTCAGGTCAAAATGCGCGTCGAGCCGTTGATTATGCGCGTCGAGCCGTAAAGCTCGCCCCGCAACTTGCCGAGTACCGAATCACACTCGTGCGTGCGTTTGTAGCGGCTGGTCTCGAAACGAGTGCGCGTGCCGAAATCGAACGCCTTACAGAGCTAGCGAGCAACGATGCCAAGGTACGCGACGCGATCGCTCATCTACGCACGCTGATGAAGAAGACCGACAGCAACGATTCGTAGCGTATCATCCCCGCTCGCCACATCGGTGGCGTCGCATTTGCACCCCGCCACGGAGCATATTGAGAAGCGATGGAGCGCGTCATCGGAATCGATCTCGGCACTACCAACTCGTGTGTAGCGATTGTCGAGGAAGGCGTCCCAACGGTCATTCCCAACCGCGGAGGTTACAAGACCACGCCGTCGATGGTTGCCATCACCGAGGCTGGTAAACGCCTCGTTGGGCACATCGCGAAGCGGCAAGCGATCACGAACGCTGAAAACACGGTTTACGCCGCCAAGCGCTTGATTGGGCGCAAGTTCGCATCGCCGCAAGTCAGGAACGCGATGATGTCGGCGTCGTATCGCATCGTCGAAGGATCGCATGGCGACGTGCGTATTCAGCTTCGAGACAAGGCGTTTTCCGTTCCGGAAATCAGCGCGATGGTGCTGCAAGAAGTGAAACTGTTCGTCGAGGAGTACCTCAACGAACCGGTGACGAAGGCGGTGATCACGGTCCCCGCGTACTTCAACGATGGGCAGCGACAGGCGACGAAAGACGCCGGTCAGATCGCCGGACTCGATGTCATTAGAATCATCAACGAACCGACGGCTGCAGCACTTGCGTACGGATATGAACGCAACGTTGAACGAACGATCGCCGTCTTTGATTTGGGCGGGGGCACGTTCGACGTCTCGTTGCTCGAAATCGGCGCGGGTGGTGTGTTCAAAGTCATCGCGACGGCGGGCGACACGTTTCTCGGCGGCGAAGACTTCGATGCACGCATCATCGACTGGCTCATCGAAGAGTTTCGACTGCAGACGGATATCGATTTGCGTACCGATCGCATGGCGTTGCAAAGGCTCAAGGACGCTGCTGAAAAAGCCAAATGCGAGCTATCGGCCGTACGGGAAACGGACATCAACCTCCCGTTCATCGTTTCCACCGGACACACCGGCGCTACGCATCTGCAACGTACGTTCCGCCGCGAAACCCTCGAGTCTCTGTGTGGTGATCTCGTCGATCGGTGCATCGATCTCTGCCGACAAACCCTCGAAGATGCTCGCATCGAGATCGACGAGATCGAAGACGTGATTCTCGTCGGGGGCATGACGCGGATGCCTCGCGTCCAAGAAGCCGTGCAAGCATTTTTCGGCCGAGAACCTTGCAAAGGAGTTCATCCGGACGAAGTCGTCGCGCTTGGAGCTGCGGTGCAGGGGGCAGCGCTCGTGGATACGTCGACGCAGATGGTGCTGCTCGACGTGACGCCGCACGCGCTCGGGATCATGACCTACGGAGAAAACTTCGAAGAACTCATCCCCATGAACACCACGGTTCCCACGAGCCGTTCGAAGGTCTTCACCACGAGTCGAGACAATCAAACAGCCGTCAAGATTTTGGTGATGCAAGGTGAGAGTGCCAAGACTGGTACGAACGATCTCCTGGGAGAGTTTGTCCTGACCGGATTGCGTCGTGCACCGCGTGGCCAGGTCGAAATCGACGTCGCGTTCTCCATCGATGGTGATGGCATCGTGTCCGTCAGTGCTCGGGACATGGAGACCAACCAGCAGCAGTCGATTCAAGTCACGTCTTCCAGCGGTCTGACGAAGGAAGAAGTGGTCAAGATGGTCGAAGACGCCAAGGAGTTCCTTGTTGACCGACACAGCAGCGACGAGTTTACGAAGCTGAGCCAAGAGGCGAACAAGCTCGTCGCGGAGATCGAATCCATGTTCCCGCGCGTCGAACTCGTCGTGGCTTCTAGTGACTTCGGCCGTGATGCGATTGGGAAAGCGCGAAACGTCGTCGAGCGTTGCAGGGAGGCGATAGCCCGCAAAGATGTTCCCGGGCTTCGAGGGTTGATGGAGTCGCTTGCGAGGACACATCGCATGTTCAAGGGTGTCGTTGCCAGGCCCCAGGGATAAGCCCAACGGGGCGTATCATCGCGGTCGAGCACGCGGAGTTTGATGTCTCAGAAACCTCCTGAACCATCAGTTGCTGCCGCTGGTACAGAACCAACGGACGGATTTTCTCGCGATGCGAATGAGACGACGGCGCCGCAAGGAATTCCGGTCGTTTCGCGCAACATCGAGTTAGCGGCGGACACGGCTTTCGCTTCGATGCGTGTTTCTTACACGCGCCCAGCGGGACCCGAACACGAGCGCCGGACGATGCCGCCGCCAGTACCGATGGAGCAGATTGTCGAGGGCATGATGCTTGCTGATTCCGATCGTGCTCCGCCGGCGGACATCAACCCGATCATTCAAACCGCGTTGGGTGACTCGATTCCTCCTGGTAGCGATGTCGACACGGTTCGGACAAAATTGGCGGACATGCAACGTGTGCCGATGTCCCCAGCTCCTGCGAGTGCACCGCAAGACGATGTACCTACGGTTCCGCCGTACCCCGACGACGATACGTTGCCGCCGGCGAACATCGCTGATGACACGGAGCCCGGATTTCGCCCGCTGATGTCCGAGCCGCCACCCGCGGCATCCGCTACGGCCAGTGCGATCATTACGGCCGAATCCGTTCTCGAAGAGTTTGGCGTGGAATTTTTCAAGGCTCGGCCCGCGCCGAAAGATGTTTCGTTGGACGAACCTTCGGTTGCGTCAAGCATCGACGACACGTCACGTCCGAAGCCATCTGAGGAACGTTGGCGTTCAGCACCAATTCGGCGAGTCACACCGCCCCGGACCATGCGTCCAATCCCCGACGTGATTCCTCCTTCGAGTTCCACAGGGCGCCCTGTACCCACACGACGACGTATCTCGGAAACGGGGTTTCGACCCATCGAGCCTCCTCCGTCCAGTGATCGCGCTGGGCCTTCGAGTGGCGCGTCGACCAGTGATCGCTTGTTCGATGTTCGTATGCGTTACGAAGCTGGGGATCATCGTGGAGCTTTGCGTCTTGCCGACACGATTTTGCGCGAGCATCCGGGTCATCTCGCAGCACTTGGTTATGCCGAAAGTTCGCGGCAGATGTTGCGCCAAAAGTATTTGGCTCGTGTTGGTGACATGTCGGTCGTTCCACGCATCAAGCACGTAGCCATCGAGCTCGCCCGCGTGGGCATCGATGCGCCGGACATGCGGATTGTGGACTCCATCGATGGAGTGCTCTCTGTCGAGGAGATCATTACGGCGGCCGAAATGTCGACGCTCGATGTTTTGCGCGTGCTGCACGACTTGGTCGTCGACGGCCTCGTCGAGTTCGTTGGACCTGCAACGGGACGCAGATGATTGCACCTCAAATGAGAAAATCTGAAGGAACACGACAACTCAGCGGTTCGTCGCTCCAAACAATCGCTTCCGTTCTCGGTGGTTTCGGCATGACGTTGGCGGCAGCGGTGATTCTTTCATCTGCCGCACCTGCTGAAGCCGACGCTCCGCTACAGCAAATTGTCTGGCCAGACTTCAGCGATGTCACGATGCCCGACAAAGCGAAGCCGATCGCGAACTACACCATGCGTGCCTCGCTGGATCCGACGACGCATCAAGTGCGTGGTGAAGGCACGATTGTCTGGACCAACGGCTCGCGTGTTCCGCAGAGCGAGATCTTCCTGCACCTGTACTTGAACGCGTTCAAGAACGAGAAGTCGATCTACATGCGTAACCTCGGGCGCGGATTCCGCGGCGATCCGCACAAGACTGACTTCGGTTGGATAAAGGTTTCCAAGGTTTTTGCGCGCGAGTTCGACAAGGACCTCT
>JANORL010001472.1:0-10186 GCA_031415295.1 Polyangiaceae bacterium | reverse complement strand
AACCGCCACCGCCGCCGCCACCGTAACCGCCGCCGCCGCCGCCGCCGAAGCCGCCACCACCACCGCGCGGGGGTCGCTCTTGCGCTTCGTTGACTTTGATCGAGCGGCCGTCGAGCATCGTGCCGTTCAACTGCGCGATCGCGCTGTTGGCAGCTTGCTCGCTACCCATCGTGACGAATGCGAAACCGCGGGGTTGCCCCGTCTCACGATCCGTGGGCATCGCAACCTCGCGAACTTCGCCGGCTGCGGCAAAGGCGCTCTCGAGGGAGGCTTGGGTGGTGCTGAAAGAGAGATTTCCGACGTAAAGACGATTGCCCATGTTGTTGCTGTTGCTTTCGTGGCTTCTTGAAAGCGCTCTTGGGAGCGCTTCACGCCGACCGTTCGAGGAAGCCATAAGAGGCGAACGGGGCGCTCCGTAGCGTACGAAAACCCAACATGGGAAATCCGTCCGCCGCGGCACGTTGCGTCATCCAGTCTTCCAAGCGAGCATCGTTCTTCGGAAGAGGAGCGACGTGCCAAGCGGTCAGGGACGTTTTCGTGTACTCCGCGACCTTACCGCATGATCCGACGCTTGGCAAGTACGCTGGCGAAGAAACCTGTTCGCCCGCTTTTTGTAGCCAATTCCGAACGAGTCACTCCCTCCGTTTGCCCGCGCAGAGCATGCTCCAGACCTGCTTCAAGAGCAAGCAAACCTCTCATCACGAACTCGTCCGATCGCACCTTCCAAAACCCCTACAACAAGGACAAATCACGTGCGGACACGTACGTCTTGACAGACGGGTCGGAACCTGCATCGGAAGGTCCAAACAGTCGCGTCAAGTATGGAAGTGCGTTCAGTGAACGTGATATCAAACACGAAATGTCGGGGAGCTGCCGAAGGGCGAAGAGGGCAGGATTTAGACGGCTCGATGACAGATCACTCGTGCCGCTCGCACTGAACAAACGCGCAGCGCGCCCTCGTATCAGGGCATGTATTCGTCCGCACCGATGTCGTAGAGCATTTCTTGCGGTCGTGCATTCGCATCAAAATCGAAAGCGGGCGCACCATTTGCCGTGCCGGCGTTACGGCAGGGAGACGTGACGGGAATATGATACGTCGCGTCGAGCTGCGGATCGGCGCTGATGTTGGCGGCAGATCCCATCAAGGCATTCACTCCCACGAGAACCAAGGGCGTGATTCCTTCGTCGATGTACAACGTGCCCCCGTTCGGGACCCACAGATCGTTGTTTTCGAAGAGCGACAAATCGCTCGAGTTGTCGTTTTCACGCACGGCGAATCCACTCATAAAGTTGGCGAAGCCCGCATTGCGGAAAATGTTGTTGCGAACGATGCCCGCAGCGCCCGCAATCGAACCCGCTGGCGCCGCAATCGTCATCCCGCGCTTGGCTGGGCATCCGTTACACGTGGCGAACTGAATCGTATTGCTATGAATCGTCGGTCCGAGCGTACCCGCGACCCCGGGTTGTTTGTCGAAACGGACGACGTCCACCTGCGCGATACACGGCTGATCGCGCATCACGTTGTTCGTTATGAGGGACGTCGTATTGCTGAAGTGAGCGGCATAAATCGCTGGATTGCCTCCTAAGCCATTAGGGCACACAGCGCTCGTGATATCGTTGTCGTCGAATGCAGGATTCGCACCGACGATATCAATGCCCATGCCCGTCGTCGCGTTGCCTCCGAGATTCCCGACAGCTATGGTATTCCCAGAGAATTTGCCACAAGCACTCGTTGCGCAACGCACTCCATACGCAGTCGCATTCGCCGTGCCGGAAGCGCCACGAATCGTCGCGTTCGTCGCGGTACACTGCGAATTGCTGGAACACGACATGCCCGTGCAATTGTTGCCAGATTCGCAACCACGCACCGTGCCGCCCGTAACGCTCGGAGAACACGACATGCCTGAGGATTCCACACCGAAACGCGAACCCACGGCCACAGAACCCCCAGCTATGTTTGTCGTCGTAAACGCAGGCGAACCATTACACGTCACGAGGCGCACGCCCCATCCAATACCCGCAGCTTGCGAGACGGAACCGCCCACGATGTTCGTATTCGTTGCTGTCAAACCCGCAACGTTACCCGTGCCCCAGAGCCCAACGACAGTCGTCGTCGCCGATGTTCCTGTGATTGAACCGCCTGAAATCGTCGTGCCAGCACAATCCGAACAACGCAAACCAACCGACGTCGTCGCTCCACCAGCACCGCTTGCTGCGCCGCCAGCCATTGTCACATTCGTGAACGTACCCGAAGCGCTCGTCAAATTGACAGCCGTTTGATTGCTATTCGCTCCCGTCGCGCTTGCCGTATACGTTCCGCTCGTCACCGTGGGTGATGCGATGTTGCCATTGGAACCAATGACATTCAATCCATAGGATGTCGTGGTTTGTCCGCCTGTGGCCGTGACGGTCAGCAGCGATGGCGACGAGTTCGTCACGGTAATGGCTGCCGATGTGCCCATGTTACCAGCGAGCCCAAGGACAGTCATGCCATCGAGAGCTGTGATCGACGTAATACCCGCTGGGAACTTGACCCCCGTATTCGTCGTATCTTGAATGGTCGTGATATACGTGCCAATCGCCCGCGACCAGTCCGCACAGTTGTAAGCACCAAGTACGCTCGTGCCTTCGACCATCGTTACATCTTCAGGATAGGTGCTCGCGCCCGCCGCCGCGGTATCGCACACGCACACGTCCGCACCACCGCCAATGAGAGCCGCATTGGCCTGCGCTGCAGCAATCGTCGAAAGCGGAGCCGCTTGCGTGCCCGGATTGGTCGCACTACCAATGCCGGTCGGACCCACGAACGTTCCTCGACAAACCACAGCTCCGGCAACACATGCCGTTTGCGTCGTGCATGCACCAAGTGATGGACCACAAGCCACACCCCCACCGGGGTTGCCGTCGTCCACCAAACCATTACAATCGTTATCGAGGTTATCGCACATTTCCGCGGAAGGCATCGTCTTCGGCGTGCAAACGACTGCACCTGCCGTGCACATCGTCGTTCCCGAGGCACATACACCCGGCTGACCGGTATTACACGCCATCCCCAAACCTGGCACGCCATCGTCGACCATGCCGTTGCAATCGTTGTCGATGCCGTCACACATCTCCATGGTCGCCATCGTCGTCTGATTGCAAACGATTGCCCCGGCCATACAAGCCGTCGTTCCTGCCGCACACGCGCCTTGTTGCCCCGTCATACAAGCCGCGCCGCCACCAGGATTGCCATCGTCGGCAGTTCCATTACAATCGTTGTCCAGACTGTCACACGATTCGGGCGACGACTGGGTATTCTGATTGCAAACGACCGCTCCCCCCATACACGCCGTCGTGCCCGAGGAACACACGCCCGACAAACCCGTCGTGCAAACCGCACCACCTCCCGGATTGCTGTCGTCGATCAGGCCATTGCAATCGTTGTCGATACCGTCACACATTTCCGCCGAGGGTTGCACATCGCCCGAACACATGCCCCACATGCCGCTTGCACACGTCTGCATGCCTCCTTTGCATTGCCCAACGTTTTGCGTGCCCGCCGGCCCTGTATAACAAGGTTGCATTTGCCCATTTTGACATTGGCAACCTTCGTCGACCGCACCATTACAATCATCATCCAATCCATTGCACTTTTCGGCCGTCGCGACAACTTCACCCGTGCATACACCAAACATTCCATTGTCGCACTTCTGCGTACCAGCCAGACATTCTCCGACGCCCAGCGTCAAAGGATCCCCGGTGAAACACGATTGCGACTGACCAACCATGCACGGTCCACCGCCTCCTGCACCCGACGTTCCGCCTGCACCCGACGTTCCGCCTGCACCTCCCTCGCCGCCAGCGCCCGCTGCACCTCCCTCGCCGCCAGCGCCCGCTGCGCCTGCCTCGCCCGCCACGCCGCTCGAACTCGTACCAGATGTCGCGTTACCAAAAACGCCTGTGTTCTCTGCGTCGCCGCAACCAACCGCGAAGATGCCGCCCACGGTACAAGCAACCAGTATTCGATAAGTGAACTGTCTCATTCCCCAACAATACAACCAATTTTCTTTCGGCGTCCATAACAATTCGAAAAATCCACGAACTCCGACCCAACCACTTCGAGTGGATCAGCGCATTGACGCGCGTTGGCACGATGACGCACACCCGCCGGACGTTGACGTTATGCGGTAATTTTTCCGCAGCGATTGCCGATCCAAAAGCTACTCGGACGGTCGCGGGTCAAGCAACAATGGACTCGGACCTAGACTTGGCCCTGGTGCCCGAATTGCAGGAATGAATTCCTCCACGCGCACGAATTCTTTGTTATAGTGTTTCTCGAGCCAAACCTGGCACGCCCGCGAATATTCATCTCGGTATTGGAATTTTGCAGAATAATCGAGACACAGCTTGTATGCCGCTTTGGCCTGCTGCTTCTGCGGTTCCACGGCTTCGTCGATTCTCGCGTAATACTCATTCCGAAGATCATCGAAGGTCAAATTCTTGGACCCCGGCACGGGACCATGCAGTTTCCATTCTCGAGGAATCGGAGCCGCGCGAAAATCGGTAACGAACTTCGACCACATCATACCGACGCGCGACGCGGATGCCACAATCCACCGGGGAGGCGGCATAGGCTGCAATTCGACGATCAGACGGTACGCCCTCTCTGCTTCTTCGATGGCTGGACGTTTCTTCTTGATCCAATCAACCACTTTGCTGTTGATATGCGCAATCACCTTGGCCTTGTCCGCGGATCCCGTATATGCGGGATAAACAATGGCATCGACTGCATTTCGTTTTTGTTCCGCAAAGAAAAACAAAGATTCGCCCACTGCCGTGAGCACTTTGCCGAGATCCCGCGGATTGTTTTCCGCTTCCGTCATGAAGCGCCTCTGTATTTCTGCGCTTTTCCACATCGTTCGCACGACGTTGTATTCGCGCTCGGCGCCCGCGGTATCGTCCAATTTCGCCAACGTTCCACCAAGCCATGCATGCGCGAGAAACCTGTCCCTAAGTTCCCCCACTTGGTCGACACGCGGCATGATCCGCTCGAGAACTTGTTTGGCCTCTTTGAACCGCAAGTTCTCTATCTGCGACGAAGCAATGCTCATCCATAACGTAACCGCACGAGCCGGCTTCTTCGATCCGTAGTTCTTATCGTAAAGTTCGACATTCTTGATCGCATGATCGACATCACCAACCACCAGACGAAAAATCGTGGCGTCCACCAGCGCATCCGGCGCTTCGGAAACTTTCGGGGTCATGCGTACGGCAGTTTCATAAAAGTCGGCCGCGCGCGTATATTCAGTGAGCGCCTTGTAGTCTTCTGCGAGCTGAAACAGAGCTTTTTTGCCGATTTCCGTATTATCGAGATGATACCGAGGATCGGCGAGAATCGTACGGGCGACAATGGCTTTGTTTCGTTGTCCCGCCGCCTGAAATCCAACCGCGGCATTGTAGAGTAATTCGCCGAATCTGGGACACGCAGGCTCGTTGGCTTCACACGCCGCTTGACCCTTGGACGTCCATTCATCGAAGACAGCTTGGGCCGCCGCCGAGTCTACCAGAGGTGCGGGTGACGGTTCCGCGGCTTTGGCGGACGATGGCCCCACCAATGTCGCGGTGATGAGAAATGTAGCGAAACACATGGGATTCATGATGATCGCGTATCGTATCATAAGATGCCAGATGGGCATAGAAACCGAAAGGCGACGAAAGTTCCGAAATATTCCTTTGAACGTGGTTTCGCGGTTCGCCACGAAATCAACCGGCTTGGGCGCCGTGTTTTTCTACGCCGGAACCTCGTCCATGTGCTCGCAAAACGCTCGTCGCGCCTCGTCGCAGTCGACGAATTTATCACGCTTTGATTTCACATCCTTGCATCGAATCCCGGACTTCCTGTACGCTTCGATCATGCCGCAATCCCCTCGCCTAGCTTCGTCATCCCGCCCCCTACATCTCCTCCTTCTCCTCGGTGCCTTTGCACTTTTCTCGGCATGCGTGCCCATTCTGGGCATCGATCCACCCGTAAAGGTTGAAAACGACGATTGCAAGACGTTCCTGTGCGCCGAAGGCGCATGCGGATATCTAGACGCAGCGTTCGGGTCTCCGTGTAATACGTCGATGATGTGTGACGGCATTGGCACGTGCAAGCAGAGCACGGGCGCCGTATGCGAGATGGACTCGTTATGCGCATCGAACATCTGCCTCGACAACCTCTGTAAATTGGACACGCTCGGTGCCTGCGTGGATGCACTGGATTGCGCATCGAGCATTTGTTTCGATGACCAATGCCGTCTCGATTTGGGCTCAACGTGCACGGAATCCGCGGAATGCATATTGGAGCAATGCGTGCAAGGCACTTGCCGATTAACGGACGGTAGCACTTGTACCGTATCTACCGAATGCGCATCGGGATCGTGTATCAATACGATTTGTCGAGCAGGCGATGGAGCCACGTGCATGAACAATGCCGAGTGTGCATCCGGCGCTTGTGACGGAAGCGTGTGCAAACTATCTGCGGACAAACCATGCCAATCGAATGCCGAATGCGGTTCGGGATTGTGCCTCGGTATGAAGTGCGTCGCTCGAAGTTGCGCAGGACTCGGTCCCATCTGTGGCCCAAACCAAGATGAATCGTGCTGCCATTCAATCGATGTACCCGGTGGAACGTACAACCGAAGCAACAACTCTCTCGCCCCCGCCACTGTGTCCACGTTCTACCTTGACCGTTTCGAAGTCTCTGTCGCTCGTTTTCGAAGGTTCGTCGAGGCATACCCAGACAGCAAGCCCGCCGAAGGCGCAGGACAACACCCCATCGTCGTGGGTAGCGCATGGAATCCCGTTTGGAATATGGAATTGCCCGCGACAATCGACGACCTGAAAACCGCCTTGCTGTCGTGCGGCGTGTATTCGACCTGGAATGCCAATCCTGGCCCGAACGACACTCTACCCGTCAATTGCGTCGACTGGTATTTGGCGTTCGCCTTCTGCGCCTGGGACGGCGGCCGATTGCCAACGGAAGCCGAATGGAACTATGTAGCCGCTGGTGGCAGTGAACAACGCGAATATCCTTGGCATCAACCTCCCGCTCCGGCGTTTATCGACGCCACCTTTGCCGTGTACAATTGCGAAGGCATGGGGGATATAAACAAGTGCGGAATCGAGGACATTCTTCCCGTAGGATCACGCTCGACCAAAGGCGACGGACGCTGGCAACACGCCGACCTTGCCGGAAGCGTCAGCGAATGGACACTCGATTGGTTCCAGTTCGACTATTCGACCATGTGTATCAATTGCGCCGTCGTCACTCCCGCACAATACCGCGTACGACGCGGAGGCAGCTGGACCAACAGCGCCTCTTTGGTCACCACGTACGCCCGTCGATCCGAAGATCCCATCGAACGACTCGATGTAGTCGGCCTGCGATGCGCTCGCGATCTTTAACGCTTCAATCCCTCACCCGCCCAAGTATCCCGCACGTCGGCCAAAACCATTACCAAACGCCGCGTACACCCACACCTGACGGGCCGAACGATACATCCCTCACCGTCCATGCGGCGTCGCGTTTCGTTTCTTTTTTTCCCACCGCGGCAACCACCAGGAGCGACACGCCCGTCGCCAAGAACACACCCCCCGCAATCAATCCCACCGTTGCCCCGTGACCAAGCCCAATCGCCTCATTGCGTCGATTGTAGCCTTCTTCATCGCAATCATTGTCCGGTGAACAATGCGGCTTCGATGCATTGTTTTTGGAAATCGCCAAACCGCCCAAAACTCCCCACGTCCCCAGCCCGAAAGCACCAAGCCCGATTCCCACGATTCCAGCCATGCGTACACGATTGGGCCAAGCCGGAGGAGGAGCCACGACTACGATTTTTGCCTTTTCCCACCCCGGCGTGACCTCCACCGTTTGTGCTTTGCCAATACTCAATCGTACCGTCGTCTTCCACGTAGGTTTGTCGACGGCCGACGCTTCTAATTCGTATTCTCCTGGATCCAGTGGAACGGGCGTCTCCCACGCTGCGCGCGGAATCGGCACGCCATTTCGACTGAGCGCAAATCCTGGCGTCGTGGCGACTGCTGCTGGAACACGAATCGTCAATTTCGGCGCACGTTTGTCCACGTCGGCAATGCTCGCTTCCACTTCAGCCAATTTATTGGCATCACCGCGCGCTTTGGCCAAAAGAGCAACTGTTTCGAGGACACTCAGGGCATTCGCTGGTTTACCAAGTTTGTCGAGGCATTCAGCAAGCGTCACGCCCGTACGAATGTGATCGGGCAATATTTTGAACGCGGCTTCGAATTTCGGGCACGCGCGCGAATACGCGTCGACCTCCATGTCCCTGGCGCCATCTTCATAAAGCTTCTGCGCTTCAGCCTTGGCCCGAGCATCTGGGGCTTGCGCAAAAACCTGCGCCGGCATTGATAACGCCCCGACGAACCCCACCAAACATAGAATGGATCGAGCGATCGATGCCGCAGTAACCGACGACTCCGTGAAAACGTCACTCATTCGTCGAATCCTTTGACCTTTTTCTTCGTCTTGATCGTCGTCGTCACGGCCGCAGGAGATCGAATCGCATCCGTCGACGTCGACGCGGAGGGCGCAGCCGTATCGCCTACCGTGGCCGTCGCAATCGTATCAGACGCGGGTGCCGTCGCCGTTGCAGGTGCCGCCACGTGAGCACTCGAAGGAACATCCGCAATTGCGTCACGATCGCGGCCATTCGGCCGCATGGCCACCATTACGAGGACGACGAACATCACCAAGATGCCCACGATGACCGCGATCATCCATATTCGCCCCGACGATCTCGCCGCGCGTTTTCCCATTTCCGCAGGAATGGACTGCACATTCGCATGCCCGCAACTCACCGCACTTGGTGCAATAACCGATGGCTCGCCGACTGAGCGTGGAATCACTTGAATGGGACCCGCTGCCCGCTCGTCACCCTCGTTGACGAACGGCTTTAGCGCCGTCATGAATTCTTGCGCCGATTGAAATCGATTGTTGCGGTTTTTCTCGATACAACGAGCCACGACGGCGTCGAAAGCCGGCGTAACGCCGGCACGCACCTGACTCGGCGGAAGCGGCTGCGTCGATAACACCTTGGCGACGATTTCTGGCATCGTTTCGGCATGAAACGGCATGGTTCCGGTCACGAGTTCATACAGAATGATCCCCATGGCCCAAATATCACACCGAGCATCGACATTTTTGCTATCCACCATTTGCTCGGGGGACATATACTGCGGCGAACCCATCACCGAGCCTGTTTGCGTTAATTTCGGCGAATTCTTGTCCGCTTCGCTCACGTCCTTGGAAATGCCAAAATCCAAGACCTTGATGCAAGGTGATCCATTCGGACGACGCGTCAAAAACAGATTCGGTGGCTTCAAATCGCGGTGCACGATCCCCTGCCCGTGCGCTTCGACAAGCGCTTCGCACACCTGAAACACATACCCCGCTGCTTCGCCCACGCTAAGTACCCCACGCGAAACGAGCAAGCGGTCGAGGTCGCTACCTTCGAGGTATTCGAGCACCATGTACGGAACGCCGTTTTCGAACGTTCCGACATCATGTACGCGCGCCACGTGTTCCCCACGCAAACGCGCCGATGCCTGCGCCTCGCGCAAAAACCGCCTGACCGCCAGCGGATTGGTGAGCATTTCCGGCAACATGACTTTGACCGCGAAAAGTTCGCCCAGCGTCAAGTGCCGAACCGCCAACACCATACCCATTCCGCCTTTGCCAAGTACGCGTTCGACTCGGTATTTGCCGAGTAAAACGTCACCAAGCTGGAGCGGGGAAGGTGCGGTCGCGGTCATTCGAAAAACAAGCGGCGAAGGTCCGGCGAGGACTATACACGCAAATCACCAAAGACCACAAGATTCTTGTGCGCTTTTACGGGACATACGCTCGAAATCGACCAGGGCTGTCACGGAAAAAACCATTTTCAATCGGCATGAAGTCATGTATTCGTGGACGATGTCTCGCAGCTCGAAGGACGTCCATTCGTGAACACGCCCCAAACACCCACGCCCAGTGATCGGCGCAAAGGCGGTTATCGCAAATCTTTCGAACGCGTCCCCCGCGCGCCCCGCCAGCCAACTCTGATTGTTAGGGACCTGATTTACCGCTACCAAGGCACCCAACGCGCATTACGCATGATCGGCGTGATTTTCTTGCTGGTCGGCTTGC
>JANORL010001471.1:0-2590 GCA_031415295.1 Polyangiaceae bacterium | reverse complement strand
CTTCCCGAAGGGCAAAACGCGGGCGCGGCGCATTCTTGATTTTCCCTTGCGACGCAGCCGTTCAACCTGCGATTCTGCAATCCATACAAACAATAACCAAACGTCGTGCGGGATTGCTGAGTGTGTTGGTGTTGGCGTTCGTTGGAGCAGGAATGACGGGTGCATGCGGGTCGGACGCGCTGTGCCTGTCGTTGGAATCGAGTTGATTTCACTCCCACCACGGCCGGCGCGAACTGCGCCGACTGTTTTTCGCAATCGCGACAACCTACTGCGAGGCTGATGGAGACATGCTCCAAGAGTCACGGCGAAAGCCACTATCACGAGGTTTTTCAAAGGTCCGCTCGTCAAATGCCCGTGGTGCGAAGTCGACGTGCTCGCTGAACGCCTCAGTCGCCATCAGCAAGTCAGTTGCACCAAGCGCCCTGGGATAATAACGCGTCGATGAACATCTTCGCCAAATCCTTGGCCAGTGACGAATTGCGCAGTATGCTCGGTGCTCGATGACCAACAGCCTCGTCAAACCCAACCTGAAGATCGTCGGGCTTCACGTCGAAAACTTCCGCGCGTTGCGGCGCGTCGACTGGCCAGCAGATGGGATGGGCTGGGGCGAAACCGTGCCAGACATCGTGATGGTCGGAGGTGTGAACGGGAGCGGAAAGACGACGCTGCTCGAGCTGATCGCGGATGCGGTACAGCACTTATTTGTTCGCGACTACAAGCCCAGCATTGAGCTACCAGAAACGATGCAGATGGGGGTCGTGTTCGCGCGCAAGGATTTTCTACAGGCAACAACACTTCAATGGCGCAAGTCGAGGAAGAAGACACTCCAAGACTTTATCGCTCGCGCCGACACCAATCCCGAGGCCTTCGCGAAATCCGATATCCCCGGCGTCGTCTACTTACCTACGGATCGCCGCCTGGCCATTCCTTCGGAAGCGTACAAAGCGGCGGGCAAATTATCGCCACCCGACTCCTTTTTTTACAAATTCAAGACCTCGACACAATGGCGAGATTCGCTTGAAGCACAGCTCTACGGCGCCCGCTGGGCGGACCTCAATGCGAAAGAGGATGGTCATCCCGAACGCGCCACGCATTTCAAAAGTTATTCCGAAGCATTCCAGGCGTTCTTCGGTGATGCCAAGCAGCTCGTGTGGGACAACGGTGAACTTTTCGTCAAAATCAACGACACGGGTATTCTCCACCCGATCATGGAATTGAGCAGTGGCGAAAAACAAGCGCTCATTCTCGCTGCCGAACTCCACCGATGCTGGCGTCCGGGTTCGCTTATTCTCATTGACGAGCCCGAATTGCATTTTCACTCGTCTTGGCAAACAGCGCTTTATACGATGCTCGAACGTTGGCAAAAAGAACGCGGCGGCCAAGTCATCATCGCGACGCAAAGCACGCACCTGTTCCGCATTGCCGCACCGGGAACGACCGTTCTGCTCGGAGGGCCGCTCGCGTGAGCAACGAGACGCCGCTCCTCCAGGAAATGAATGGCGACCTGTCCGCGGGGCAGCTTTGGAGCCTCGATCCGGAGAAAAACTGGGTGCTGGGGAAAGTATCGTGAAGCTGCTCGTTTTCTGCGTCTTCCGTCTCCCGTCCGTCGTCTTCCGTCTTCCGTGATCGTGATCGTGATCGTGATCGTGCACGCTCCGGGTCTCGACGCTCACCCGTGACACATCCTCGTGAGCATCGCAACGATCCTCGTGAGCAAGCTCTTCGCGTCCTCCGCCTCGGCAGGGGTCAAGAATCCTGCAACCCGGCAGACGTCGATGAGAGCGGCGCACTCCATCGCCGATCCGCGGGCGATCGCGTGAAACCGTGCTTTATCGGGCCCGGTTGTCTTCCCGCAGCCTTCGGCAATGTTCAGCGGTACCGACATAGCCGCCCGTTTGAGCTGATCGCGGATCTCTCGCTCGGCGCGAGGCAGACGGTCCACGAGGCGAACGGCAAACGTGAGGAAGTCGATAGATCGGTGGTATACGTCGAGGTTTTCATGATTGAGGATTGCCATGCTGATCTATCGTTGCGAGCCGGGTGGAAGTTGCGTAAAAGTGACGAAGTGATGCGGATTGATCGATCACGATCACGATCACGGGAGACGCGGGACGCGGGACGCAGGACGGGAGACGGGAGACGGGAGACGGGAGACGGGGGAGTTCGCTCCGAACCGATGCAATCTCAAACCGGAAAAATGCCGTCAAGAATGGATGGCTCACGCGACAGCAGCGGGAGGTCTCGCCGAGGTTCGAGATCTCTGGCAACGAATCACGGGCAGGTTGCCCTGACGCAGCACGTTCGAAGGGGCGAAGGAGCACCCAACACCTCCCGGAACCACCACGCAATGTGCGCCTGCCTTATCGAAGGGCTCGCGAGAGGACCAGCCTCTATGTCGCGACCTTATCGAAAGGCTCTCTAGAGCACCAGCCTTTGTCTCGCGACCTTATCGAAGGGCTCTCGGAAGGACCAGGCTTTGTGTGGCGTGACTATCGAAGGGCTCGGCGAAGGACCCGGCTTTGTGTTGCGTGACTATCGAAGGGCTCGCGGAAGGACTCGGCTTTGTGTGGCGTGACTATCGAAGGGCTCG
>JANORL010001470.1:0-12538 GCA_031415295.1 Polyangiaceae bacterium | reverse complement strand
GTTTCCGGGGGAAACGACAGCGACACATCGAATCCGGTAACCACGTGAATGAGTTGACAGATCTGTTTCAGTGGATTGTCGTCCCGCTTGATCCCCTAGATTCAATCTGTTTCGACGCGCGGCGCGATTGCGTTTGATTCGGAACTCAAGCCGCGTGCGACGTCGGATAGGGTCGAGGTCCCGCAGAAGAGAACGCCAGCACGATGCGTTCAGGGGTTATGCCAGCACGAACGAGATCCACGGCCATTCCGTGTTCGGTGCCATCGCGTTGAACCCAAATCTTGTCGCCAATGATATCGATGTGGACAAGACATCCATGAACCCGTTTTCCCGTATCGTGACGGCCTCTTCGCAGTGTAACCTTGCAAAGAACTTGTCTGTGCGCGCCCACCTCGTCTAGTCTCTCCCCGTCATGGCCAATCGTCGAGTATCACGCAGCAAAGGCGACACGCAAAAGACGCCAGCCAGCGCGTCGATCGACGAGTTGCGACTCGCAGGCTTTCGCGCCCTCGCCGACACCAGGCTCGAACTTGGTGACATCACTGTGCTCATCGGACGGAACGGCGCCGGCAAGTCCACCCTCATCGATGCCCTCGAATTCGTTCGCGATGCCTTGGCCGATTCCCTCGAAAATGCCCTCGAACGCCGCGGTGGGTTTGCGTCGATTCGTCGGCAAGGCGCCGATGCGAACCATGGCGATGTCCTGCTCGCCGTCCAACTGAATATCTTTTCCGATGACATCAGAGAAGTTGCCGAGGCAATGGGCGAACCTTTCCCTGACGTAGTCTTTCCCATCCCATCGGCGCCGGAAGTTCCAGCATTGTACGGTTTTCGACTCGCCGCGCGCAAAGGTGGCAAGGGATTCATCGTCAAGGAGGAAGTCATAACCTTGGCCAAGGGCAAGACCCATTTCCGCCGCGAAATACCGTTCAAATCCACGGCGACAAAGGTTCCGGCATTTGCACGGGAATCGCTCGCGTTGCCCATCATCGCTGCGACGGACCCGCTCGCACGTGTCATTTTGGGCGTATTGCGAGACGGAATTCGTACGTATCGGCTTTCGAGCGACGCATTACGCGCCGAACCGCGTGTGGGAACGGGAAGTGTGTTGTTGACGAATGGTCAGAACATCGGTGATGTGCTCGCGCATCTCCAGCGTCGCCAAGATATCGAATGGATCGTTCGGCACCTTCAGGGCGTGACGCCTGGCATCGTAGGACTGCGTGCAGGAACGGCCGCAGGGCGACGAATCGTGCATTTTCTTCAGCGAGGCCCGCGAGATACCGTGCAGCATTTCGGCGTGAACGACATGTCCGATGGCACCTTGCGATGCCTCGGCATTCTGCTTGCATTGCGACAACCGCACGTTCTCACGTGCATCGACGAAATCGAGGATTCCATTCACCCTGCGGCATTGGCCGTGTTGCTCGATGCCGTAGCAGCGACCGAACGGGTCATGTTTACCTCGCACAGCCCGGAAGTGCTCAGTCACCCTACGGTCACGGCCGACCGCGTACGTGTCGTTGAATGGCGGGATGGGGCGAGCCAAGTATTTCGTCTGGGTACGGGCGTCGAGGAAGCGACGCGGCCACCGAGCAGCGTGGGAAAACTCCTTCGTTCGAATGGATTGTGGACGGCGGACGAGCCCGAACGTGCGCCCAAGAATTTTTTCGGAATCGTCTGAGTGAAACGCCATCGAATCATTCCGATTGTCGAAGGGCATGGCGAGCAAGTGGCCGTTCCGCGGCTGCTGTCACGGTGGTTCAAGTTTCGACGTTTCACGAATTTCGACACGCCGGATCTGGCGATTCGCGCACCTGGAGCGAGTGCATTAAAATGCCCGCATGACGATGCCGAAGCATTGGGCATCGAATACTATGTTGGACTTGCAGCACGCCAAGCTCCGGCAGGCATTCTGGTCGTGCTCGACGCGGACGACGAGTGTATCGAGCGCACGCGGTCGAAAGCGCGGAAGGGCCTTGGTCCGGAACTCCTCGAGCGAGCGCGCCGAATCGCGCCGCACATCTGGAGGCGGTTTTGGTGCGCCCGTGAAGGCCGTATCTTGGCCGATGTCGACGGGTATTTGATGGACCCCGAAGCGCCGAAAAGCAATTACATGCAAAGCGACGCGGTTTCCTTTGAGGCCTTTAAGGAATGGCCATGCCTGCTTCTTCTGGGCGAGCCTGGGATTGGCAAGACCAATGTGATGAAGGCAGCGCATAAGAGCGCGCATCATCATTCGTATTCTATGCAATAGGCCAAGGCGGCTTCGCGCCGCACTGACGCCTCAGCGATCCGATCGAGATGGCGTCCTGTTCGATGCAGACACCTATGACCAACACTGGCAGTAACCATCCGACGAATGCAATCCGACGAACCCGGCGGCGACGATGTCGATGCGCCGCTGCCCGCTTCGCCCGACACCTGAACCGTCCTCGTTGTCACCATCACTTTCACCATCTTCACGATCGCGCCGGCAAGTTCCGTGCCGATTTGCCGATCTTGTTCCAAAAATCGACCATGTTGACGTCTGCATCACGGTTATGCGGGGCAAGAACGCCTGATCGGGAACCCGAGACGCTCTATCCGGGGAGCAACAACACCAGATCGGACGACCGAGATGGCGATCGGCGCGTCTGGCTTGGGTGATCACGCGTCCGAGAGGACGATGGCTTGACCTTGGAACGGCGTATCGGTGGGGTGAATACGCGATAAAGGGTCGCAATTCACGTGAACGCTCGTGGGTATGGGCTCGGCGTCATGTCGGGCGTGTGGTTACGTGCGATCCGCAGCGTACCAGCCTATGGTTTCGTTGGCCTGGTAGGTCCGGACGGTGGTACCGCACGCGGTTCGGCAGATGAGCAGGCCCAGCCGAATGATCTCGCCACGTGAGGTTGAAGCCGTTATCGCTGCGGGTGAGATCATCGAAGACGATCCGGAAGATGCGCGAGGCCACAGCGGTTTCGTGCTCGGATTTGGGGATGGGCGTCGCGCCATTCATGTCGTCTGCTCGCCAAAACCTGACTACGTAGCTATCATCACGGCCTACATCCCTCATCCCGATCAGTCGCCCAGTTGCCCATCCGAAGTCGTTCGCATGAGTTCATCGACTGCCCTGTCGCACCTTATTAGCCATGGTTTCATGAACGTCTGCGAGCAGGCTCCGTCATTTATCGCCAACCATCGCAAACCAGAGAGGCCCCTTGAATATGCAAATCCGTCTCGCGAACGAGAATGATGCTGAAGCAGTGCGCGCGATTTACGCGCCAATCGTGGAAACAACGGCGATCTCTTTCGAGACCGAGCCACCAACACGCGAGGAGATGGCCCGGCGCATTCGCGAAATCACTGCACGTTATCCCTTCCTCATTGCGGATGGTGGTTATGCCTATGCCTCCGCGCATCACGCCCGCGCTGCGTATCGGTGGGCCGTCGATGTTTCGGTGTATCTGGCGCCCGAAGCGCGTGGACGTGGACTTGGTCGCGCACTGTACACACGCCTATTCACGATATTGCGCGAGCAGGGTTTTTATTGCGCAAACGCAGGCATCGCCCTACCCAATCCCGCGAGCGTCGGTTTGCACGAGGCGTTCGGGTTCGAGCCGATCGGGATTTATCACGCTGTCGGCTTCAAATTTGGCAAATGGCACGACGTGGGTTGGTGGGAATTGTCGCTCCGACAGCGCAATTCGACGCCGCGCGAGCCACTCGGCATTCATGAGGTCCGCGAGCTCGATCGTTTTCTTCGAGGAGCGTCGTGATGGCGAATGTTGCATTCATCGGGTCGAAGCGCACCACGACAACGACCTGACCGTTACGACGAACGAAATGCTTGAACGATGCCCACGGGCACGAGCCAAGCATTTCCGTCGGATGGCGCGCCAGCACCGCTCGAAGCGGGCAAGACATACTACCTCTATGTCTTGGCAGATATTGCACAGCTGATCACGCGTTGCACATTCGTGTACGGCAAGTAGATACCGCAAACGTTCGTTTTCGTTTTCCCCCGCATTTTACAATGGTTCGGAAGCCTCGGGTTGGCGTATTGCCCAGTCGCCGAGGCACGCCGCTTGCTGGCTGTGGATCCGGTTCGCATCAACCACACCACCAGCCACGGGAAGGCGCCCGCCATTGTACTTGCACTCTTTTCGATTCGCGGATGGCGGCACGTCCCTGCCTCAACAAGCGACCCTGGAATGGCTCGCCGTCCAATACGCAACTCATTCGGGAACGACGTTCGAATCCGCCCTGAAAAGGATTTCTCGTTTCGCGTGCGCGCCAAGTCGAATTTCGCAACGGCGCACGTTTCTCCCAGAATGGTCGCAAGGATGCCCGCAACAAGCCTTGCCCGAGCGAAACCTCGAACAACGAATGGCGCTTTACCAAAATGAAATGGGAAAAGCACTGGAATCTGTTTTATCGAACGAAACGCTGACATCGTCCCCCTCGCACCTGCTGCACGTCACCTGTAGCGGCTATGCCGCGCCCAGCATTGCCCAGCAGTGGGTCAGTAAGCGCGCGGAAGAATTGCCTTCCTTGCTCACGCCGATCGTACAACACATTTACCATATGGGTTGTTACGCTTCGGTGCCCGCATTGAGAACCGCACAGGGATTGTTGGCAATCGAGACCGATGCTTCCGTCGCCATTGTGCATACTGAATTTTGCTCATTGCACTTGCACGCCGTAACTACATCGCCAGAACAATGGGTCGTGCAAAGTTTGTTTGCCGACGCCGTGGTCAAATACGAAGCGACGGCCCAGCCACCTCGAGGCCAGCGATCCCTTCGGCTGCTGTGTACTCTCGAGCGTATTGCGCCCGCCAGCACCGGCGATATGACATGGAATCTCACGGATGAACGTTTTGAAATGACGCTATCGCGCGACGTTCCGGCGAAATTACGCGAATGCTTGCGCCCGTTCGTGAAGGATTTACTCGCGCGCGCGGGCCTATCCTTTTCCGATTTGCCCCACATGATTGCGGCCATTCACCCTGGTGGGCCGAGGATCATCGACCGAGTGATGCAATCGTTGGAGCTGGACGAAGCCCAAGCAACATGGTCGCGAAAGACGCTCTATGAACATGGGAATGTGTCGAGCGCGACCCTGCCATTGCTTTGGAAATCTCTGATTGACGCAAGCGAAGTCCCGTCCCCGGCGCGCATTTTTTGCTTGGCATTTGGTCCTGGATTGATGCTGGCCGGCGCGGTCCTCGAAATGACGGAGGCGGCTGCTTGACGCCCGCCATGGGTTTTGGAATGAGCCTGGGCATTCAGGGAATGCTTCTGATGTATGACGATATCGTGCTTCATCAGCGTCGAGGTTTGCCGCGATGGGAACGGATTGGGCACCCCATTGATACGTTCTTTTTCTCGCTTCCCATTGGACTTGCGGCAATCAAAGGTTTTGAAACGTCACCTGGCGTGTATGGGGGACTTTCGCTGTTGAGCTGCGTAGTCATCCTCAAAGACGAATGGGTGCATGTCGGCCGAATCAATGCGCTCGAAGCCACCATTCATGCAGCGCTTTTCGTCGCCCATCCCGTGACGTTGTACATGGCGTGGCAGCTTGCGAAAACTGGACAAACAATGGGCCTCTTGATTGCGTGGATGGCTTTGGTGGGCGTTGCCGTGTTTCAAATCATTCATTGGAATTTCGGCAAAGGACCTCATGAGCGCCATTAGAGACCGGCAACATGTCAACAATGCCATTTATGATACGCTCGCCAACCGCTGGTACGACGCTTGGGACGATCCGGTAGCTCTTTTGCGACTAGAAACCCGAGCCAATCTCGCGTGGGCGATCCCGCTCCTGCTTCGGAGGGGCATATCGAGCGTTCTCGATATGGGTTGTGGCGCGGGTTTCGCATCGAATGAATTGGCCAAAGCTGGTTTTCAAGTCACGGGCGTGGATTTTTCTCGCGAGACGTTGGATGTCGCGCGCCGCCATGCACCGGAGCACAACGCTCCTCGGTACGAGTGGGGCGATGCGTATGCGCTTCCATTCGACGAAAAAACGTTCGATGCCGTAGTGGCGTTTGATTTCTTGGAACACGTGACAGCGCCGGAAAAAATCATCCACGAAGTCAAGCGAGTGCTTCGGCCCGGTGGTCTTTTTCTTTTCCATACGTTCAATCGAAATCCATTAGCGCAGTTGGTCATCATCAAAGGTGTCGAATGGTTTGTCAAGAACACTCCGCCCAAGATGCATACGATTGAATTGTTCATTCGTCCGTCGGAACTCGCGGTATTACTCCGTGACAACGATTTTTCCAAACCAGCGTTTCACGGCTTGCGTCCCGTCATCAATCGAGCTTTTTTCGAGCTATTGAGGACGGGCGTGGTATCGCCTGGATTTCGCTTCAAGACGACGTCGTCCACACTGCTTTCGTATTGCGGGTCCAGTGTCTCGTTGGCATGAGGCCGTTGTGAGAAAACATCGCTTGGGGTTTGGCGAGGCCCCTCTCACGCCCGACCCTTTCGCGGCGATCTTCGCGGTTTGATTCAGCTTCAGATCGCGCTGGAAGTGATCAATCACCGTATCGAACTTGCCGTCCTTGCCCAATTGAACGATGACTTCGCCTTCAAATACCGCCACGCCATCGAAACTCTGCGAAAGACGAGCATGCGCGCGACCTTCTTCATCGATGAACACGCACGATGGCTTACGCCCGCGTCGGACAAGAAATCCAGCTATCCCCGCCAAACCCGCCAGACCCGCCGTCTACGCAACGCGACCCGATGCTTCCCCCAAACCTTGGGCGTAGCTCTGCAAATACGTCTTCACGATTGACGTGAATGTTTGTCCGAAATGCGCCGGGGGAATTCTTCAAGCGCGAGGCATAACAACAGAGGGCACAGAGCGCTTGCGCCACTGGACCAGCAAAACCAAGCCAATGATCACGAGGGGCAGCGGGCCCAGCCCGGCGGGTTTACCATCGAGAATGGGGGAAAGCGAGCAGATTTACGCCATTCGGCACGTGTTGATCAACTTCCGCTGTCAAATCGACGAGGGTGACAATTGGAAACAAGAATTCGTTTTCGATTCAAAACGCGGCCAGTGATGTCCCCACCTCCCACCATTTCACCACGTAATTCGCGGCCGAGTGGATCGGTGATTCTTGCCATCGCCCGCTCGATATCGCATTTCCAAGCGTCCGCGCCTCCTTCGAGTGGCCATGCACGTGTTACCGGTGCATACAGGATACGTTCGTCGAATGCGTCGATGAGTGAAGCATTGACGTGATCAATGGCTGCCGGACCGAGTGCGGCGAGTTTTACCAAGTCGATTTCTGCTTGACGCCAAGCTTGTTCACGCCATTCTTCGTGAGCACGCTTTTCTCGTGCTCGAACTGGAAATAGTACAATGATCGGCGGCGTTTTTCGTGCCTCCATGGCGGCCAAAAGGCGTACGTGTCCGTCGAGTAAAACGTGCAGCCCAATCGGCGCGCAATAGGTTACCAATATCGCTGAGCATTAGTCACATCTCATTTTTCCGCTGGAAACCACGCCCCGGGTTGAAGAGGCTGTCTCAAACCTCGAACGGTTCGCCCTCGCGTAACCACGGGGTGGGTTAAAACCCACCCCTCCACATGCCAAAATCCTCGCGCTACCGCGCTCGAACTAGCGTTGTCGCGAATTGAGGGAAATGGTATCTATCATGAATCTGACGTAGATACTCGTCAACTTCATTCACCACGAACTTGGGCAAACTGCCGAGTCCCTCCATCCGCTCACGAAACGATGACCAATACGCGCTCACCACCCGATACAGGACGCTTTCTTCGGGACGATGCCGCTCGTAATGGGTTCCCTCGACGTGATTCGCATGACGCTCGGACGCAAGCATGCGCGCGCGTTATGCGCTCGGCATGCCAAACGTATTTCATCACGTTTTCTCGATGGTTTTACATGGCGACCCCTGGCGGCCGCCATGGCGAAGGGTGGCGGCCGCTAGCGGTCCGCCATGACGTAAGCGTTCGTCGAATAGCGAAAGGCGCGATGCTCGCGGCAACGCAATGTTGTCCGATTGCCTTGCTTGGCTTTCGTTCGAGCTCGATGCCATTCGAGCCTCGGAAACGGTATCGTTGCGTGGGATTCGCTTACGTCTGCCGCGGTCAGAGGACCTCGTCATTTACAAGCTCGTTGCCTGGCGTCCCCAAGATCACGCATCTGCGAACCCACCTGGGGTAGAAGCACACGGACGAGGCGCGAACGAGGCGGTTGAGGCGCAGGTTCGCCGGAGGAAACGCTCGAAAGCTCAGGATCTCCACGACGACGCGGCAATCAAGTAGTGCATTTTATCGGTATTGAATCGCCCGGGGCGGAGTTGCTCAAAGAGACGTAGCTTGGGTTCGGCGAAGCGTCCCAATTGGTTCAACAGCTCCGCGGGAGAGTCCATCTGATCAAGCGGCAGCAAGATCGTTTCGATGCGGTCGAGTTCGCTCGCCGTCACGAATTCGACGCGCCCAACAAGCGTACGCACCAGTTTGTCCGGAATGGGCGAGAGGTGCAGCGGCAAGATGTCGTCGGTCCATTTGCGCGGCACTGTGTACAGGATGCGCACGCCGCTCGATTGAAAATAGCTGTGCGACCAGGTGTCGACCATCGCGCGGGCCTCGTCTTGAAAGAGGCCTGTTTCGGTCAGGGCTGCGGCCACCGTGTCTTTCGCCTCGTTCAAATAGGCAACGGTGCTCTTCGTCGGTTCGACAATCGTGCTCGATTCGCTGGCATGTGGCCCAAGCGCCTGGAGTGGCGTGATCGATGCTCTGGCATTCTCGCCGACGTTGAGCAAAAAGATGTGTTCGATCGATTCCTCCGAATTGTTGGCGACGGTCACTTGGTTGGTGCCCGCGTCATAACTCACGCGCAGCGCGGTTTCGAACGATCCAAGGCCGCGATAAAAAATGAACTGTTCTTCGTCTTTCCCGACACGCAGCGGTGTGGATGCGACCTTGCGTGAAGACGCCCAGACATCGTCGGACGCAACGTCAGGAAACGCATTGAGCCTGGGAATGACTTCCACGTCCCATTCCATCGTCCCTTGCGTCATAGGGAACGCCAGTTGTCCGATCGATGGGGTGAAACCGTGCGCGTCCGGAAACCATTCCGACACGACACCATGAGGAAACTGCACCGCTGCGTGCATTAACACAGGGTTGGCCGAGTAAAAATAGATCACCGGTGTCTCTAGCTTTTGGGTCACACCGGTCGGCATGCTTTCGGTCCCTTTGGTGACGTAAGGGCTCTTGCCGCGCCGGTACACGAATTTCGGCAGTGGTTCCTCCGTGTGATGGAGTCCCTCGAGGGCATTGCCCTGCCAGTCCGCCATGGAAGTAAACGTGCCCCACTCGTGTACATCGACGCCTGAACTCAAGGGTTCGAGCGGTGTGCAGCCAACGCCAGCGCAGAGCGTAGTCCCCATAATCGTCAAACGCACGCATGAAATCGATCTCATAAAACCTCTCTTCAACGAACAGTTATTGAGTACCGCACATCGCGGCTTCTGTCCAGTGCGACCGTTGGACGCCGTCGTACTTGCTTACACAAACCCCATGCTCGAAACATCGTGGCAGCGTGCTTTCACGGCGTTTGCCGAACACTTTCGCAACCGCGGCCATGCTCACGACCAATCGGCACTTCGGTGCCCTCGAATTGAGCGATGATCGGCGCATTGCGGTGCTCGCTGTGCGCCGCGATCGGGATTTGCCGACGGATCCATTGCCCGACGAGCATATCTTGCTCATGCATGATGGCGTTACCCAGGGCGAGGGCCTCGTCGTCGAAAGCGCCGCATTGCGGAGACTCACGGCACGTCGTGACGCGGCGAAGATTCCGCCACAAGATCAGCTTCATTTACCGCCATCGGATTGGGTTGAAACCGAGGACGATGATATGGATCTTCTCGCGGAACCCGATTCGACTGGAAAACGAGGCCCATGGCTCGCCGGCGTTGCGCCCGTCGGCCATACGGAACTCGCGGTGATTGTGCAAACGCGCGTCGAGGATGCGACCGCGCTCGATCGTAGTCCGTTCCGCGTGCTTGCGGCATGGTCGATTGGTGGTGCGGTGTTGCTCATTGGGGGGCTGCTTTGGGCAACGCGGGCGAAGAAGCGGACGTTCGAGAAAAAATCGATCGTCGCTGTGTAACCTTTGGCGCGTCGAACTTCAGTAGGAGTGCCCCCCTTTCTCTAGGGCACTACCCGCAATCCGTTTCTGAGGTTGTCATAATGAACGCGTTCCGCAAACTCGGTTATGCTTCGCCACTCGTTGCTGCTGATTCCAGCAACAACAAGAATTCAACACGCCACAGGAGCAATACGACCATGACGTGCCCTCGTTCATCCGCTACACTTGCGGCCGCGGCGTTGCTCGTGGCCGCGACCATCCTCTCTTCGTCAGGCTGCGTAGCCGACGCACCCGATGCATCCGATGAGCAGGTCGGCGATACGTTCACGAGCTTCGAAGAATTCGAGGCTCAGGTCTACCGCGAGCCGCAGACGGGTATCTATATTGTCAACGGCGACACGCCGATCGAGACTCGCGGAGAGCTGATAAAATTCTACGAGGAGCACGTGCAGAACGGAGCTCTCATCGTCAATGTCAGTGGCGGCTCGGTCGACAAGTGGAACGACTCGCAGAAGCTCAACTTGACCTATTGCGTCAGCACGGCCTTCGGCAACAACTACAGCACCGTGATCCAGGCCATGGCGACCGCCGGCGCCGCCTGGCAAGGAGCGGGTTACGTGAAGTTCGTGCATGCTGGCGCCCAGGACGCATCCTGTAATGCGAGCAACCCCAACGTGGTCTTTGACGTCCGCCCCACGAGCGGGCAGCCGTACCTGGCGCGCGCGTTCTTCCCCAGCTTCAGCCGCGCAAGCCGAAATATCCTCATCGACTTGACCTCGTTCGGCGCGATCGCCCCCTTCACCTTGGCTGGCATCCTGCGGCACGAGCTCGGCCACACGCTCGGCTTCCGCCACGAGCAGACGCGGCCCGAAGCCGGGACGTGCTTCGAAGACAACAACTGGAAGTCGCTGACGACATATGATTCGGGCTCCGTCATGCATTATCCGCAATGCAACGGCACCAACAAGGGGGATCTCGTTCTTTCACAGAAGGACAGGGACGGGACGGCTTCCCTCTATGGCGGCTTCAGCTCGCCCGTCGAGTGGCTCCCGGGCAGCTTCTATGGCAATCGCACTACCCTCATGGCGGATGTCAACGGCGATGGTCGGGCCGACGGCGTAGCGATCAATGACTGGGATATCTGGGTCACCCTGTCGACAGGTTCCGGCTTCAGCAACGCCGTCGAGTGGCTCCCGGGCGCGTTCTACGGCAATCGTGCCACGCTCATGGCGGACGTCAACGGCGACGGCCGGGCCGATGGCGTCGCGATCAATGACGGGGGTATCTGGGTTACCCTGTCGACGGGCTCCGGCTTCAGCGCCCCTGTGAACTGGCTCCCGGGCGGGTTCTATGGCAATCGAACAACAGTGATGGGCGACGTCAACGGTGATGGGCGGGCCGACGGCGTAGCGATCAACGACGGGGGTATCTGGGTTACCCTGTCGACGGGCTCCGGCTTCAGCAACCCCGTCAGCTGGCTCCCGGGCGCGTTCTATGGGACGCGCACCACCACTGTAGCGGACGTCAATGGCGACGGCCGGGGCGATGGCGTCGCGATCAACGATTGGGATATCTGGGTCACCCTGTCGACGGGCTCGGGCTTCAGCGCCCCCGTCGAGTGGCTCCCGGGCGCGTTCCACGGGAATCGCGCGACGCTCATGGCCGATGTTACCGGGGACGGACAGGCGGATGGGGTCGCAATTAACGACTGGAACATCTGGGTCACCCCTGCCCTGTAGCACCGGACGGCGCCATGGCGCCGCGATTACGTGGCACCTCGTATTGGCGCCGAATTCATCATTACGGGAGCAATTGGTGGCGTCGACGCGGCCACCGCAGCTTGCGCGACGGCGTTTTCTCGCCTCAGCCGCGATTTGGCGTGGGTCATCATCAACGGTCAACCGGGCGCCGATCGAGAGAAGGCCATGAGCCTGCGCGTCCCGTTCGAGAAGCTCGCCGCGCGCTACCCCGCTCCGGTCAAGGGCGAGCCTGCACCTGCCCCGCCGCCCGACGCCGCTCCTGCCCCCTGACCGGCTGAATCACCGCACGCACGCGCGGGCAAGGCGCGAAGTTTTTTCTTCGAGGCGCAATCGTTCAGGTTCGAAACGTTGGTCAGCGGCAGCGAGTGAACGCAGCGCTTTGACCTTCTCGACCAATTCGACGATCGGTTTCTCGAACGGCAGAACAAACATGTTTCAGGTCGCTGGGGCTTGCTGCCGTGAAGAAGACGTTGGGGTTGTCATTCCACGACCGTCGATTCGGAGACGATGTTGGCACCGACGCGTTGTCCGCCAAGACGAACCTCGAGTTGACCACTCATAAAGTGCTCGGCGATGTTTGGAGAGAGAGCAACCGTGAAAAACGTTCGCGGGCGCTGGTTTCGTTTTTGATTTGTTCGCCAAGGATGTTGG
>JANORL010001469.1:0-1915 GCA_031415295.1 Polyangiaceae bacterium | reverse complement strand
CACCAAGGCCACCGGTAATCAGGTATGTGCGGTCAGCTCGTATTTCAATGTTCTTCCGGCTCGAGGCGGGCACGATCCGTGCGTCGACATCGGTCATTGCCAGCGCAATTTTTCCGATATGTTTGGCTTGCGCCATGAATTGGAATGCCTCGGTCGCACAAGAACACGAGAATACGTGTACCGGCAACGGACGCAAGCTGCCATTCTCGAACATCACCATGAGATCGCGGAGCATGGCGCCTACCCGCTCCGGTCGCTGCAATGACAACCCCCGGAGATCTACAAGCGAAAATGAGAGATTTCGCAAGAATGGTCGCAGTCCGAGTTGCTTGTTCTCGAAATAGTCCCTCTTGCCAATTTCGACGAATCGTCCGTAGTCGCGCAAAACCGAAAGACTCGCGGGAATGAAGTCGCCCGACAGCGAATTGAGCACGACGTCGATGCCTTCGCCTCCCGTAATGCGCTTGATTTCATTCACGAAGTCGAGCGAACGGGAATCGAGCACGTGGGGTACGCCCAGAGAGCGAAGATACGCGCGTTTCTCGTCGCTTCCTGCAGTGGCAAAAATCTCGGCGCCCACCCGTTGTGCAATTTGAATCGCGGCCAAACCGACGCCACCCGCACCGGCGTGAATCAGCACCCGTTCACCGGCGCATAACCGACCGATGTATTCGAGAGCGTAATAGGCCGTCAAAAAGGCCGCCGGCAGCGTCGCAGCGTCCTGCAAGGAAAGTTGCGGCGGTTTCTCGACCACGAGTGCGCGCTGCGCTATCACTTGCGATCCAAATGCTCGCGCGCCGAGCGCAATCACTGCTTGTCCAGGTACCAGATCGGTGACTCCCTCGCCCACCGCAATGACCGTGCCCGCGCATTCACCGCCGATCTGCGGCCCGCATGCATCGGCGCTCGTCGCTTCCGGAGGCAGCGCGCCGAGTGCGGCCAAAACGTCGAGGAAATTCAGTCCAGCGGCCCCGACGTCAAGCAATACCTCATTGGGACCTGGCCGGAGCGTTTCTATTTCATAAAGCGCCAAACGGTCGAGCGCACCGGGGTTGTGAATTTCCAACCGATAGGGTCGACCATGGGCCGGTTCGAGAATTTGCGTGGATTCGGTGTCCTCGGTCGGTTCGAATCGACCTCGCACCAATCGCGCCACGTGACGCGATTGCATTCGTAATGCAACCTGATCCTCGCGATCCTTGCTGCCCAATTCTCGAAACAGTCCGTCAATGTCATTTTCGCTGGCCAATGCCGGTAAATCGATACGCGTACATCGAAGCTCCGGATGCTCCATGGCCATAGTTTTTCCGAGCCCGAGAATCGCTGCTTGCGAAACCGAAACCGGATCGCTCGAATGCACCGACTGAGCGCCGCGCGTGACCAAAAAGAGGCGCGGAGCATCGCGGAATCCATGACGCACAATGGCTTGCGCCCAATACGTCGCGCTTACGCTCGCTTGCCCGAGGTCCTTTGCCAAACTCGCGGTCGTGGTCTGTTGGAATGGCTGCGAATCCAAGCTCGATAAAAACACGACTCCCTCGCAGTAGCCGTCTTCGCCGAACATTTCTTTGAAGAGCCGTCGGTAATCTTCGGATTTCAGCGTATCCACGCGAATCTCGTCCGGCGCAACGCGTTCATACGACGCACCGATCCGTACGCGAAAGCAGCGTTGTCCACGCTCAGAAAGACGCACGGCAATCTGTTCGCCAATGCCTTCATGATCCATGACGACAATCCACGTACCGCCATTCGCAAGCGCTGGCTCCGGCAATGGTTTTACCTGACGCCAGGCAACTTCATACACGCAATCCGCAAGCGCGTCCTCCGAGTGTCCGACGCGTTCGATTCGTTTCGTGCGTAATCCTCGAATTGTAACGAGAGCATTTCCCTCGTCGTCGATCACGCGCAAATCATA
>JANORL010001468.1:0-29396 GCA_031415295.1 Polyangiaceae bacterium | reverse complement strand
GACCCGCGCCAGGACCAGTCCTGGACCTTGCATTGTTTCGTCCGCTTCGCGGTCGAAACAAGAACGTTTCAGCACAAACTATTTTTTGTTTGTGCACCAAGGAAAAACGGCGACGAGGTTTTTCTTTTTGAACGTTCAGAGCGTCCAAATCAAGACCCGCTTACAAGCCACACTCTGATCGGGGGGTATGGGGGGCAGAGCAGTCGGCTCGTCTTTTGGGGCTTGCCCCAAAAGACTCAAAGAGCCGCCTGCGAGCCCTCCATCGTGACTGGCCTCGCGCAGCGCGTGTCCCACACGCGCGAAGCGAGCGTCCAAATCAAGACCCGCATTCAACACCTGAAGTCACAGAACGAAGTGATCTCCGAGCTTCAAAACTTCAAGGTTCACGCCTTCGAGTGCCGCGCACTCCTTCTCGACCTCGGCCTGGAACACCGGCTTGATGTGATAGAGCAGCGTGGGCAAATCTTGCGGCGAACGCAGTTTCTTCAGGTCGGCATGTAACGTCTGCGGCGTGTGATGCCCACTCAACGTGGCAAGCTTTTGTTCGCGATTGGGAAAACTCACTTCCATGAGCAAACCACGTAGCGAAGGTTGTTCCGCAAGAACCTGCCAAAAACGCTCCGTCGGTCCCGTGTCGCCGCTGTATGCGATCGAGCCCGATTTCGTTTCGATGATAAACCCCGCCGACTCGATCGTATGCGCGACGAGAATTGCGCGAACCGAACAACCAGCAATCTCCAAAGGTTTTTCCGGCTCGAGCTCCACGTAGCGAATCGTTGGATATTGTGGCGTGGGAATGACCGAAAAATCCGGCCACAACTCGTTGTTGAAAAAATGTTTACGAAGCACGCGAATCGTTTCGCGCGTACCGGCAACGATCAGCGGAGGCGCCGCAACTTGGCAACGATTGTCCGCCAATGTCGCGAGATCACGAATGTGATCGAGATGCGCGTGACTGACGAGACACGCTTCGAGCTTTAGTTGCTCCGGGATCTCGAGACCACTCGTTAGCGCACCAGCATCGATCGCGAGATGTTCATCGAGAATGAACGCACTCGTACGATGCCGAGGAGTTTCGCCGCCATGACAACCAATGACGCGTAAATCCACGTCGTCAGCCTTCCCCGCTAGTGTTGTGCGGCATTTCGAGAAACTCGACAAAGTCTTGCAGGCGCCCCACGTCGGCAACGAGGATGCCTTCGGAGACTTCCGTAGCCAAACGTAACCTGCGTAAACGAGCCATCACTTCCGCAGCAACCGCGGATTCAACACCGACGTCACGCGCGAGTTCTTCCGAACTCGTACGAATCATGATCCCACCGTCGGTTTGTTCACCAAATGCATCGGCGTGTCGAGCAAGAGCCAACATGATGCGAGCTTTGGGATCTCGGTGCATGAGTAGTTCGATGAGCGAGTCGGCGGAATCGATACGCTTGGCGAGCTTCTTGATGAGCCGCATCGCGATTTCACCACTACGCGTCACCATTGATTCAAGCGTCTTGGCTTCGATGACGAGACATCGTGCATCACTGACGACCGTAGCGGTTGCTACGCGAGGTTTGTCATTGAGAATCGCTAGTTCGCCCAAAAATTCACCCGGACCAAGAATGGCAATGACGCGATCAAGGCCAGCAACGTTCTTCGTGATGCGGACAGCACCGCTTTGAATGACGTACATGTGATCGCCAGGATCGCCCTCGCGAAAGAGCACGTCCCCGGTCGTGAACTCGCGACCAAACCGGGAGAAGAGGGGATCCGACATGGATACGAGTCTACTTCCATGTGCGAGGCGTGGCCAAAAAGCGGTCGTTGTCTGACGGCTCGATCCACAAAAAAAACGAAACCCCGACCATCGACGATGCCCGGGGTTCCGCAATCAACGTGACCAATCACTTGGACCGGGGGACGAGCAGAATCAGCCCATGTCGAAATCGCCCATGCCGCCCATGCCGCCCATGCCGCCCATGCCGCCCATGCCGCCCATGCCGCCCATGCCACCCATGCCGCCGCCGCCACCGCCCTTGGGAGCAGCTTCTTCCTTCTTCGGCTTTTCAGCAATCAAGGCTTCCGTGGTGAGCATGAGTGCCGCAACGCTCGCGGCGTTGGCAAGTGCGTGGTGCACGACCTTCGCCGGATCGATGACGCCTGCAGCAAACAGATCCTCATAGGTGTCTGTCGCCGCGTTGTAGCCAAACATTCCTTCGCCCGCGCGCACCTTCTCGACGACGACCGTTCCATCCACGCCCGCGTTTATCGCGATGTTGCGCAGAGGTGCATCGCATGCCTTGCGCACGATACGCACGCCCACATCACGTTCGTCGCCGAACTTGAGGTTTTCGAGCGTTTTCGCGGCACGGATCAACGCGACTCCACCACCAACGACGATGCCTTCTTCAACAGCGGCACGCGTTGCATGAAGCGCATCCTCAACACGCGCCTTCTTCTCTTTCATCTCGACTTCGGTTGCTGCACCGACGCGAACGACAGCCACGCCACCAGCAAGTTTGGCGAGACGCTCTTGGAGCTTCTCGCGATCGTAGTCGCTCGACACGTCCGCGATCTGCTTGCGAATCGCTTCGACACGACCCTTGATGGCGTCCTTGTCGCCAGCGCCGTCGACGATCACGCAGGTGTCCTTGTCGATCTCGATGCGTCGAGCCGTGCCGAGATCACGAATCGTGGCGCCGTCGATCTTCTGACCGAGGTCCTCCATGAAAGGCGTCGCGCCCGTCAGGATCGCAATGTCCTTGAGCATCTCCTTGCGACGATCACCAAAGCCTGGCGCCTTGACCGCCGCGACCTTGAGTGCACCACGGAGCTTGTTGACGACGAGCGTTGCAAGCGCTTCGCCATCGATGTCTTCCGCGATGATGAGGATCTCGCGACCGTTCTTCACGACCTGCTCGAGCAGCGGAAGCAAATCAGCCATCGCCGAAATCTTCTTCTCGTTGACGAGAATGAGTGGGTCGTTGAGCACCACCTTCATCTTCTCGGGATCCGTCACGAAGTAGGGCGAGAGGTACCCGCGATCGAACTGCATACCTTCGACCGTTTCGAGTTCGGTCGTCATGCGCTTGTTCTCTTCGACCGTGATGACGCCTTCCTTGCCGACCTTCTCCATCGCGTCGGCGAGGATGTTGCCGATGCTCGTGTCGCCGTTGGCGCTGATCGTCGCGACCTGCGCAATTTGTCCCTTGTCCTTGGTGGGAACCGCTTGCTTCTTGAGGTCCTCGAGAATCGCCGCAACAGCAGCTTCGATGCCGCGCTTGATGTCCATCGGATTGTGGCCAGCTTCGACCAACCGAAGACCCTCGCCATAAATGCTTTGCGCAAGAACCGTCGCGGTCGTCGTTCCGTCACCCGCTTTGTCGCTCGTCTTCGACGCGACTTCGCGAGCCATCTGCGCGCCCATGTTTTCGAGCTTCGAGTGCAGCTCGATTTCCTTCGCAACCGTAACGCCGTCCTTGGTTACGACGGGCGAACCCCAGCTCTTCTCGATGACGACATTTCGGCCCTTGGGACCGAGCGTGACTTTGACGGCATCGGCGAGCGTATTGACGCCTCGGAAGATGGCAGCACGAGCGGCTCGGCTGTAAACGATCTGCTTTGCGGACATGTGATTCTTTACCCTTCGCGGCTGCATGGGCCGCACGTGAAATCTCGACGGAGACCTATGTTTGTCTCGTGAAACGCTCCCACGAACGAACCACAGCGGCTCACTCGGAGCATCTCTCGAGGTTTATCTCGACAAACTTGTCTACCGACGTGCCTTCCCGAGCGTTTCGAGCAACAGCGCGTGTTGCTCTCGGGTGATGAGCTGATGAAGGGCACGTCGATGTAGCTATTCAGCTCGCAGATTGTGCGGGCTCGGTGATGGCGAGCAGATCGTCTTCACGCAGAAGAACGAAACCTTCGCCGTCGATCTTCACTTCGTTGCCCGCGTATTTTCCGAACAGAACGACATCGCCGACGGTAACGTCGAGTGCGCGGAGCTTGCCGTTTTTCAGAAGCTTGCCGTTACCAACGGCGACCACGCGCCCCTCAATCGGCTTCTCTTTGGCTGAATCCGGAATGATGATTCCGCCCTTGGTCCGGTCTTCACTCTCGAGACGCTTGACCACAATGCGGTCGTGTAGCGGCCTGATCTTCATGTTGGCTTCCTCGTCATCGTCTTTTTCGACATGGTGGGCGCGAACGCCGTGCGCCCCTCTTGGCCACCGGGGGCATCGAGTACCAAGACTTTTGGCACTCTCCTACCCTGGTGGCTAAAACTTGGCGGGGAAAATAGATCCCACGTTTTCATCGTCAAGAGGTGGTCTTGTATGCGAATGATTTTTCTTTGGCTGGGTCCGATCATCCAGGACGAAGAAGTTCTTGACAGGGCCATCCGTTCGGCTAATTTCCGCGCCCCGTGAGACGCGGAGGAACGTTCCCCCAGCGCTTCACATCGATCCTTTGGGGGATCGTCTAATGGCAGGACGACGGTTTCTGGCACCGTCTATCAAGGTTCGAATCCTTGTCCCCCAGCTCATCGTCGGATATGCTCCGCCCCCGACGATCGTTTGAAAACTGGTCCCATCGTCTAGCGGTTAGGACGCCGGCCTCTCACGTCGGTAACGCGGGTTCAATTCCCGCTGGGATCGCAAAGTTACCTTCCAGCACCCAAGTGGCGCCTCCATAGGCGCCACTTTTCGTTTGTTCACGGAACAATCACGACGCTTACGTACGCGACCAAAGTCAGCCGCGGCGACCAGCGACGCCGTCATCGTCAACCAGCCATGAGCACGACACGCGTCACTTCCGGGGGCGAACCAATACGTGCCGGAGGACCGGCCGTGCCAAACCCGCGATTGACATACAGTTGCGACCCGTCCCGTTCGTAACGGCCTTCGACATATCCATATGGCAAAACAATTTCTCCTGGGCGAATGGGTCCGAGATTAATTTGTCCGCCATGCGTATGACCGCTCAATTGCAATGCCACTTTACCAGCAGCTTGCGGGAAAAACACGGGATTGTGGCACAACAATACGCGGGGTAAATCCGCCGGGACTTGGGAAATGGCTTTATCGACGTCCGGGCCTTGTGCCGGATCCATACGTTTGGCCCATACGTCTTCCACCCCGAGCAACGCAAATCCATCTTTCTCGCCGCCGACAACGAATCCATCATTTCGCAAAATTCGCGCACCCGCTTTCCGCGCTGCATTCATGACGATATCGACGCCGGCATACCAATCATGATTTCCAGGAATGACCACGACGCCATCACGAGCCAATGGCGCGATACGCCGCACGAAACGCCCGAGCATTTCTGCAAAACGAGGCTGACTGTCGACGAGATCGCCCGTGAGCACGATACGATCAGGGCGCGCTTTACGAACCAGGTCTTCGGCCACGCGTATTTCTTGGTCGCCCGCGAATAAACCAAAATGAATGTCCGATATCTGTACCAAGGTGTACCCATCGAGTCGCTTGGACATTCCGGCAATACGCGCCGGCAATTCCTCGATGATGTAATCTTGGCGTCCGAAAAGCGCTCCATAAAACGAGCTGCCCGAGCCAACGATCATCGTCGATCCGGTAACGGCTTGGCCCAGAAAAACTCTTCGTGAATTGGCCACAGGAACCACCGCGACATCAGCCTTTTTCGCTTCTGGAGGCGGCGGTTGCGGAGGAGGCACGGCAAATGATTCGACGTCGTGTTTTTCCACGGCCGCCGCCGAAATCGCCAATATATCGACAGGGTCCGTGAGGTTCTCTTCCGAAGCGCTTTGAGGCCCGCGACGATTGCGACTCAACACATACAATGGCAATCGTAATCCCAGCTTGATGATATCGACGATGAGCAGCAACCCCGTCGTAATGAGCACAGCGAGCAAAATCGTAAATGCCACGTGTCCGAGCTGCCGCACTTCGAAAACGCGCGCCAAAACCATGCCCGCGACAGCCCCGACCATGACGAACAAGCCCGCCTTTTCAACACGCTTCCCAAATCCGAAAGCCTGCTTCGCGCGGCGCCCCAAGTAAAAACTGGCTCCCACGAGAAGCAACGACAAGACGACAAGAAACACGACGAGACGCCAGATACCCATGCGTTATCTACCTCGATACGCGCACCGTAGCAGCTCTCGCCCGCTTGGGCTCGCAGCTATGCCGAATTGCACGCCACGAAACCACGATCGGCGAAATAGTAGCACGCCTCGACAAACTCGGTTGTAATGGTTTTGCCGCAGGGCACCGCCACCTGGTCATGACGGCTGACCTTCCAATCAAGCGCCTCACATGCAAGCGTCATTCACCGGCGTCGTCATGGGACGGGTCTTACTCGCTCGATTCCGCGATTCTTTGGTCGGTCTTCATGGGCTTTCGTCGCCTACGGCAGACAAATTCTGGCCGCTGAACCAGACCGTCCGCGGTATCATGCGCTCGCTGTTTCAAAGACCCGACACGCCGTAACTCGTCATGACGTCCCGTGGTATCTGTCCACGTATGGTCGTCCTGCCCGTCCTCGAACGTGTCACACGCGCGCTGCTCGTACGCGGTGGAGTCGAAAGCCGCCACGTGGATACGCCCATCGCCCGCGTACACGTGTACGACGCTCCGGGACAAGGTTCGCGTACGCCCGTGGTGCTTCTGCACGGCATCGGTACATCCGCCTCGCCGTTCGCTCCGATCCTCGCACGACTGCGTAAATCCAGTTGCCGCATCCTGGCGCTCGACGCTCCAGGGCATGGTTTGTCAAGTACACCGACGCGAACACTCGACCCTGAACGTTTGTTCGAATCGATAGCGCACGTGCTCGACCGCGAAATACGAGAGCCCGCGTTGATCGTCGGCTGCTCCCTTGGCGGAGCCATGGCGCTCAAATACGCACAACATCAGCCGAATAACGTCGCCGGTTTGATGCTCGCTTCGCCTGGTGGTGCGCCGGTGGACGACCCGGACGAACGCGAACGTTTTTTGCGCTTGTTCGAAGTGGAAAACCTCCGCGATGCGCGCGCGTTTCTCGAACGATTGCATCACGTAGTGCCCTGGTACGGTCCGCTCATCGGACCCGATTTGATTCGCCTGTTCAAGAACCCGTCCGTGCGTTCCATCTTGCGTACGGTTCGTCCGGAACATTTTTTCAAACCGGACGATTTCTCGTCGCTCACGATGCCCATTCGGGTGCTCTGGGGTCGTTCCGATCGCGTGATTCCGGCTTCTTGCCTCGAGTTTTTCAAGAAAAACTTGCCCGTTCATGCCGTGTTCGACGAGCCCCACGGTGTCGGACATTCCCCCCACACGGAAGCGCCACGTTTGTTCATGGCGGCCATCCACAAGAGCTTGGAACAAGCGTCGAACCGTAACGAAGAGGGTGTTCCGCAGGCGTCGCGAGCGTGGCGAAGCTAGGGAGGGCGGCGGAAGCGTACATCGTACGCTGAGCAAGCCCGACCGACGATTCGCAACGCGCAGCAGCCTGCGGAGCACCCTCTACGGAGCGTGAAGCACGAGCCGCCGAATGATGGGTGGATGCGGCGGGCCCCAAGGAATGGGCAGCGGGATGTTCGATCGCCGTACGACTGAAAACGTCACGCCAGCATCACGAATCGTCGGTACGTGCAAAAAGAGCGCATCGGGCCGGACCGTTTCCTGTTGCGTGCCAAGCCGAACTCGACCCGCACGGTGCGCCGCGAGCAACCGAGTCTTGAACGACTCAATGTCGATGCCCGTCATTTCTCCACGATCTTCGAGCTTCCAGAACAATGTCGTGATCGGCATGTCGCCAAGTTCTCGATCGACGAACTCCTGAATACGCGCGGCAAATTTCTCGGGCTCGAGCGTGATGAGCCGCGGACGACCATCACGCAACGCTTCGTCCGCAAACACGCGTCGCGCAAACGACGCGACGGTCATTCGTGCCGAGTCCGGCAAGAGACTCGTCACGTGTTCGAGGGCATGGCTCACGTTGTCCATCGCATCGCGTTCGATGAGATGAAACGGTCCACGTGGTCCCTGCACGGTTGAAGCTTCGATGAGCAGCGGCGAGATGCCCGTCGTGTTGCGACAACGTTCGATGATCATCATGCGGCTCGCCCGAGCTTCGAGCACACGCGCTTTGAACGCCGCGAGACTCATCATCGATGCATCACCACGCGCTTGCAAATGTCGATACACCGACGCGATGAACACCAACTCGCGCCGCGCCTGTCGACGTTCTTTCACGTAGACGACTTCCTTGATTTCTTCGGCCGCTACATCGACGATTCCCACGAACTTCCAGATGGGCACGTGTTGCAACGTCGCTGGCCAACGCCTATTTTTCTCGACCAGGGTACGAGCATACGCAAGCACCGCAGCGGCTCCATCCGACGAGAGAATGCCGCACGCGGTGAACAAGTCATTGGCGCGTTTGGTCGAGTTGGGAGGAGACGAATCCGTTGTTTCAGGCGGCTGCGTCATAAGGTTTCTCCAAATCGCACATTCCAAGCCAAACCGCAAGAACCTACAAATCCCCTTCCATCTCCATTCTCACAATCGTGAACTGCCAAACTCCATCCACCGGCAAACCCTGATCGATGTTAGGACGAACCACACTTTTCCCATGCCGCAATCGTGCTCACTCGCACATTTTTACGGATCGTGCTTGCCCCGACAAACATTTCGTAGTGTTCGACACGCATCGACATGCGCCATGACATACCGTCTGTCCCTTGTCCAGCAGCTCAGCCGAGTGCGTCAAAAAAAACTTTTGGTACGAGTTCTAGAAGGACGTACCCGGATCGACCAGCACGCGTGATCTGAAACAATCGACGTTCCTGCAATTCATCACGTCGAAGGTGTATCCCATACCGATGCGGCCAAACCCGCGCTTTCATCGCTGCAAACACGCCCGCGCCAAACACCGACGACACGGCGGTAACATGAGCGCCGCACGATTCGCGCAAGGCGTAATCGACAAATCGTTTGTGCACAAAGGTTTGATCCGCGCGTAAGGGCCAGCCATCACGCCAGCCATCACGCCAGCCATCACACCAGCCATCACGCCAACGATGCGACGTTGGGAACGTAGCCAAGGTACTGGTGACGTTCGTCGATGGTCAGTCCACGAGGAGGTGGGGCCACGTGACTCCAAAAACGCTGGAGTGAACGTGGAGTGACGAACGACAGATTGTTGATGGGCAAAATAATACGAACGAATGCGATGGGGACGAATCCCCACCGATGGGTCGTTATTCGCAACCCATGGTGTCAGCCGGCAAGGCACACGTACTGACCCAGTCGAGCAAGATTTGTTTGTCGGGGGCAGGCATAGACGAGCCGAGCGGCATGAAATTTACGTCGACGACTTCGCCCATACGCTTCCAACGCGGTGTGGTCGTTGCGCCGTTGAGCGCGCGGGTGTCTTCGTAGGTGAGGAGCGAATACGGGGCGCCGCTGAGCGGCGGCGATTGATGACAGGCGTGGCAATTGTTCTGCAGGACGGTGAATACTTCGCACGGGAAGTCGCCGGTAGCCGGAGTGGTTTCACAAGGCGAACCTCCGGCACCACCTCCTCCGCTCGAGCTGCTCGTATTCGCAGGAATGTTGGGCTTGCCTGGGGGGGAACATTCGCCGCCGAGGCAGCCTTCTTCGAGTTCGGCGGTGCAAGCCGTGCCCACGACAATCAACGAGCAAGCGAATGCAAGAAGCCAGAGTCGATCCAAAAGCATGGGCGCAGATTAGCGCAGCGGGCGGGCGATCGTCCGAAGCAAAAGAGAACTTGTATGTAAATGAAAGAACCCTGCGATGGAGCGAGACCGCCGCAGGGCTCAGAACGCGTTCGTTAGCGTTTACGAATTACATGCACTGCGACGAAACGGCGGCCGTATGAGGACAATGCGTCGTAGCGGACGCGGCATCCGTTGCGGCTACGGAGAGGTGGTAGAGGCGGCACTCGATCGAATTGCCGCTCGTGTACGAGGTGTTGTACTTCATCATGTTGCTAGGAAGTGCGGCGCAAGCGGTCACGCAAGCGGCCTTGTCGGGCCATTCCGTTTTGCACGTAGCAACGGCAATATCGCAAAACCCTTCGCATGTGTTACCACAAGCCTTGTCACCGGACGGACCAGCGTGCGAGCAATGCAAGGCTGCATCGGCCATCGCCGCACCCGAGTGATAAACGCGGCAGCCGAGCGTATCGCCGGCCGTGTCGGTATCCATACCCGCCGGGAAAGCTGCGGCCGCGGCCATACAGCTTCCATCGCTCGGATATTGCGCATTTGCTCCAGTGCAGTTGGCCTTCATGTTGCCACAGTATTTCTCTGCAGCGCTCATTGAACCGCTGGAGCTCGAGCTCGAGCTGCTGCTGCTGCTCTCACCGCTGCTGCTGCTGGACGAGCTGGAGCTGGAGCTGGAGCTGCCGCCGTCCGGGTCGGGATCGCCACAACCGATGGCGAAAGCCGAAGTAACTGCAAACAAGGAACCTACGAGAAGAATGCCAGTTTTGGTCATCCGCGAAGCATTGCACGATTTCGTTTCGGACGTCAAGTTGCTTGCGGCGAGAAATCTATTTCGCACTTCCAACCATTGCGGTGCGCACTTCCAACCAGCCATTGCGGTGAGCAACTCTTGCTCGGCAAGGACCGCCCCTGCTCGCATGCGACGGCAAAGATGGCATCAAGGCGTAATTTGACATTATTGCAGGAACATTCTCACTCGCCTGCCTGGTCAGCAATGCCAATTCATTCTCGCGGTCCACGTCTTGCAAGCTTCTCGCGAACGGAGTCGAGCGAACCACGATTTTTTCGAAGATCCGTCGACGAAAAATCGATTGCTTCGGTTCGTTACGGAATTTATTCATGACCACCGTACCTGCAAACAAGAACGAGCGCCACGAAAGCTCCAGTCCTGTACCTGCGTCACGAATGGGGAGTGGAATTCGCCGGACGCCCACGTCTCCGCCCATATCGCTTCCTTTGACGCCGGTCCTGGCAGCACTGTCGTTTCTCGATGGAGTGTCTGCCAAACGCATTGGTCGCGATAACCTCGATTCGTGGATCGAGCAAAATCTCATTTCGCCTGGTTATTTAGCAGGCCCATTGCGAGTTCATGAGCCCATTTTCGGTGCATTGCCCACGGACAAAGGGTGCAGCCCATTTTTGCCGGAAGCACCGCCGGCTGAGGATACGTCGGCATTGCTCGTTCGAGCACGAGCGCGAATCATTGGGCATCTGCAAGGACTCGTGCGTACGCCGTCGGAAGATCGATTCATCGCGGCAGCCATTTTCGCAAGACGCGTACGTCGTGCGCCTGTCGGCGAAACCATGGGCTGGATCCCTCATCCGCGAAATGATGACAACTTGAGCGACGTCATCATGAGTCTCTTCATTTCTGATATTTTGGTACGTCGTGAGTTTTACGAGCAAAACCTATGCATCTGCCTGCGTTGCGGGCGTGTCCGTTTCGACACCACGGTCGCCATCCGTCGTCATCGATGCTTTTTTTGTTGAGCCGCGCGAGGTGTCCGGGCGAAGTATCCGGCCATGATCGATTTACGTTCGGATACCGTGACGAAACCTACGGCGGCGATGCGCGCGGCGATGGCCCAAGCCGACGTAGGAGACGACGTATATGCGGAAGACCCGACGGCGAATGAACTGCAACGTCGCGTCGCGGAAATCGTCGGTAAAGAAGCCGCATTGTTCGTAACGAGCGGGACGATGAGCAATCAGATCTCGCTGCTTTGTCACACGCAGCGTGGTGACGAGGTGCTCATTGGCGAAGGAGCGCACGTCGCGTTTTACGAATCGGGGGCTGCGGCTGCATGGTCCGGTGTGCAACTGGAAGTCGTCGGACGTGGCGGGCTTTTTACGGCCAGCGAACTCGTTTCGAGTATCAAACCGCCCGAGTATCACAACCCAAGACCGCGGGTCGTGGCTATTGAAAACACGCACAATCGCGCTGGGGGACGTATTTTTCCGCAAAGCGACATACTCGAAATCGCGATCAAAGCGCGCGCTTATGGACTCGCCATGCACCTCGATGGCGCACGCATCTGGAATGCTTCGATCGCCACGGGGCTGTCCGTCGCGGAACTCTGTGCACCGTTCGACACTGTGAGCGTTTGCTTCTCAAAGGGTCTCGGTGCTCCCGTCGGCTCCGCGTTGGTGGGCGACAAAGACACCATCGTGCGTGCACGACGCTTTCGCAAAATGCTGGGTGGCGGTGGACGACAAGTCGGCATCCTGGCAGCCGCAGCGCTGTACGCGCTCGAGCACCATCGCGACAGACTTGCCGAAGATCATTTGGCGGCGAAAGAAATCGCCGCGACGCTTCGATCGATTCCTGGCGTGTCCGTCCCTGATGTGGACACGAACATCGTGATGGTCGACTTGCCCGTCGCTGCGGATCAGGTGGCAAAATGTGCTCGTGAACGAGGCGTTCTGGTGAGCGTTTTTGGTCCACGTCGCATTCGGATCGTGACGCACATGGACTTGCCTCGAGCGCGTGTGGCGGAAGCAGCAAGTGTGCTCGTGACGTCGACGCGGGACATCATCTCGCAAGCGGACGGCGGGAGCGCCGTGTGATTCGGCGGAAGGTTGGAGCACCAATCATCTTTGCCGCGTTGGCCGCGACGTTGTCGGCTTGCGGTCCAAGTCTCGGCGTCAAGTACGAGCATTCTTTCGCCGCGGGACAACGTGCGTTCCACGCGGGGCGCTACGAGGAGGCGGCTCGGGATTTTGAGCGAGCTGCTGAAAATGCTACGCGCGTGAAGGATCGTGACGAAGCGCTCTTTCAGGTGGCGCGTATGCACGAAAAACGTGGGGCCTACACGCAAGCTCAGGCAGCGTACGAACGCGTGACAAAAACGTCCCCCGATGGTCCGCGCGCTGCTCGCGCTGCATACGACATGGCGCTCGTCGATGTGGATCACGGCAACGCTGAACGTGGATACGCGCTGCTTCTCGATGCAACGTTCAAGTATCCCGCGCATGCATCGGCACGACGATCGCTGCATCGCTTGATCGATCACCAGAAGGAACTCGGTGGAGACGATGCGGCTCTGAGATGGATCGAGGGTCCCGGACGAACTTTACGTGGCGGTGAACTCGATCAACAACTCGACTACGAACAAGCGCTCACTCTGGAAAACATGGGCAGGTTGGCGCAAGCGCGAGATCTGTTCGTGAAGGCGGCCAAGAACCATCCGTACCCGTTTGGCGGCCTCACGGATGATGCGCTCTGGCACGCGTCGATCGTGGAGGAAAAGCTTGGTCGGTATGAAGCAGCGATCGCTCAGTTGCGCACACTGTTGGCGGATCGAGAAGCTTCACGCATGACGGGCAGCTACGAACGAGCACGTTATTCGCCGGCGCAGATGCGGATCGCGGAGCTGTACCGAGACAAACTTCACGATCATCCTTCGGCGCGGAAAGAATTCCACACGGTGTACACGTCGCATCCGACGTCGGTCCTTCGCGACGATGCGTTATGGGCCGAAGCTGTGCTTGCGCGTGCCGACGGTGATGAGCGCGAAGCGTGCGCGCTCGTGAACACGCTACGTAAAGAGTTTGCGGATTCGCGTTTTGCTCGGTGTGGACAGCTCGTATGTGCCGCGGTCAAACCCGGGGCGAACGAGCGACCCTGTGCGAACTACATCGAACGTCAGGTACGCGGCGAGGCTGTGGGGCAGGATCCCGAGGTCGATCGGGAAGGTTCGGAAGACCCTACGGATCCGTAGGGTCTGCCTAAACGAAAGAGGTGCACGAATGCCGGGGTTGACCGGGGTTCGTTAGGACGATCGAAACACGTGCGAACGAGAGACGATGTGTCGACTGCAATCAGTCGTCTTCGTCTTCGCCGGGAGTCTCCTCGTCTTCATCTTTTTCGTCTTCGTCATCGTCTTCGTCATCGTCGAGGTCGATGTCGTCTTCTTCGGCGTCTGCGTCTTCTTCGGCGTCTTCGTCACGGCGCTCGTATTTGAGATCGATGCCGAGCTCGCTGAGCTGTGTTTCGAGGAGTTCGAAGAGTTCGTCGACGTCGTCGCCGCTCCATTCATCGAGAACGTCGGTTACGAATTCGAAGAAGTCGCCGCTATCAATGCGGCGCTCGATTTCTTCGACTTGCGTTTCGTCGAAAGCCTCCATGACGTCTTCGCGCAAGGCTTCGGTATCGCCTTCCTCGATCGCGTCAGCGGCGGAGAGTCGGATTGTCTTGACGGCACGGTTGTGGAGGTGAATCTCCATGGGCGAGTTTTCGTTTAGGCGACGGACCATCGAGTCGTCAAGCGTGCCGATCGTAAAAGCTTCGGATTCCGCTGATTACGTCAGATTCGGGTGTCTTGCGTGCCCATGAAACAGAGCCTTGCGCGACGTGTCCGAAGTGTGGAGTGCGAGGTGCGGGTCTGGGGTGTTGGGGAGTGACGAACGATGGTGCGTTTTCAGAGACCGTCGACGAATCCTTGCCTTGGTTGCTCGATGCAGCACGGGCGCGTAGCGTGAGTGGTGTGAACACGCGACGACGGGCTTTTGCTACGTTTCTAAGTGCGAGCGTGGTTGCGGCATCGACACCTGCCTACGCGCAAGCGGAAGCTGCTGACACACCGCCACTGGAGACGACGACGACGACGGGCGAAGTCGTGCGACCGCCGCCGCTACACGTCGAATACATCCAATACGGCGTAGCGATCGTGTTCGAGAACGACATCAACACGGGCGCGGTGTGTTCTTCCGCCGGCAGTGCTCCGTGTATTTTGGGTGGAGCAGGAGGACTCGCGATTCGTGGTGGGTACCGTTCTGCTGGGCCTTGGTACATCGGGGGCGCGTATCAGTTTGCAAAGATGGACTCGAGCAACCTGTATCGGCTCGGCATTTTCCAACAGTTGCGCGTCGAGATGCGTTACTTGCCCGACTTGGGGACACGCACGGCACCCTATGGATCGTGGGGAATCGGAGCACTCACGTACGGCAACGAGTGGGGCGTCGAGACGGGTGGCGGACTGCTTTTTGGTGGCCTTGGTGTGGAAGTCGAACTGTCGCGCACAGCGTTGATTGGATTTGGAGCGGTCTACCGGGCGATGCTGGTGGCCGGGTGGACGGACACGGCAGGAACGATTCGGGAAACTGGGGTTGCTCAGTTTTGGGGCGCAGAATTTTTGTTCGAGCTACGCAGCGAGATTGGTCGGAAATAGCGGCATAACGGAGCGAGCTCGCTCGTTTGACGTTCAGCGAAAAACAGGATCTTGCGCGCAAAACTTGACTTGATCGCGCCTACGAGGTCCCCTGGCGCTCCTGTGATCTGCGACGTCTGCAGGCGTGAAAATGCCGACCACTTGACGTTTTGCCTCGATTGCGGCCGGCGCTTGAAACCGCAAACTCGCGGCGTTCCGCCAACGCCACCTCGCGGCATCAATCAAGTGGAACAACGCGATATGAGCGTACCTAGCTCAGCTGCGCTTTTTGCGTCGCTGGACAAGGTCTCGCTCGATTCGGAATCGTCCCCAACGAGCCCGATACCGCCGGCACGTCCGAGCAGACCATCCACGGTAGCTCCTTCGTCCGGCGCAGGACTTCCGGGTTCGTCCGGACGACCGGGTTCGGTACGTCATCGACCGGAAGCACCGTCGTTCAAGTTTTCGAAATCGTTCAGCGCTGAAGGACCGGCGATTTGTCCTGCCTGCAACGCTACGAATCCACCTGGTCATCGCTTCTGCGTGACGTGTGGTTCATCCATCGGGCGTCTATCAACAGCGCCGCGGGCGCGGGATGATTGGCCCGGAACGCCAACGCCGTCGCCTGTCGAAGTCCTCATGCCAACGCCGCCACCGAGTGCGGCTGAGGCGGCTGTAGAAGCTTCGTCGAAGGTGTCTGCAGCTCCAGCACGATCGACTCCGTCGGTGATCCCATCGGGGCTTCCTGCGTTATCGGCGCCCATGACGGCGATTGCTCCCACGTCACCTTCGGGCGACGGATCGGGCGATGGCGAGTTGATCGTTGGTGCACCCGTCGTGGGTATTGCCATGCGGTCTGCAGAAGCGAAGTTGATTCGCTGCGCGCGGTGTCACGGACATTCCGCAGAAGGAACGCGCTTTTGCAAATATTGCGGTGCGCCTCTGGAAGAATTGAGTCACGCGAGTCGTGCGGAACGGGCGTCTGCTGAAGAAGACGCGGCGCTCGACATGGTTCTGCGTCCGGTTGGTCGAAACGAACGCACCGTACTGACGATCGCGCCGATCACAGCAGCAACTCCTCGAGCGCCAACACTCAACGTCAACACGGTGCTCAAGGGAAAACTCGTCGTCATTGCCGAGGACGGCACAGAAGGCAAGGTTTTTCCCTTGGAGGGAACGCAAGTCGACATCGGCCGTTTGGAAGGGGACATCCTTTTGACCGAGGACTACTACGTGTCTCCACGACACGCTCGCCTCGTTTTTCAAGGGGACAAGTGGTTTATCCGAGACTTGCAGTCGACGAACGGCGTCTACCGTCGCTTGTGGGAACCGCACATCTTGAGAGATGGCGACTTGCTTCTTCTGGGCCTTGAGGTGTTACAGTTCGAAACCGTGAGCGACGCGGAACGAGGGTTAGGCCATGCATCCCAGCATGGGACCCTGCTGTTTGGTTCACCATCACTAACGCGTCGAGCACGTCTTTGCCAACGCACGGTCGAAGGAATCATCCGCGACGTGCATCATCTGTTCCGGGATGAAACGGTGATTGGTCGGGAGGTGGGTGACATTGTTTTTACGGCGGATCCGTTTCTATCCAGGCGCCATGCAGCGATTCGTCGCTCAACCATGGCGGGAACCTTCACCCTCACTGATCTCGACTCTTCGAACGGCACTTTTGTCTCCGTTCGCGGGGACGTTCCTCTGAACAATGGCGACTACCTGCGCGTTGGACAGCACCTTTTCCGGGTCGACCTCGCATAGCCCATGAGCGAACAACCCAATCGAGACCTGATGCCCGAAACCTCGCACTCCACCGAGTCTGCCGAAAAAGCGTCTTCTGATGCGACGGCAGTTGAGGCGTCGAGCAAAATTCAATTGCGCCTCTATGGCCGTACGGACGTCGGCCAAGTGCGAGAGCACAACGAGGACAACTTCATCGTCGCTGACTTGACCAAAAGTCTACGCGGCGAGATGGAACCCGAGCGCAACGTTCCGGTCGGTCCACGCGGCGTGCTGCTTGGCGTTTGCGACGGCATGGGTGGCGCTGCTGCAGGTGAAGTTGCCAGTCAACTCGCCGTCGACATCGTCTTTCAAAAGATGATCGGAGCCGATGCCGCAACGAATCATGACGATCTCGCATCACGCCTCGTGCAGGCGATCGAAGCGGCGGGACTGCGCATCTTCAGCGAAGCGAAACTCGATCGCACGCGACGCGGCATGGGCACGACATCAACGGTCGCTGCGTTGCTCGATGATCACTTGTTCATCGGCCAAGTCGGTGACAGTCGCGCGTACATCTTGCGCGGGGACAAACTCGTTCAAGTCACGCGGGATCAATCGCTCGTGAATCAGCTCATCGAAGCTGGACAACTCACGGAAGAAGAAGCCGAGACGTTCGAGCACAACAACATCATCCTTCAAGCACTCGGAACTTCCGACAGCGTTCAAGTCGATCTCACGTTTGTCGAACTGAAACGCGGCGACACGCTCTTGCTTTGTTCCGACGGACTTTCAGGCATGTTGCGCAACGAAGAAATTCGCGAAGTGTTACGTGCTGTCGGAGATCCTCAAGAGGCCTGCAAGGTACTCATCGACCGTGCAAACCAAGCTGGCGGGCATGACAACGTCACCGTTGTCATCTCGAAGTTCCTTGGCGAAGGACTCAATGTGCCGACGCCAGACGAGATCGCTGGACTTCGTTACCGCAAGTATCCGCTTCCGGAACGTTCGGCACCGGCGCCCGTGTCTGCACCAGACCCGAGCCGTCGCGTGAAAGAACTCGATCAAGCAAAAGTCTCCATGCCGCTCGCGCTTGGTGGCTCAGGTGTTGGGTATGAATCGCGCGGGTTAAACGACGGCGACAAACGTCGTGATTCGCGACGCCGAGACTCCAGCGACCTCGATCGTGGCGCGTACGGTTTGGATGAGCCGGTGGACATTCCCACCGACAGCGCACCGCAATGGCTCATCGTGATGATGATCGCGAGTGCCTTCGCCTGTATCGCCGTCGCGGCGTTTTACCTTCTCCGTCCGTAGCGAATGACGAACCACCCTCGTTCAACATTTGGGGCTTCGGGGCGCCTTCAGCGCCCTTCGCCCTTGGTTGAACATTTGGGCCCTAATAAACTTTGGCCATGCTGCGCATGACGCACACGCGCGGCGTCGCGACTCGCACCGTTCGCGAGTTCGCCGCCGTGCCTGTTCGGATCGGCTGCGCCCCGGACAACGACATCGCTCTCGCGGGCGAAGAACAACACGGCGTCGCTACGCGTCACGCGGAAATCCGCTGGGAAAACCACGCATATCGGCTCGTCGATCTCGGCTCGCGTGTCGGCACGTTCGTCAATGCGAAACGAGTCGCTACGCATGAGCTGCGTTCTGGCGACGAGGTTCGTTTTGGAAGCGACACAGGACCTGCGATACGCGTCGAAATCCTGAGCCCACCACCATCCGCCGTCGTGACCGATCGTGATGGGCGAGTCGATTTAGCGACGGCACAATACCTCGTCGAAAAAGCCGTCGTGAACGCATCGCGGGCACGCGACAAGAGCCACACCATCATCAATGCGAAGGTTCTCGAGGCTACGCGTCGCGGCGCGCGTACGAACGGCGTCCTCACGGTTGGCATCGTCGCGACGCTATTGGCGCTCGGTGTTGCAAGCGTCGCAGTTCATCGATCGAAGCGCGCGACAAACGTTCTCGCCACCGAGATGGGGCTGTCTCAAAGTCCGCTCGCGACACCGGAGGGTACGTTGCCCACCAAGGTCTATACGGGTCGCGAAATTTACGAGCGGAACCGCGCCGCATTGTTTGTCCTGGCGTATATCGATGGTCGCCAGATTAGTGGTTGCTGCAGCGCTTTCGCGATCGATCGTCACACACTCGTCACCAATGCGCACTGCGTAACGTCCTGCGGCACACGCGGAGGAAAACCCATCGTCGTGCAAAATGAATCTCCGTCACGCCTAACGTTCGACGTGGTCGCGCAACGTGCTCATCCAACGTATCGAGCAGACTCCAAACGTGCCGACTCTCCAGACGTCGCACTGCTTCGCGTAAGTGGCTCGTTGCCAACTGCCGTCCTCTTGGCCAACGACGCAGAACTTCGCGCGCTCGGTCCGGGTGACGACATCCATGTCCTTGGTTTTCCCGGACGCGTGATGGATCCGATCAACCCCACCGCGACATTTCTCACGGGACACATCGGTCGGTTGATGGGCTTTGCCGAAGAGAGCACGACGCCCGACAAGACTGCATTGATCCTGCATGATGCGGTCACGCAAGGTGGCAACAGTGGCAGCCCCGTCTTCAACCAATACGGCAACGTGATCGGTGTGCATGCAGCGCACGTCGACGAAGAAGAAGACGTATCGATCGGCGGACAGAAAACAAAAGTCGTGAAAGCTTCTCCTTTCCGTCTTGCGATGCGCATCGATCTCATCCGTGGAGTACCGACGCCATGAACCTGCGGATCGTCCATACGTACGGTCACCGAACGGGTGCAGAGCGAAACTTCACAAACAAAGTCGTGCGCATCGGACGCGCGCCCGACAACGACATCGTGCTCGACGCAAACCATGATCGCGAAGCCAGTGGGTATCACGCCGAGTTACGGCGCGAAGGCAATGCGTGGATCGTCGTCGACCTCGGTAGCCGCAACGGAACGTTCGTCGGAGCAGAACGTGTCGAACGTCGTCAACTCGTTTCCGGTGACGAGATCGCGCTGGGTTCGAAGGGGCCGCGGATTCGGATCGAATTGGGGTTTGGGGTGAAGGGCGCTGAAGACGACGCGAAGCCCCAAATGTTCAAACCGGAAACGGTCGCTAGTGTCCTGCATCCGATGCAGCCAGCTGCAGTGGCATCTCCACAGATGGCCCCTGCCGCAGGAGCACGCATCGGACAACGAACGCTCGCGGCGATGGTTTCAGCAGCGGTAAACGCGGCATCGGCACGGATGCGGCCCGGACGAACCACGGAGATCAACGCGATCGTCGAGCGTAAAGTGAGTGAAGCGACGGCTTCGCAACGACACACGGCGTACGTGCTTGGAGCCGTTCTCATCGTCGCGCTTGGAGCGCTCGGCGGGCTGATTTATTGGACCACGCGATCGCAAGACGACATTCAGCGTTTGCGTGAAGAGCTCGCGCAGATGCCTCCCGAAGATCCGCGGCGAAAAGAAATCGAAACGCGCCTTGGAACGTTGCATCCAGCGAACGCGAGTCTGGGTCGCAACCTCTACGATCGTTCGCGCAAAGGCATCTTCATGCTGGCGATCGGATCGGAAGGTTTTTGTACGGCGTTTGCCGTGCGTCCCTCGATGTTGGCCACCAACGCGCGATGCATCCACGAAGCACGATCTCGCAGTGGGTCCGTAAAGGCGATCGAGAACGAAGGGCGCGGCGAAGTGAAGTTCGACGTGATTGAGATGCGTCCGCACCCGAGTTATCGCCAAGGAGATACCAACAACATCACGCCAGACGTTGGCGTCGTGATCATTCGGGGGCGCGCGGCCATGGTGCTGGAAATGGCGACAAAAAAAGAGTTGGCGGAAAGCAGCGCGGGCGACGACGTGTACGTCATCGGCTTCCCGGATCGTTTGATGGATGTGTCGAATCCCGCGGCGACGTTTCTCGCTGCGCACATCGGTCGCGTCACGGGTGCCGCTGGAAGGCCTGTTCCCTACAAGGACAACTGGCTCGTGCAGCACGATGCTTCATCCACTCGTGGTACGACGGGCAGTCCCGTTTTTGATGGGCAAGGCAAAGTCATCGCCATCAACGCTGGTGAATACTTGGAAGAAGGCGAGCAGAAGATCGCAGGACGCAACATCGAAGTCGTGAAGGCCTCGCCTTACAAGTTCGGCATGCGTATCGATCTCATCGAAGCTCTTCTTCAATAACCCACCATGCTTCGGCACGCGCTTCGCTGGTTGCTCTGGCTCATTCCGACGCTCATCGGCGTGTCGTTTGCCGCGTTCTTGTTTCTCTCGTACGTCCCGGATCCCACCGATGATCCGAGAACGTCATTCGAACCTGCCGAACGTGAACGGGTTCGTCGCGAAAAATTTCTCGACCTTCCACGCTTCTTCAACTTCGCCCCTCGAGACGTTCGAGCTCGTACGATCGACGCGATGAACTTCATCGTCGACGGTGATCTCGAAACGAGTACGCGTGGGCGTAACGAACTCGTTCGCCTCGGAGGAGCAGCGTTACCTCACGTTTTGCCGACCCTCGATTCACTGTCGCCCGAACCTCGCGCCAAGGTCACCGTTGCCCTCGCGCCGATTGGTGAACGCATGGGGTTCACGACGGAAAAACTCACCGATCCTGATCGAGCTGTCGCGTTTTGGACCCGGTTCTGGAACGACCGCGACATCGAGTTTCGACGTGCCGCTGCACGTAGTGCCGTACGACGTTTGTCTCGGTACGGAACGGCTTCGCGTTCGGCAGAAATGCGCGAGTTCGACACGTTCGTCCTCGAAGACATCATGGCGGCGCTCGAAGAACCTCACGACGCTGCATCGTTTGAACGCACGCGTGCCCTCATCGATATCGCAGCACATGTCACAGGTCGCGCCGATCGCATCGCGCCAAGCGACGACTACGCAACGTCGATCAAGTGCGTGAAACGTTGGCGTTCGTATTGGCTCGTGTACGAGAACGACTTTGTCAACGTCGATGGCTTGTCACGCTTCGCAGCGATCGTTCTCGACACGCGGTACGGCAAGTGGGCGGTGTCGGCGTTCACGCAAAGATTTGGTTCAGGTCCAGATCGTGTGCCGGTACTCGACGGCGTCATTCGACGCGCACCGGTGACGTTCACTCTCGTCTACGGCGCGATCGGCATCGCCTACTTCCTCGCATTTCTCATCGGATTTGCCGGCGCAGCATCGGGCAGCCGACGACGTGACGCCGCGGTAGCCTTCGTGCTGTTGGCTCTGTACGCGATTCCGACGGCCATTTTTGCGACATTCGCCGCTCGTTTGGATTTACAAACAGGGCTGCTTCTTCCGACCGTGGTGCTGGCTCTCGGATTGCTCGCATCGCCCACGCGTCAGGTTCGCTCAGCGCTGGCGTCCGTGTTTGCCCAGGAACACGTCCGCGCGTCTCTCGCACGGGGAGCAAGCACGTCGCGAGCGCTCTTCGTTCACGCCTTGCCGACAGCACTGCTTCCGTTTTTCACGCTCGCAACACTCGAAGCCCCAATGGCACTCGGTGGTGCGTTCGTCGTCGAGCGCGTCTTTGACCTCGATGGACTCGGTCAAGCCACCATCGCGGCCGTGCACGCACGCGACACGAGCTGGCTCATGGCCGTGTCGATCCTGACCGCCGCGACAGCAGCGGTCGGCGTCATCTTTACCGATCTCGCACACATCATGCTCGACCGACGCCTCGTCCCGGGCGTGTTGCAAGAGAGGCGCAAAGGATGAGTCACGCGACCATCACCATGCGTCGATTCTTGAACGATCGGCGCATGACCGTCGGCGCAGTGGTACTCGGCATGCTTGCGCTCGTAGGCATCTTCGCCGAGGTGCTCGCGGCGCCTGCTCCGTTGTTGGTACTCGGAGGAGGCCACACCGACATCCTCCCAGCCATCACGCGAGAGCAAACCGCGGCGGACGATCCAGACAAACACTACGCAGATGCGTTCGTCGTCTGGCCCATCGTCCGTTCGAGTCCCACTGCGACGACAATGGAGGGTCCCTTTGCTCCATCGTCGGCGGCGCATCCACTCGGCACTGACGAGAAGGGGCGCGATGTCTTTGCGCGTGTCGTCTACGGCGCTCGAAATGCCTTGGGCGTGTCTGTGGTGGCGATCTTTCTCAGCACGGTTTTCGGCGTGTTTCTTGGGGGTTTGTCTGGCATTCGAGGTGGTGTGTCGCGCACGATCCTCGTGCGCCTCGTCGAAACCGTCGATAGCTTCCCAGCGATCATCGTCGTCGCACTTGTATGGGCTATCGAGCGACGACCGACATCGTTGTCACTCATCCTTGCTGTCGCGTTTGTGCGTTGGGCCGAAGTCGCTCGTCTCGTGCACGCGGAATCGATGCGGGCAGCGTCCGAGGATTACGCGCTCGCTGCACGCGCTCTTGGCGCTTCGCGAACACGCATCTTCTTGCATCACGTGCTTCCCAACGCGCTCGGGCCCGTCACGGTGAGTTCCGTCTTTGGTGTCGCGTCCGTCGTGCTGCTCAATGCCACCCTCGCGTTTCTCGAAATGGGCACAGCATCCGACAGTGCGTCGTGGGGTGAACTGCTCGCACAAGGTGCTCGACACCCGTCGGCATCGCGTTTGCTCGTGCTTCCTGGAGTGCTTCTTTTCGCGACCGTTGGCGCTTCGTATCTGCTCGCGGACGCTCTGCGCGAAGCGATGGATCCGCGCACGGCACGCTCATCCTCTCGTGGAGGAACAACGTCGCAACACACGCCCCAATGACGATACGTCACTTGCGGGGAGATGCTTGCAACGCTTCCTTCACCCGAACTACGTTCAAATTGCCCGTTCTCCTTGGATGGCTCGGGCTCGGCCCGGCGTGTTGACCAACCTCGCCGGGCCTTTTTTTCGGGCGACGACAGGGCAATTGGTTTGACGACCAATCATCTTCCAACGCGGGAAACGATGAACAGCGAGGGAGACTTCCTGAGGGGTGGATGGGGTTTGTCAAAGCACGCATCGGACAACGCCTCCCTGGATGACGGTTGTTTTGGTCGTGGCTCGACAAGTCGGCCGAGTTCCTGTCGCTCGTATTGAGGAAACGATTGCAAATTCACCCCTTGCCGTTCGAGCGTTCGGAACGTTAGAATCGGGGTAATGGGGATTGACGACGGCAACGTGCTGCAACTTGGGGTGCAGACCAAGCGATGAATGCGCCGCGCCGCCGCGTATTGTTCTTGGACGATAGCGAAACGTGCCGCGAAGTCGTCAAGCAGCAGTTGCAATCACGCGGCTACGACGTCACGACGCTCGATTCTCCTTTTGGTTTCGGAGCCGCCATCGCGCGAACGAATCCTGATCTGGTGCTCGTCGACGTGTACATGCCGGCACTCGACGGGGGCAAACTCGTTGAAGTTGCCATTCAGAAGGGCATTTGTTCTTGCCCCATCGTTTTTCTTTCCGAACGACCGGTGCGTGAACTGCAAAGCCTCGTGCTCAGCACCAAAGCTGCGGGTTTCATTGTAAAAACATCCGACGGCGACGAACTGGCGCGTCAAGTAGCCGACTACATCGAAGGCACTTGGCAAAAGCGTGATCGCGCTCCAGAAAGCATGCGTGCGCCGCCGCTTTCGACACTCGGCAAATCGAGTCCTTTTCCTCTGCCACGCCCCGCGCCGCGTCCGTCGGATACACCTCCGCCTTCGCGACGAGGCACCGACCTGCCGCCACTCACGCAACGAGCGCCGCAAATCGATCGGGCGACGTTCGACGTCCCCCCCGCGTCACAACGAGGCGGTTGGGGTCGCAAGATTTGACCACTTCATTGTTTTTTTCGACCGAGTACCGTTGCGGCGACGTGTGGGTAATCGGTCATGATGCCATCGACGCCCATACCCACGAGATTCTGCATTTCCGCTTCGTCGTTAATGACCCATGCGTGCACTTCCAAATGGGCAGCATGCGCGATGTCCACGAATTGCGGCGTAATAATGGGAATTCCGGCATATGTCACCGGAACCTGCAGAGCGTACCCGCGCGCGCGATAACTTGAATTTCCGCCATTGCCCAAAAACTCGAGCACTTCATTCGCACACATACCCGTGAGTACGTCAGGCATGACGTTGCGAATTCGCTCCATGAGTGATTCGTTTTCCGCAGTCAAAAGCACTCGGGTCCAAGCGTCGTGCCGATCGAGCAATCGTTTCATGGCCGAGACCAATGCTGGTTCGTCCACCTTCAATTCAACGTTCAGCGGCACATTCGAAAAATGCGCCAACACTTCCGCGAATGTGGGGATACGAATTTTTCGGCCCCGGAACGGATGCTGACCATCGACCGATTCGAATTGGTAACCAGCATCGAGTTCCCGGAGTTCGGTCAGGCGCAATCGGCCCGCAGGCCCTTTACCGTCGGTCGTTCGATCGAGGTCTGGATCGTGCAGGACGATGACTTCTTCATCGGCGGACAGATGCACGTCGAGTTCGAGGCGATCGGCGCCTGCTGCAAGAGCTTCGGAAAATGACGGCAGCGTATTTTCGGGCATCGTACCGGACGCACCACGATGCCCGAACAGCCTCGGCTTGGGACCAGCGACGAAACGAGTTTCCATTATTTAATTTTGACCGCGTTCTTCAAAGAGAATTCAGAAATATCTTCCGAACAGCCCGGCACCGCCGCGTAAACCAGCGGAAGAATACAAATTGGCAAAAACCGACGAAAGCTCATTCGAACCCCATCTCGCAAAAAGAACCATTTGCATCGAGAATCCTAGGGTACCACGAGCCCGCTTTTTGGATGAACTGGATTTTTCAAGAAACGAGAGGTCGGTCAGGGCCTGCTGAATCCGCACCGAGCTGCGTCAATACCGTCAATCACCTTGACTTCTGCGTAATTCTCGACGATACCAGGCCTCGACCTAGGGGAGCCACTGGGCTGAGACGGCATCGCACCACATTGGTCGAACCGGACCCTTGGAACCTGATCCGGTTCGCACCGGCGGAGGGAAGCGTCATGAGCAGCGTCAAACAACAGCGCGTCGATCAATCTCGCCTTGAAGGAATCACCCGAGGCGCCTTTCCTGGTTCGCGAAAACAATTCGTTTCCGGATCCATTTTTCCGGACATTCGCGTACCTATGCGCGAAATCGCGCTAACACCCACCCGTGAAGGGTCGCACGCTGAGCCGCGTCTCGTTCCGAATGCGCCCATAACGGTCTACGATACGTCGGGACCTTATACCGATCCCAATGCGCATATCGACGTCGAGCGTGGTTTGCCCGCGATTCGTCAAGAATGGATTACCCGCCGCGCAGACGTCGATCAGCTCCCGCAGATTAGCTCGGTCTATGGCCAACGCCGCCGTGACGACCACTCGCTCGATTCATTACGTTTTCGAACAAACGACAAACCATACCGCGCCAAACCCGGTCATAATGTGACGCAGATGCATTACGCCCGCAAAGGCATCATCACGCCGGAAATGGAATTCGTCGCTTTGCGCGAACAACAAAAAGTCGACGAAATTTATCGTAAACAACACGCCGGGCGTTCCTTCGGTGCGGCTATTCCCGAACGGATCACACCAGAATTCGTTCGTGACGAAATCGCCCGCGGACGAGCCATCATTCCGGCCAACATCAATCACCCCGAAAGCGAGCCGATGATCATCGGCCGCAATTTCCTCGTCAAAATCAATGCCAACATCGGCAACAGCGCCATTACGTCGTCCATCGAAGAAGAAGTCGATAAGATGGTCTGGGCCATTCGTTGGGGCGCCGATACGGTCATGGACCTGTCGACGGGGCACAACATTCACGAAACGCGTGAATGGATCCTGCGTAATGCTCCCGTACCCATTGGCACCGTGCCCATTTACCAGGCGCTCGAAAAGGTCAACGGAAAAGCCGAAGACCTTACCTGGGAAATCTACCGAGACACACTCATCGAACAAGCCGAACAAGGGGTCGATTATTTCACGATTCATGCGGGCGTGCTTTTGCGTTACGTTCCGCTCACGGCCAATCGCGTCACGGGAATCGTTTCTCGCGGCGGGTCGATTCTCGCCAAATGGTGCCTCGCCCATCACGAGGAAAACTTCCTGTACACGCACTTCGAAGAGATTTGCGAAATCATGAAGGCGTACGACGTGAGTTTTTCGCTCGGCGATGGCTTGCGGCCCGGCAGCATTGCCGATGCCAACGACGACGCCCAAATGGGCGAACTCAAAACGCTCGGCGAACTCACGCAAATCGCTTGGAAACACGATGTTCAAGTCATGATTGAAGGTCCCGGTCACGTGCCCATGCACATGATCGAGCACAACATGACCGAACAATTGCGTATCTGCAACGAAGCTCCGTTTTATACGCTCGGGCCCCTCACGACGGACATTGCCCCCGGATACGACCATTTCACGAGCGGCATTGGCGCGGCCATGATCGGTTGGTTTGGCACGGCCATGCTTTGTTACGTCACGCCCAAAGAACACTTGGGTTTGCCCAACCGAGCCGACGTCAAAGAAGGCGTCATCACGTACAAAATCGCCGCCCACGCCGCCGACCTCGCCAAAGGCCACCCTGGAGCCCAATCGCGCGACAATGCCATGAGCCGCGCCAGGTTCGAATTCCGGTGGGAAGATCAATTCAACATCGGCCTCGACCCGGAACGCGCCAGGGCATTCCACGACGAAACATTGCCGAGCGAAAATGCGAAAGTCGCGCACTTTTGCTCGATGTGTGGACCTCACTTCTGCTCGATGAAAATTACCGAAGACGTGCGCAAATACGCAGCGGAACAAGGCGTCATCGTACCCGAACAAGCACTCGTTCGCGGAATGAAGGAAAAGAGCGCTGAATTCGTAGCGTCGGGCGCGGAAATTTATCGAAAGGTCTAGCCATGAAATACTTCGGGCTCGGTTTGTCCTCGGCGGTGATCGTATTTCTCGCGGTATCCGAAAGCACGGCGCAAAACGCCGTGCCGTCACCGGTACCGGCAGAAACGACGCCACCTCCGCAAACCGCGAGCACCGAGGTGCCCCCAGCGCCAACGATAACCCCGCCAAACCCAGCCGCGCCATACCCAGGTCCGACCGCGGTTTCCGTGCCAAACCCCATCGCACCTCAACCGCAATACCAATATCCATATCCTCCGTATGGATACGCGAATCCTTATGGAGGATGGGGCCTGCCTGCGAAGGAACTCGCATACCGAGGTGGAGCCATTCCGTACGGATACAAGCTCGAAGAGCGGTACAATCTAGGCCTGCTCGTTGCCGGTCCGACCCTTTTTGGGCTTGCCTACCTGCTTACCGCTTACTCGGCCAATGAAAAGCCGGGAATCGGCAGTGGCGGCGGTTTTACCGACCATTCGCCGTGGGATACCCTTTACATCCCCGTCACCGGACCATTTGCATTTGCCCGCTATGCGCCCGGAGGGAGCGGCTTCATTTACGTATTCGAAGGTCTCGGGCAAGTTACCGGGATAGGCTTGTTTCTTCTCGGTATCTTGCGTCCGAAAGTGATGCTCATCCGACAAGACACGAATGAAGCATTTCGCCCGAAGCTGCATATCGGACCGGGGCAAATGCAACTTGAAATGCGGTTTTGACGACTACTTCTTCGCCTTCGCCGGTCCCCTTTGTTGATCATTTGGGGCTTCGGGTCGCCTCCGGCGCCCTTCGCCCCAAACCCCAAATCGGATTCCAGTTTCCGCCTGGCGCATTCGTCAATCTCGTCCAAGCGCGGCCATTCTCACGCACGAGCCAAATCTGCTGCTCTTTTCCCTGCGTTACGGTCACCGCCAAATGTTTCCCATCCGGCGACCACGAGGGATCGTTGATTTGTCCCACAGGACCTCGTAGAAACGTTTCTTTGCCCGTTTCGAGGTCAAATAGAACCACCGCCGCAGGCGTCTCGGGAATCGTCAAAACATAAGCGATTTTTTTGCCCGACGGAGCCCAAGCAATCTTGTCTTCGACAATGCGTGATGCGGGACTACGCTGCGTGAGCCGGCGTTCGGGACCATCGGGAAAATCCTTGACCCAGATACGCTCGGCGCCTTCGCGATCGCTGATGAATGCAATGCGCGCGCCATCGGGGGAAAACCGCGCGCCCCATTCGTCACGCGGCGTATTCGTCAAACGCAACGGCGATTTACCATCGATTTTCATTGCATAAAGTTCGGCCACGCGATCACGACTGGAAATATGCACAATCACGTCGCCGCGCGGTGAAATAGCCGGCTCGAAATTGCCTTCGTCATTCTTGGTGAGCTGTTCGAACTTTTTGCCACCAGAATCGATGCGGTAAATATCGCAAAAATGCGAAGGCAATTCTTTACTGCCGCTCGATTCAAATACAATGAATTTTCCATCGGGCGTAAAATTCGGGAAACGCAGCCGCATCGTATCCGGGCCTAATCGTTTGGGCAGGGTGCCGTCAAGCGGCCAATAATATAATTTGTGCGGTCCCTCTTCACCCTCGACACGCATCACGAGCAGCGCTTTTCCGTCGGGCGAAAAAGGGCCATTATAATCGGCGTATTTGTTGTCGGTAAATCGTTTTTCTTTCGCGCCATTCGCCTGAACGACATACACTTCGCGCTGGCCGTCAC
>JANORL010001467.1:0-4006 GCA_031415295.1 Polyangiaceae bacterium | reverse complement strand
ATTGTAGAAGTCCGCGTCATTCGCGTCCTTTGCGAGCGTTATATCGTGACATTCACCGTCGACTCTAATGCGTGCCTTTGTGGCGGCATCTTCGTCCCATCGTCCCACGCGAAATACCGGAGAATACACCACAGTAGTTCCACGCATAGTCGGCGCTGGTCTCGCTGTCGAAGCAAGCGCACCCATTCTACGCGCAAAAGCATCATCCAACGTAGCAACCGGTTTGCGTGCCCTCGGTCGAAAGATGGTTGCTGTCTCCAAAGCCTGGTCGATATGTGCGAAAGCGACAGCTATGTCTCTTGTATTCGGATCGCGGTCCAATGTGCGTGATGGATTGTCCAGAAAATCTAATATTTTACGGGTTGCGGCAAGTCCCTCTGGAGTGCGTGGACGCACATGTGTGCCCATGGCAAAGTTCGTCACGACGATTGTGACGCTACCATCGGGTAAGCTGGGATGAGCAGCCTTAAGCAGCCGACTGAGAAACGTAGCGGCAGCAGCCACTCGCTCTGGGGTAGCGGCGGTTTCAAGACGTAGGTTGAACGCCTCCGCAACACGAGCCATGACGTTAGCCTACAAGCTAACATGCGGATGGGTCAAAAGAATTGTCAAGTTTTTCGCACGCTGAGGAAGCGCGGGCTTAGCGTTTTGTCTTCCGCTTCCATGGCGTCATGGGCACGGGTTGCCGTGGTGCTTGCCAGTGACCAGCACCGACTTCCTTCGCCCACGTTCGGGCTTTCGCGACACGTACGTGATGGAGCACATGGCAGTACGTGGAGGAGTGCCTGCCAACCTCAATCTGGACGGTTCTCTAGTCGGTTCGCGCGCATTCGTGCAGTTTCCTCTTTGTGTGCGTACGCAAAACTGTTAGGCGATCGCACCGTGGCTCAAACGCTTCGTTTCACCATCAAGACAGTAACCCCAACGTACCTAGGCAGCGCGCAACCGCGGCAGGTCGATCTGCACACGCCGATTCGTCCACCGGCCGTTCGCGGAGCGTTGCGCGCTTGGTTTCGGGCCGCCGCCGCCGCCGTTCTATGGCCCGTCGACCAAACAGAACGTGCCAAACTCGACATGATCGCCGCCTTGCGCGACGTCGAGACCAAGGTGTTTGGAAGTACGGACCACTCCTCGCCGTTCGTCGTGCTGCCAATCGCCTTGGACCCAAAGCGCATCAAGCAGCAGCCGATTCCAGATCCAGCGCGTTCGCCAGGGGTGCGTTATTTGGGGTACGGCATTTTCGACAATGCCACGCAATACGTCGGCGTAATCGAAGAAGATTCGACGTTCGACCTCGTGTTGGGACTTCGGCGCAAGTTTGTCGAACTGGAACCGCTGCTTGTCGCGACCGTGTGGTTGTGGACCCACATGGGAGGATTGGGGGCGCGCACGCGACGTGGGTTTGGCTCGTTGGAACTGCTCGAAGCACCCCTGACGATATTTCCCGAAGCGGAACGCCCCATCCTGAAGCCGAAATCCGTGCAAGCGCTGATTGATGACTCGCTCATTCGGGGCCTCGACGGCGTCGTCACGATATTCGCCAAATACTTGCCGGCTTTGACGAATCATCCGGTGTTTGCCGACAACGCGTACCCGCACGTTTCTTTGCGAACCATCGACGGAATTCGTTTTCTCAAGGTCATGAGTTTGAATGCACAGAACGGCACGGATGCTTTGGAGCGAGCGGGGCAGATTTTCCGTAGCTATCGGTCCACGTTGGAACGGCGCAAGTTGGGGCTGCCACCATTGCCGGATTATTTTTCGGTCAAACAGTCGTTGGAGCGTCAATCGCCTCCGCACGATGTCATGCGTACAGCGTTTGGCTTGCCCTTGTCGTTTTATTTTCGTTCGCTCGGCGGCGCACGCACCACGTTTACGCCGCTCATGCAAAGAAAAACGGATCCACGTGATCCCCGGGCGCGAAGCAACGAACCCGGACGACTTCCTTCGCCGCTACATTTTCGCGTGCATCGCGTCCACGACGGTCAAACCCCGCGGCCTGTCGTCACCCTGCTCAATTTGGCGCAAGGCGAACACACCGACGTCCTGCTCGGGTGCAAAATCATGCAATCGAAGGAACAACGCATCGTGCAAACAAACCCCACGACCAACATCATCGACGATGCGGTGCAATGGATGTGCGACCATGCCCAGCGCGTCTATGGCGGGCCTTTTCGAGGTAAACCATGAGCGAACAACCGACATCGCACTTCAAGCTGCAAATAGCCGCGTTGTTGAACTCCGACGACGGGTTGAGCGCCGACGAAAAGGAATGCTTGCGTTTGGCGCAGCGTGACGCCGAAGATGCCAACCTGCCGATCATCGACGAAGCCAAATCAGCTACGAACCCGCGTATGCACCATCCGCTTTCGGCCGCGATCGTCGATTCACGCATGAACGTCAGCCAATTGGAGACGGATCTCGCGAAGAATGATGCCGCGCGCAAAACGCTACAGTTAAAAAGCGTGAATGAACTCTGGTTCGACTTGGCACGTGACGAAGTGGCGCGAACGTTGCCCGCGTCCAAGGTTTTACCCGACTATTCCGTCGTTGCGTCTCGATCGCTCACGGCGGCGCTCGTGGGTGCGCGTCGAGATAACGGGCGAGCAGCGCTTTTGTACATGCACGTCGGACCCGTCCAAAGCTTCGTCGAAACATCTCGACGCACGCATGATTTGTTCGTCAGTAGTTATTGCGTGACCTATTTGACCATGCAGGCCATTGGTTCGATCGTCGCGACCCAAGGTTTGCCCGCAATCGTCGTACCGTGGCTTGCCGACATTCCGCTGGCGCGACATCTCTTCGACACCAGGGAGAACAAGAACTCTGTGCAGGAGGACATTCTACGTTCGTCGTTGCCGAACAAGGTTCTGGCCATCGTGCCGCTCGAAGATGCGGAAAAAATTGCCAACAACGCGGCCAAAGCGGTACGTGATGAGTGGGCCAAGATTGCGACGGCGGTAAAAACGACGCTGACCAAACTCGCTCCCACCTCGAATTGGGATACGAGATGGGAAGACCAGATTGGCAATCATTTGGAAATCGATACCATCGTGCAACCGTGGCCCAAGACGCGTGCCGGTGTCAAACGATTGCTTGAAAAAGCCAAGACGGTTGGTGATTTCGAAGCGTTGGTTGCGGATCACGACGCAGCGCGCAAACCTATCGACGACGATCGAATTGGCGCGACAATGGGCGCGTTGTACGACCTCACGCATCGCGTAATGGCGGCGCATCGAAAAACCGATGCGGGCCCCGCGACGACGGGGGATCATCGTCCCAAATGTGCATTGTGTGCGCAACGCGAACAAATGGGACCGATAACGAACGACACCCGGGAGCAAGAACGAACGACACGCGAGTTTTTCGCCGCATTGCATAAAGACCTCGCGAAGACGGGCAAAGCGGGTGGTGCTTTTCAATTAAACGACGGTGAAGGGTTGTGCGCGGTTTGCCTCACGAAACGATTTGCGTTGCGCTGTTATTTCGACAAACGTCTCGGAGTGGATGGCGCGATTGACAAGGCGCCACAATACCCGAACATTCCCGCGATTGCCGCGGCGCCGTTTCGTTATTGGGTTCAAAGGTCCACGAAACCCGGTGTGGCCGGCGACGCCCAAGCGTTGGCCCACCGAATCGAGGATATCAAGGCCAAAGAACTCGAGCACCCAGGTAATTGGCTTCCAGGTTTGGGATCCATGGGTCAAAGTAGCCCTTGGTTATCGCTCGACGGGCAATGGCTTTACGATTCCGCGTACGATCCGAAAACGGCGTGGTCGAACTTCTATCGTGGCGACCCGACCAGCAGCGATGATAACAAGGCCAAGAACGACGAGCTTCATGAAAAATTACCCGAAGCGCGGCGTTTGCTTGAAAAGATCGGCCGAATGGTCGACGCCAAAGCGTCATCGTACTACGCGGTGCTCATGCTCGACGGGGACGACATGGGCAAATGGCTCACCGGGCGCCATGAAAAAAGGCCCACGTTGGGAGAGATTCACGGCGC
>JANORL010001466.1:0-2002 GCA_031415295.1 Polyangiaceae bacterium | reverse complement strand
CGCGTTCGTACCATTCGCCCAGGAAAATCGATTCAATCACGCCCGACGTCTTGCGCACGCGTTCGCAATTCCCGTCGTAATCGAACGTCAAAACCGCGCCATTCACGCCATTGATCCGTTTTGGCAAGTCGAGCGCCGTGTATTCGACACCAACGCCCGGACGACCCGTCTGATTGCCCACCGCATCGTGCTCGTAGCTGCCAAGATTCGTATTGTCGACGATATGCGGACGCGCCGGATCGTACGTGTACGTCCCCGCTTGCGGCGTCGAAACAAAATTCCCATTCGGCGCGTAGTTCCATTCACGCGCACACGGCGTCTCGCCGGTGAACGACGCGCACTTCAATCGCTGAAGCGCGTCGTATTGGAACGTCTCCGTTCGACCGAGTGGCCCCTGCAAATGGTCCGTCCGCGTTTCGACGTTCTGCTGCGAATCGTACGTGTACGACAAACTTTGCAACGCCGTAGGCCCGTTCGTCACAATCGACGAGACCCGACCGCGCGCTTCGTCGTAGGTCCGCGTCGTCGTGACGACTTTGTTCCCGAATTGCTCCCCAGAGATGAATCCGTTGCGACGAGTTAGCGCGTTTCTACGCGAACACTAACGGTGGTTGGCACCTTTCCCAGGAACATGCGCCGGATTGACTCCATACGTTGGCTTTGGTCCCTCATACCGTGGAAGAATGGACCGACAGTTGGCAGCCACCTGCCGACTACCCCCGCCCCGATCGCTGCCAGCGCGATCCTCGCAATCGCTTTCGTCGCCTGATATCTATTCTCACCCGCCTTCGCATAGTCGCCTTTTTCCGCTGGGTCCACCGTGGCCGCCAACGAAATTCCTACGTGGGCAACGGATTCAACGCATTGAGCGCCCTGATTCAAGTACCAATCTTGTAGCCAGCCGATCGTCGAATCACACATGCTGCACCACCCTGGCGGTACTTCGTTTGGCAACGCCGCGCGTACGCCTCCCGGAATATCGGGCCCCTGAGCATGAGGCGTTGCAACGTATTCGTGCGTCACCTTATTGAAATGAGGAATGCCTGCCATATCCACGCGTTTTACTGGCTCGCGGACCAAAAGTGGTTGGCACCATTCTCAGTTAACTGCACCCGTCTCAGTTGGCACGTGCCATGAACTGCGGCTTCTTGAGCGAGCAACAAGTTCCTTGGTCGCAGGTCGCAGGTAGTACGTTTTTTTTTCCCATGGTTCGCCGTTCTCCGTCTGGCACGACGTGCACAAATCACACGCCAGCACGACCTCTCCCGTAACCGGATCCTCCAAGATCCGTAGTGCCGTGTGACCACAATGCGGACACCTAACAGAAGACTCTACGGTGATCCCCTCCCAAAATACGTTGCCCAAGAAGCTGGCAAAGGTGTCCATGGACCCAGGCGGTATCGTCCGAAGCTGCTGCAACGTCACTCCAGGCGAAAAGGATGCGTCCGCGAGCGGAAAACGTTCAAAGTCAAGTATCGCGTACTCATCAAGACCGTAGTCCTTTCGCAATTCTGGGCTCCAGTTGTTCAGGGAGCCCTTCAGCCAGGCTTGGATATGGCGCAACAGCTCCAGGTGGCCGACGTCCGCGTCCAACAATTCGAGGTGCGCGAGGAACCTGGCATACAGCTTCTTCCATCCGATCATTTCGTCCTCTGTTCACAATGGATACGCGGTAATGAGGTTTCCCGCTCCGTCCGTAAAGACTTGCAGCACGCTGGTCGGCCCGCCACCGTTGCGAAGGGATGATGTGCCAATCGTACGGCTAACATCGACGGTTCTGACAAACTGCCCTCCGGGAACAGGCGTCACTGGCGCCCCAACCACTTGCTGACTTTGTAGAAGCCCGCGAAGCTCACCTTGCGAGATGGAGAACACGGACCGGCTATTCGCCACGGGTCGATTGAAGTGTCCCTCAACCATGTGCTTCCAGCCTGCCGCACTCCGATTTCCGCTCTCGCGCAGCGGTGTAAATCGTGTTCGCCCTTCAGCGCGGCGGTCAACG
>JANORL010001465.1:0-2779 GCA_031415295.1 Polyangiaceae bacterium | reverse complement strand
CCGCCGGAAAAAGGCCCGAAATCGTTTCTAGATCTTTTTTCGACAAACCTTTACTCGTCTTTTTTGCTTTTTTGCCTGTATCTTCGGCGCCCAGTCGCTTCAGTTTTTCTTGCTCAACTGCTTGTTCACGCCACGTGGCTAAAACGAGAGGATCGAGCGGTGCAAGCAATGGAAGGCTATCAAAACCCGGCCCCGGCGCCGAATCACTCGCCACACACTTGTCGAGCCCCTCTGGAATCGAATCCACGCGTCGCGCATCCACCCACGATTCCGCACGGCCGAGATACGTCCATACTCCGAGCAGCGAATCGAGGAGCGCCAATGCTCCCGCGGACAATTCCACGTTCCATTCGATACCCAATGTATCTTCGTCGCCGCGGCCCACGTAGGCGAAAGCATCGAGCACTTTGCGCGTTGGACCTTCGAATTGAGGCATATAATGCCGCGTATGCGCTACCGTTGCTGCGGGCAAATGGTACGTCGGCAAAACGCGCGCCAAAGACTCGAACAGCTCCGTCGCTTCCGTAGGAATCGCGGTCCAACCTAAGCGATTGAATCCCGCGGCAAGCAATGCGCGATAGAGTCGCCAAGGACTCGGCGGCCATTCCACGTCGCCTTCGTTCACGTGCCGTCCCCAAGGCGTTGCGTGATGTCGCCCGGAAGGAAATTGCAGCAATAGTCAAAACATGGTCATGCCTCGTAAATCACACGCGTCACGCCGCGTTCACCGAAAAACTTACCGCTGCACGCCGCAATGGCTTTTGGTAATTCTGCCACGAGGTCCGCATAGGACGGCAAAACAAAGCCTTCCGGCCTTTTCACGCGGGGAGTCCCAATGACTTCTAAATCGCAAGCCGTACGTAGTCGCAATCCGCCGTCGAGCAAAACGCGAATCTTGAACAGCGCCACGAGCATAAGCAAACGCGACACGTCCGGCCCAAGGCGATAACCTCGAATTTGCGCCAAATCGATGTTGAAATACGCCACGATTTTCGTCGCCGTGTATTCATCGCGTGCAAATGGAACGTTTCCAAAACCTTTGGCCGTATCACCGCTCGGATTCACCTGATCGTTTTTCTCGCCCCCCGATGCAGCTACCTTCACGCCTTCCGCTTCGATGAACGCCGAAATGACGCGTTCGATCCTCAATCGACCACCTGCCAATTCCGTCTTGGCCAGGAACAATCCGTGCAAAAGCGCGCCGACGTCGTATTTGATCACCATTTCGGCCAGTTTTTGGCGATCAATAACGCCAACGGAAAACGTATCGCTTTCTTTCTTCAGCCGTTTGATGAACGAATCGTCTTTGCTTTCGAGGATGTACGGCGAATTCAACCGATGAGCTTCGGTAATCGAGGTCGTCAAATAGGATCCATCCTTCTTTTCGACCCGTACGTACGACAATCCTTGCAATGGTTTGACGAGATCTTGTTTTTCTTGATCCCAACACACTGCTTCGAGCCGATTGGCCATACTCTGCGCGCTTTCCACCAGCAGGCGTGTACCTTCGTTCGTCTCGAAAACTGCCGCTCCAAGATCCGGGAAACCGGTAGGTTGAAAACGTTTTCCTTGCACGGGGGACAAGTCGCATTCAAGCAGAAGACGAGACGGCTTGGGATCATTTTCCGGAAACACACACTGCAAATCGATCGACATGAGTTTCTTTCCTTTTTACGTTTGTCGTTTCTTTACATCATCTTCATGGCTGGGGCACCGAAACCTCTTGAGGTTTGGCCAGGCGACCCAACAACACGTTCAAATCTCTTGGGCATACGGGAATCGCCAACGACGCGGCCAAACGTTTGGCCAAGTCTGCATTCCCCACGAATTGTCGTACCTTGGGCCGAACACCACGAATCGCGAGTCCGCGCAAGGCGGCATCCGTTGCATCTTCCAAACGTCCGGCCAAAAGCAATCGTAATGGAGCGGCGTCTCCACGCGGCTTCAAATCACCCAACGGCTTGGCCAAATATGCCAATCGAAACAATCCATGAATCACAGACGATTCATGCGAATGCCGCGGTTTGTCGACCGCGCCCCAAGCATCGTGCCTAAGCGCCATAAACGCGCGGGCAAACATGTTCACGCGCGTATTGTCCACACGCCCATCCAGGAACGCTGCAATGTCGTCCAGGCCCGCAAAGGCGCGTCCCTCGAGCGGGAACAGACGCTGCCCCGCCTGCGAAGCCTCCACGACCCGACGCATGGCCACCTGACCCAAATCCGCAATGAGGTCGCGACCTGTCCACACCACTGCCGCATCTTTGCGCAATCCGTCTGCCGTCACGGCAAACCGTTCGTACCCTTTGTCGTACACCAACGGAAAACAATGTTCACGAATCGACCCGAATTTTGCGCTTGTTCCTGTTTGCGACGCAATGGCCAACCCCAGCCGAGCTTCGGGTGATCCGTCGTTTGCGGCGTCCACCCACCCTCGCGACAATCGAGGAATCGGGCGCAAATGTGATTCCGCGGCAAGTTTCGGGCGGCGAACGAGAACGTCTTCCGCGTTGGCCATGGCGCTGAGCAATTCGATGAAATAGCTTCGCGGTGCATCTTTGCGACTCACAGCAAGCACAGCATTCTGAATTTGCCGAACCACGCGGGACAAACTCGCCGGTGCATTCTTGTTGCGCCCTTCGTAATTTTGCAACGCCCGCACCCACGGCATGATTTCGTCCACCAAATCGATGTTCGGCACCGGTTCGACGGCAAACCGTCCAAGGGGCACGGCAAAGTTGGACAAACCATTCCGTTCAATGTACCCGAAACGGACAAA
>JANORL010001464.1:0-11684 GCA_031415295.1 Polyangiaceae bacterium | reverse complement strand
GATTATCGCATTCGGCGCGATCGGTGCTTGCGACGGTTTCAAAAAAGAAGCAGCACCACGCAACCAAGGCACAGGCGGAGCAACCAGCTCCGGCATTGCATCGTCTTCCTGTTCAGGTTGGACTTCGGCCCAATCAGTAAGCAGTAGTGGAAGCCCGGAAGTTTTACCATGCGAGCCCGAACCGATCCCAGAGGGTTTTCCTAGCGAATGGGAGCATTATCCCGACTGGTCATGTAAATGTGCCTTCTACGTCCCATCTTCCAAAGAAGCGTTTCCACCGCCACCCATTTGGGAACCCTGCGGCCCTGTTGCGGGAGATCTCAATTGCAAGGCGATGAAAATAGATTGGACGACGAAATCGCCAGCCATTGGCCTTATATTCTTCGACCGCGATACATCCGGCAGACCTCTCCTTGCGTTTCGGCGACACCATTCCGACGCGCCGCTAACGTACGCAGTTGATCTGATTACCGAACCGGATGGCCCTGTTCGGATGTCAATGATGCAGCTTTTCTATACAAACCATCCTTTGCACGATCCTGGTTGCATCGCGAACATGAACTCGCTGAGCGAGGGCAAGTACGTGCTTACCATGTGGGGTCATAATCGCTACGGAAGCGGAGATGCGGAGCATCGAGGAGCAATGGGCGGATTGGTGGATGATCTGAGGCCGACAGTCCTCGCCCATTACGAGGACGGTGTTCCGCGAGATTATGTTTGCGGGGCCAATTGGGTGGGTGAGCGCAGGTTAGATACGACATTTTTCGCTTTTCCGTGGGATTCAACAAAGCCCGTCTTGGTGACCTCGCAATCGGCCGACCCTGATAACCTGGCATCCGTTCAAATGTTATCGCGAGGCGATGCCATTTTCTACAGCACGTCAATGCTCCTTGCGGACGGTATAAACGTCTGGGACCCGACCCACGGAGCGCGGCCATTTATCCGTTGGGTGGGAGATTTCACGAAGGGCGCAGCCGACCTAGGAACCGATGGCATCGATATGGTTTGGACGTATGGCGAAGGGAAGCAACCCGCGGACACCATGTATCCCGTACGATCGGTAATGACCGCTCCGTATACGACCGACCCCGCCGCGGTCGTCGCGAAGCGGCTTCGGTCCTCGCCATTTACGGGAGTCGGCAACTTCACGTGGACTGTGGGCTGCGGCCATGCGGCCAACGTGGCGGCAGCCAATGACGTGCTGGTAATCCGCCTTTCCGACGGCTTTTCATGGTCCTTGCCAACAGCACCCGATTTTAATGTGACGGCGGCTCTGGGCTTCACCTGCGAGGAGATTTTTGTACGTGGGAGCGTTGGCGGGATTGACACACTCGCCAGGATTCGCCTGGACTCGCTGGGGGGAGGCGTACCACCTGACTGAGCACCCGGTGCGTTAGCGTCGCAATCGTGGGGACAGAGAGTTCGACGAATTAAAGTGGTGCCCCCTCAGCCACCTTGGCACTCCGCTCTTGAACTGTCGCGACGTTCCGCGTAACCTCGCCTGTACCTCTATGCGCATACCTGTTTTGGCTCTAGCTGCCTCCTTTGGACTCGCGACGATTTTTGCCACGCCCGTCGCCGATGCCTTCTGCGGCTTCTACGTGTCAGGAGCCGATCAAAAACTCTTCAACAACGCGACGACGGTGGTGTTGATGCGCGAGGGCACACGCACTGTGCTTTCGATGCAAAACAATTACCAAGGGCCGCCGGAAAACTTCGCGATGATTGTGCCCGTTCCGGTCGTTTTGCAACAAGAAAACGTCAAAACTCTCTCGGCAGCTATTTTCGACAAGATTGACCAGCTCGCCGCCCCACGCCTCGTCGAATATTGGGAACAGGATCCTTGTGGAATTGCGGAGAATGCCCGGCGTGAAAGCCGGTCGCGAGCCATGCCTGCACCTCCCGCCGCTGCTGCTCCAGGCCGAGCTGCCGAAGATCTCGGCGTGACCATCGAGGCGCAATTCGAAGTCGGCGAATATCAAATCGTCATACTCAGCGCGAAAGATTCCACGGGCCTCGATACGTGGCTCAAGCAAGAAAAATACAAGATCCCCGAAGGAGCTGAACCGCTCTTGCGGCCTTACGTGCAAAATGGTAGCAAGTTTTTCGTGGCCAAAGTGAACGTCGAAAAAGTTCGTTTCGACAAAGGAATGGCCAAACTGAACCCATTACGTTTTCATTACGACAGCGAAACATTCAGTCTTCCGGTGCGTCTCGGGCTCGTCAATGCCAATGGAAAACAAGACTTGATTGTCCACGTATTGGCGAAGAATACGCGATACGAATTGGCCAATTACAAAAACGTCACCATTCCGACGAACATCGACGTCGACGAAGGCGCGCGGGCGCAATTCGGTACATTTTATGCCGCGCTTTTCGATCGGACGCTGGAAGAAAACCCCGGCGCCGTCGTCACCGAATATGCCTGGGATGCGAGCACGTGTGATCCGTGCCCAGGACCAACTCTTTCACCCAATGATTTGGCCACATTGGGCGGAGATGTTTTGCCTCGAGAAACCGACGATGATGCCGTTGCTCCGTCGATACCGATCCAAGGCAATCCTTTTTTGGATACGAAACCCTCGAAAGGAGCCCAAGCAGCAAAGCCGCCAACAACGCCACCGATTGTGCCGCCAAGTCCCCGGTCGCGGGGCCGCTGGCGTCCGAGTGGGTTCGTCCTGACGCGCGTTCATGCACGGTATGGTTCGGATTCCTTGGGCGATGATCTGATCTTTCGCAAAGCGGATCCCATCATGGGCGGACGAGAAGTCATGGTGGGAGTGCCCAAAGACAACAATGATACGACTTCGAGGAAACTCGAAACGGGATCTCAACCAGCGCCATTCAACAATTTTCAAGGTCGGTATGCCATTCGACATCCGTGGACGGGTTCGATGACGTGTCCCAATCCGCAACGAGGTCGCTGGGGCGGGCCGCCGTCGGGCGAACGGAACAATTCGACGACGGTAGCGAAAGACTTGGCGTTTGCCCCTCGTGACGGCGTAAAACTCGCTTCATTCGTGCGTCATGACGTACCCGAAATCCATTTGCAAGGTGCGCCGTTGACGCTAGCTCGCGTCACACATCCTGGAGTTGCGCCGGAATCCGCAGCGAAACCCGCGGCTCCGGCGCCAAGTGCCAATCCCGACACAGCGTCGGCGCCTCCCGCTCAAAGCACCGGATGCGGAGCGTGTGCGATTGGCGAACCCGGCGCTGGTTCGACGTACGTATGGGGATTTTTCTTGAGCGTGGGCATAGCGACAGCGTTCGCGCGCCGACGACGCCATTGAGTTTCGGCAAGGGAAAACAGTCGAATCAAGGGGGCGCAATGAGCAAGCGGTTCCTGCGGGGAAGGAATCGATGCCGATATCTGCACGGAATCGGCTCGAACACGCCGTAGAAGCGGACCATGTAAAATCTTGGCAGTGACCCCATCGCGCACCTTTTTCTGCTGCGCCAGCTACCCTACAGTGTGCTACGAACTAGGTGACTGGTGCCAAACTGCTGCGCGCCCGAAATCGTCGGTCGACATCGCTCGAAATGCTGAAGTATTCCTCGCTCCGTCGCCCTAGCTTTCAGGCGCTCGCGACGTTTGACACCAGCCACCTAGAAGCCCCTCGCGCATTTATGCGCAAACCTGACTGGACGAACAACCGTGAGCGAACTCCTTTGGGCGCGCAGCACCATGGCCTTGAGCCTTGGCTTTCACATTATTTTCGCCAGCATTTCGATGGTCCTTCCCATCTATATGGCGATATCCCATCATCGATACTTGAAGACGGGTAACGCCGAATATCGACGTCTCACGCTTGCTTGGTCGCGCGGGGCAGCCGTACTTTTTGCAACGGGAGCCGTGAGCGGCACCGTGCTCAGTTTCCAGCTTGGTTTGCTTTGGCCGACGTTCATGAAACACGCGGGACCCATCATCGGGATGCCTTTTTCTCTCGAAGGTGCAGCATTTTTCCTCGAAGCGATTTTTGTTGGACTGTTTTTTTATGGTTGGGACAAACTCCCCCCTCGATTGCACTTTCTTTCCGGCCTCATGGTCGGCATATGCGGCATCTTGTCGGGCATGCTTGTCATTGCTGCCAACGGTTGGATGAACAGCCCCACAGGTTTCGATTGGGTCAACGGAACGGCCACGAACGTCGACCCGTGGGCGGCCATGTTCAATCGCGCTTGGCCCAAACAAGCCCTGCACATGCTCGTCGCCGCCTTCCAAGCTACCGGAACGGCTGCAGCTGGCCTCCATGCTTGGGGATTGCTTCGCGGACAATCGCGCGATTTCCACGAAAAAGCCTTGCGAATCATCGTCCCCATTACCTGTGTAGCCTCGCTCCTCCAGCCAATCCTTGGCGATATGTCCGCCAAAAGCGTTGCCGCTCGGCAGCCGGAAAAACTCGCCGCCATGGAGGCCCACTTCGAAACGAGTAGTAGCGTTGGACTTTGGATTGGTGGAATCCCGGACGAAAAAAATGAAACAGTCAAGTTTGGCGTGCAAATACCTTACGGCTTGAGTTTCCTCGCCCATGGTGATCCCAAAGCGGAAGTGATTGGTTTGGATCGATTTCCGAAAGCGGATCGACCTCCTGTACTCATCCCCCATATGGCTTTTCAAATCATGGTTGGTCTCGGCACGTTGCTTGCCGGTGCAGCATTATTGTATTTCTTTGCGCGCCGGTTCCGTGCCCAGTGGCTCACAAGGGAAACATTCTACAAAGTACTGGTCATTTTGACGCCCACAGGGTTTCTTGCTTTGGAAGCTGGTTGGGTGGTTACGGAAGTCGGGCGACAACCGTGGATCATTTTTCACGTTTTACGCACGGCCGATGCAGTGACCCCTGTTCCTGGACAATCGATTACTTTCGCCAGCATTGCCGTGCTTTACCTTTTCCTTGGTTCCTTGTCGGTATTGGTTCTGTCGCGAATCATTCGTGCAGAAACCATGAAACCCGAGCCTTCTTCGAATTCTGTCTCCTTGCCCGAAGGATCCGCCTGATGACTGCGCTTCTGCCTCTTTTGACGGGTGGTTTCCTCGTTGTCGCTCTCAGCGCCTACGTGCTTTTCGGAGGAGCCGATTTTGGTGGTGGTATTCTCGAGCCGACACTTCCGAGCGAGGCATTGCGGGCACGATTGCAGAAAACCCTCGCCCCCGTGTGGGAGGCCAATCACGTTTGGCTCATTGCGGTGGTCGTCATTCTCTTCGTAGGGTTTCCAGGGTTTTACGGCGAAGCGATGACGCGACTTTATGTGCCGGTGAGTCTCGCCCTGGTCGCCATCGTTTTACGCGGAACATTCTTTGCGCTACGCAAATACGACCCGGCGCCTGGCGGCTGGTTGCCGTTGTATTCGTTTCTTTTCCGGGCTTCGAGTTTCCTAGCACCGGTCTGCTTTGGATTTCTGATCGCTGGGTTGCTCGCGATCCATCCCGACCCTCAGGAACTTGGCCATTCGACTTTCGAGACCATTTACATTGCGCCGTGGTTCGATTCGTTTGGCATACTTGCGGCTTTGTTCATTACGAGTCTTTTCGGGTTCTTGGCCGCTGTGTTCTTTTTCGGCGAACTTGAATTCGTTGCTGATCGCGAAATTCTGGCCACGAGAATCCGTGTGTTTTTCCTGGCGACTTTTTTGCTTGGAGGGACCGTCCTGAGCTTCGGCGTTCTGACCGGACGAGTGGCGTTTCGAACGGTGTTTCAACCCGTTGTGCTCATCGCGCAATTCATCGCATTGCTGAGTTTGATTGCTTTTTGGTATGCATTGAAGCGGCGCCAGGCTCTTTTGCTTCGCCTTGTCGCTGGTGCGCAAGTGCTTGCAATTCTCGCCGGTTGGTTTGGCACGCAATACCCGCATTTGTTGCGTTTTCGGTCGTCGACCATCACGCTTGCTTCCGCTGCCGCGCCGCCGATCACGTTGAAATGGCTCCTGATTGGCATGGTCTGCGTGCTCGCGCTCGTCGTGCCTCTGCTCGTGGTATTGTATCGAGTGATGTCAACGCACCAATCCAACGTTCGCGTTTGAGCTGCGGGTTACCACAAATGCGTAAGGGTTCGTCGGTCTTCTGATTTCAGGCGTGCCCCTTCGTCGCCAATGCTTAGAGCCGGAGGCCTGGCATTGTACGGCGTATGAAGAATCGATATTTCGATTTGCCGCGAAAACCTGTTAGAAGGCCGCTGCGATTGGACCGAAGCGTTAACTGATTACGCTCGCATTCGCCGACGTCGCATCGCCAAGGCAATACCGACGGCCGCTACTGCCGCCATGCCATTCGTATTCGATTCGCCAACGACGCGACAGCTACATGTCCCGTCATCGCCAGGATCCCGGCCGCCTCCCCCAGCAGCGCCACCAGCATTTCCACCAGCGCCGCCCATACCGCTCGATCCGCCACTGCCGCCGGCGCCTGAGCCATTGACACATTGACCGGCTACGCATACGAGCGGATCGAAACACGTCACGCCGTCACACGAATGGTCTTCGCAAAGCCCATTTTGAGGATTGCACGTTTGCGGTGCATTACACATCACGCCGTCGCATACGGGTACGCAACCAATGGGATCGACGCACTTTTGCGTTTCAGGACATTTTACGTTGGGATTGCAGAACGATACACACATGCCTGTGGCCGGATCGCATGTATCGCTCCCCGCGCATTTGACGCCAACGCACGTTGCCGAAGCGCATTCACCCGAGGTCGGATCACAAACTTTGTTGGCAAGGGCGCCGCATCCGATATCGCCAGCAAAACACGCACACGGGGAGAGACATTTGCCTTCTTGACAGGTTTGTCCCATCGGGCATTGAATGTTCGCGCACGCATCGATGCATGCGCCCTGAATGCACACCAGATCTCCAGGACACGTGATTGTATCGCACGCGGGAACGCAAACTCCATCGACACACGCGCCCCCCGCGGGACATCCAGCCGCGCAACCCTGCGGAACGCATAGTTTGCCCGAAGGCGTGACTTGACAAACCGCTCCGACAGGGCAAAATGCGTTTTCGTTGTCGCATCCAATGAGACATTGGCTTTGGTAACACGTGAGGTCTGCTTTGCAGCTCCCAGCTTTGCCATCGCAATCCAGATCTGGCGAATCACATGCCTCGGGCGCTCCAGGATGAATGTTGGGGTCGGCATCGTTGCAATCGCAATTCATTGGCGAACCCATGCATGAACAATCGACGTACAAATCCCCGTCGGCGTCCGGACAAACTGCGCTACCCGATTCGGTCAAACCCGCTACCGCGTCGATTTCTCCCTCGTTCGAATGAAACAGACAATCTGGAAAATCGAGGCCATCGTTGCCAGCGACAATGGACGCGTAGCGAAACGTAATTCCGCAGGGCAATGCATAGACCGTGACGAACGAATCTTCTTCCACGGAATATTGGGGCGTGTCTCCACACGTGGCCGCCTTGGTGGGATCTGTCGGCCGGATCTCGACGAACCCTTTCGTGAAAATTTGCGAAAGCACCGCGCGATTCCATTTTTGTGGATCGACACCCGTCGTTTGCGGCGAAAGAATCAGGTCTTTCGCAAAAGGATTGTCGGAGAGGAAGACCGTGTATTCGATGGATTCACACGGTTGTGGGCCGTGGTCATTTTCCGCGAAGATCGCGACCTTATTCGAAGGTCCGCCAAGATCGAAGACCAGACCTTCCCAAGGATAATAGTGATCGCCTAGGCCATCGGTGATCGGGTTGCCAAAACCAGCAGGGCAACCATTGACGATCGTGTGGTTTGTGATGCGCAAAGGCTGCATCCACCGACGATCGAGCGTATTCATAAACGATTCGGCTGTGGCCAAGTCAGCGCCAACCACGCTGCACGTGTATTGACCAGGGCAATCGTACGGGGGATTCGATTGACCACCACACGTTGATGTATTGATCGGGCAACCTGGCCATGCATTAAATAGTTTCCCGAATATCGGGAGCTGATCGCCCGTCAAGCCATTGGTATCTCGGAAGATGTCATTCACCACGCCACCGCTGGCTTGAATGGCGTCGATACATTTTTGCGGTGCTTCAGGGGTTGCATCACATACCCCGGTCGCCGCTGTCACGACGGGTGAAATCAGTGTCAGGCAAGTCGCCGAAAGAAGCGAAGCGAAACGTCGAATCATGTGAACCTCCGCCGTTCACGATACACCAAAGAATGAGCGCCTCACCCCCTAACCCTCTGCTACGAAAGCCGGGCACGTTCTCGCTTACGCTCGAACGGCCCTAGTCAGTGCAAGAGTCGGGCTCGCTTCGCGACCCGACTCTTGCACTCTAGCCAGTTTACGATGGGGGGCTACGCCCCCCAAACCCCCAAAGATCATTCTGATCCGCTTTCATCTCTGGGGTGAGGCGCGAAAACAATCTCTTGGACACCGACGTTGTCTCCATTCAACGCAATCGGATATGATGCTCCGCGGAGCCGTGTCGGCTGGGCTCCATCTACCCGCACACCCCGACAAACCACGAGGCGTATCCGTATGACGACCGCAGCATCGAGCGACGGAGCTACCGAGAGCATTCCGAGCAAACTCGGGAAGTTTGCTTCCGAGCAAATCGACAAAGCGGAAGTCACGGTCACCAAGGGCGTTTCGACCGTTCGTAACTCGACGAATACGATCATCAGCAAGGCTGAAGATCAGATCATCACGCTCAACAAAGCCCTGTTCGAGACGAAGAACAAGATCTCGGGGGGCATCGACACCGCGATCAAAGAAACCGAAACTCAGCTCAAAGGGATCACGCCCGAGCTGAAAAAGATGGGCCAAGAAGCCATCTCACAGGCCAAGGGCAAACTCGACGGTATTGTCGACGACGTCGAAGGACAACTCGAAAAGCAGAAAGATTCGCTGGTCAAAACGGCCAGCGAGCAGATCGAAAGCGCGACGAGCAAAGCGAAAGCGAAAATCGACGAAGTTGGTGGTCTGGCCGAAGAGCAAGCCACGAAGGTGCTTGATGGCGTCAAGGCACAGTCGGATGCGATCGATAAGAAGCTCGGCGAAATTGGCGGAGAAATCGACAAACAGGTCGAGCAAATTGGCGCTGACGTTCGCGCGAAGTTTGAAGAAGCGCTGGCCAAAGTTCCTGATCACGGTGGTGCAAAGGAAGAGATCGCGGCGAATTTGGATGTCGTCGTCACGGAACTTCGTGGAGCGACGAAAGACTCGCTCGATCAAGCGCGCGGCACGCTGACGTCGCTGGTGAACCAGACAAACGACACGATCAAGCAGACGCTTGCCGACATTCACCGCACGATCGGCGAAGTTCCCGAACGTATCAACCGGGCTGCGCAGGACATTCTCGCCAAGGTCAACGACGCGGTTCAGAAGACGCTCGACGAGATCGCACAACTTGCTCGTGATCTCGTGGCACGCACCGCAGCACTGCTGGATGACTCGTTGCTGTTGGTCCTGGGGACCGTGGACAAACTCCTCGCCGATGGGTTTTCCATGGTACGTGGGATCAAGGCGGACCTCGATCGATTGCTCGATCAGTTGCTGGTGCAGATCCGCGATTTGACGCTGGGTACGCTCGAGGATGTGAAGAAAGCCGCGAACGATTTGCTGAATACGTTCGAGGGTGAGTGTCACAAGATCCTTCAAACGATGGAGGATTCGGTGATTGCGTCCGTCGAGGAACTCGGCGGGAAGATGAACGCGCAGATCAAAGCGTTGCAAGCCGAGTTGAATCTGGATGCGGACAAGATCGTTCGTGATTTGACGCAAGAAGGCGCGAAAGGTCACGACGACGCGCACTCGGATTTCATCAGTGCTGGGTATTCGGAAGACACGTCGGTGATTCCGAAGATCCGCGCCAAAGGTGAAGCGGCGATCAAGAAGATCGAGACGAAGACGAAGGCTTCTGGGGAAAAACTAATCAAGGATTTCGAGCTGCAAGCGACGCTCTTGAAGCCGAAGATTCAAGCGCAAGGCATCAAGGTGGTGGCGCAAGTTGCGGGGCTTGCTCCGAAGCTGGCGATGCAGGCGATGCAGATTGCGACGAAGATTGCGTCGAGCATCAAAGACAAGGGTGAGGCGGTCAAGAAGACGTTCGAGGAGCTGCAGAAGACGCTGGTCGATGCGATCACGAAGAAGATTCCGGACTTCCTCGAGAACTGCAAAAAGCAGGTGAAAGCGGCGGCGGATGCGTTGGTTGCCGCGGGCAAGACGTTTTACGAGAAGACCGTTGCGGACTTGATGGGGGCGATCAAGTCGGCGGAAGCTCGGTTCAAGCAACTTGCTTCGGAGATGAAGGATCTCATTGAGACGCAGGTGCTGGAATTGATCGCGTCGATTCGCAAGACGGTGGAGACGTCGATCCAGCGATTCAAGGATTTGGCGAAGGCGTTCGAGGAGAAAACGAACGCGTTGATCAACGACGTTCCGGCTCGATTGTTGAAGCTCGGGCAGGTGGCGCAAGAGGTCACGCAGCGCGAAGTGGCGTTGATTCAGGGTTTGGCGAACGCGACCAAAGACGACATTTTGTTGCGAGCGCACACGGCGATCTCGGAGATAAAAAAGGCTGTGTATGGGGTGCTCGGAGGCATTTCGGGCGGGTTTGGCGATATAAACGCGTCGGTGGCGTTGATGTTGACGGCGGGTGGGGGAGGGGATCCTGCGGCGGCGATTGATGCGTTGATGTCGGGGGGACTCGACAACATGATGAGTTCGGCGGCGAATGCTGCGGCATCGGTGGTGCAGGCGGGTGTAGCTGCGGCTGAGTCGGTGAATCAAGCGGGGCAACAAGCGGCGCAGGCGCTCAATGCAGCGGGTTTTGAAGGGGCGGCAAAGTCGCTCAGTGGTGCGTTGTCGCAGCAGATGGCGGAAGTGAAGACGGAAGGGGAGAAGGCGAAGAACATCGTCGCAGCGGCGCAAGAGAAGATGTCTGCGGTGGCGCAAGAGGCGCAAGCGGCGTGTTCCGAGGCGGCGCAAGCGGCGCAAGCGGCGGCGGCGGATGTGGTTGCCGCGGCGCAATCGTCGGGGGATGCGATCAAGGAGTCGGCGGAGGGTTTGGCGAAGTCGCTGGACAAGGCGAAGGACATCGTCAAGGACGCGGGCAAAGCGGCCATGGCGGCGATGAAAGAAGCGCAGGACGCACGTACGGGTGGCGGGGGCGGCGGTGCGGATGCGAATGCGGGTGGCGCGGCGGCAGGTGGCGCGGACGCGGGCGCAGAAGCGCCGGCTGACGGTGGAGATGCACCATCGGAGCCGGATGCCGCCGCGGCAGGTGGCGAGGACAAACCGGCAGCGCCCGAAGCGGTAGCCGCGGCAGGTGGCGAGGACAAACCGGCAGCGCCCGAAGCTCCAGGGGGCGTACCGGACGAACCTGCGGTACCGGAAGCGGCAGCGGCGGCAGGTGGGGACAAACCCGCAGTGCCGGCAGCACCGGGCGCAGAGGCAGCGGCAGGTGGGGACAAACCCGCAGTGCCGGATGCTGCGGCAGCGGCAGCAGCGGCAGGTGGGGACAAACCCGCAGTGCCGGATGCTGCGGCAGCGGCAGCGGCGGCAGGTGTGCAACCTCCCGCAGCGGCAGCAGCGGCGGCAGCAGCAGCTCCAGCGGGCGCGGCGGCAGCAGCCGTGGCGGCGGCTCCAGGTGGCGACAAACCCGCAGTGCCGGGCGGCGCACCCCCTGGTGGCAAAGCGCCAGCACCGCCCGCAGGAGCGGCAGCGGCGGCCGGCGGCGAC
>JANORL010001463.1:0-13609 GCA_031415295.1 Polyangiaceae bacterium | reverse complement strand
GGGGCATTGCCCCTTGCCGGGTCAAGGGCGGGGAGCCCTTGTTCCGAATCAATTTACGTCGCCCAGTTTTCTATCGGGGTGACGCATCCTTCGCCGAACAATTCAATTTCGACGTGCCGTACACCGAAACACGCCGATCGCGCTGCACAACCATCGCAAGCCGGAACGTGTTTTCGAAAATCCACTTCGCCCGAGATGGGTTTGCCCGAAACAACGCGTCGATCGCCATCGAATGCACATAATGGTGGACCGCAAGGACCGTCGAGGCCGCGCACCGTGATGCCCAACGCGAGCGCACGATCGATCGTCTTTCGTAACGCTTTTCGGACTCGTGCCGGATCCGGAACGATCGACGGCAAAAGTGAACGATCGAATGGCTCGGTTGGTTGTGAAATCATGAGGCTCGAAAGCAACGGGTGTTTTCCGAATGTGTCGTGAATGAAGTCGGGAAGCGTGGGTAATTGGTCGATACCTTCCGCCGTCATCACGGCATTGAGGACGACGGGAATGTTCGCTTCGAGCAACGCGCGAATGCCCCGTACTGTACGTTCATGCGTTCCCGGGGCGCGAGTGATAACATCTGATATGGCCGGATCACCACTATGCAAAGAAACGAAAGCGTGCGTTACGCCGGATTTGGCAAGGCGTTCGGCTTGTCCCGATTTCGCCGCCTGAATGGCGTTTGTCTCGATCGTTACGTCGGTAAAACCCAACGCCCGTGCGCGCTCGACGTACCGTGACAAATCCGGATCGAGCGTCGGTTCGCCGCCGGAAATGATGAGCGATCGTGCTCCAGCTTTCCGCAAATCTTCGATCCAGCGCAAGATTTGATCCGCACCATAACGACCCCAATCTCGGCCTTGCCAACACATGCCGCAATCTTGATTGCACAAAAATCCCGTTCTCACGAGCCCATGGGGTTCGTCGAGCCCAGCGACCAGTTGTCGAAAAAAACCAAGCGGCACGGAAACGGGCAAACGTACAAGTTCTTTGGCATGGACCATCGCCCGTTCGAATCGTTCGGCCGTCGTCGATTTTGCGAGCCGCGACGCCATCAATTCAAAGGCTCGGCTAAATCGTTTGATATCCTGTGAAATTGGCACAATGCCGATCTTCGCTTGCCCAGCTGGTTTGTCCCATTCGATACGTAATCGTGCCACCGGGTCGTCAATACCCATAACGAGATCAATTCCGCGTTTGTCGGCATTCACATCGAGCAACGACAATCCAAAAGCGGGAAGGGATACCGGAAGCGTGGGGGCATTCACGAGCGCGTGCGCGATAAGTATTTTTTTCTCGGCAGCTTCATGATCGACACTGGGAGGATCACGAAAGACGATACCTGGCGATAACCCGGCACCTTGTTTTGCACTACGTTTGCCGTCCATGACGCGAAGCACGTCGTCGACCGTGACGAGCTTTGGGTCGGCGGCTTTTTTGACGAGACCGAGCAACACTTCGAGCAGTCGGCGTTCGTCCCGACCACCGATTTGCGAAATGGTTTCCGCAGCCAATTCCGCGATTCGCGCGACCTTTGCATCACGAAAGCGATACGGCTTGGCTGGCAAGTACCCATACCGAGCGCTGGCGTCGTCTTCAGGACGAGCGTAATCGTCCATCAAAAAGCCATCTCGTTTGGCGAGCCAGTACAATGCAGTATCTGGATACAGACGTACGCGGGACAAAAGCAAATGACCGCGGAATCGATCCATGCCAGTCTGGCGGATGTTTTCAAGGTTCGTCTCGAGGTCTTCGAGCGCGGTCCACGGCGTGAACATGATAAATCCGAATGCAGCGTGAGACAGGTCCATCGCCGAGGCATAATCAGAGTGCCAACGATGCAAAGCGCCCAAAAACTTCACGAGTGTGTCCGACGTGGCGCCTTTGTTGAAGCGATCGAGTTCCGGTTGGGAAAAGTTTTCGATGCCGACAAGAAACGGAGCCAGCTTGATGGAAGACCGCTTGGCGGCTTCGAGTGCCCGGACGAACCGACCGGAATTTTGCAACCACCAGTCTGCTCGAGATTCGATGAGTAGCGTAAACGGTCCGAGACGTTCTTTTTCGGCGGTTTCAATGAATTCAGTCAAATAATAAAATGGATTCTGATCACGCAAAACGAGCGTTTCGAGTTCCGGGGCATGGGCGCGTAAATACCGCAGTTGCCCCAAGGCCCAATCGAGCGCTTCTTCTTTGGGTTTGTATTCGTAATGATTCCCGGTGGTACAAAATCCACACCCGCGGCCGAATTCTTGAGGAATGTCGACACCGGCAAAAAGGGGATTCGTTCGCGCGTCCGTTTGGTAAGGACAACCGATGTTTCCCGTAATGGGAAAAGATGGCGCCTTGGGTCGAGCGTCGGGCGTAACATACACGGGTTTTACGTTGGGCGCATAACGGGGCAAATCGCCAACGAATGCCGGACGATTCGATATGATATTCAGCAAATCTACGACGGCCCTTGGATTGGCTGGACAAACATGATGCGCGGGGGCTTGGGACAAATCGTGTTCGCCAATGAGCCGCACGAGGGTCGCGTGGGGTAATTCTTGGGCCAGACGCGTGACAATGGCGGTATCCCAAAGGCGTTCGTAAAGAATCGTGGGATAAGCGCGCAACGTATTGAGTAGAGCGCTCCACGCCGATTCATCGCCAGAAGGCAACAATGCAACGACGAGGTCATTGTCGATGCCAGCCGCCGTGAGCGTACCCGATACATGGTGCAAAATGACGTCGTCGAGAAACGATCGATCGCGATGGCTGTGCAGGCTCAGCAGAGCAGCAGGAAGCACAACACCCGGCGACGATTCCGGACGGGCGGCGGGTTGCGGCGGAAGACGGGCCTCCCGATAAAGCGGTAAAGAACGCATGGACAGTTGCGATACCTCGCCAAGAGGGAGGGACAAACGGCTGCACCGTAGGAACGATGGTTAATGCCCGAGACGCCGACGAAGCTCGGCTTGCACTTCCGGCGATAATGTACGCAGGTAGTCATTTGACAACTGACGTAACAATTCGATGGGCAAAGCGAGCGCTTGGTGATCACGATCGAGGTCTGCAAGTCGTTGCTCTGGAGCGAGCCCCGCAAGTCGTTGCTCTGGAGCGAGCCCCGCAAGTCGTTCGGCAATGGACAGTTTTTCGGCCACTTTGTCGTGCGGCAACATCATAACAATGTCGAGCATTTCGCGCGTGATGTCGTCGAGTCCTTCCATATCCTGCACCGACATACCCGCCTCCTTGGAACCGATCAGTTCAGCGAAGAATCTTCGCGTTTCCATGGTCGTGATTTTTCCGCTACCGAGAGCGTATAATAGATCATCGTGCTCGGCACGTCCAGCGACGTCAAGTTCCACGACGAACATTGTAAACAAGCCTCCAAGTGCTCGGTAATACTCATCGCCCAGACTTTTCAGAGGATGTTTATCAGGCTGCTGCGTGTTGCGAATCGTCGGTCGGGCTTGCTCAGCGTACGATGTACGCTTCCGCCGCCCTCCCTAGCTTCGCAACACTCGCGACGCCCGATAAACACCCTCTCGGGGCGAGATCCATGCGTAGGGCTTCGGCGGACAGAAGTATTTCCTCGAGCACTTCGAATGATTTCGACCCGCGACGACGCAAGTTCCTGCCAAATCCGACATGCCACACGATACGTTTGGCGCCCATGAACGCAATGTACGTTTGTCGGAGATGAAGTGCAAGTTTTACCTAGTGTCCGTGGGCCAAAATTCGCATCGGCGAACAAAAACGGAGTATGCTGGTTCGAGCATGCCCGGCCCCATCGTCGTTCTTGGTTCGAATCCCGTGCGCCTTGGTGAAGATACGCTGGTCGAATCCAACGGCGCCACGTTTTGCGATATCGAAGCGCTCCTCGCGAGCAAACCTCGCGCTGCCGTGATCACGTCAGGTGATAAAGCCGGGTTTTTCCGGGCGAGCTTGTGTTTGGAACGCGGAGTTTCGCGCGTCGTTCTACGCCGCGATATATTTGACGAAGCGTGGGAGCACGAGCTTGCGGCCCGGGCAGTGACGTTTGGCGCCGAGCTTTACGTGCATGACGATCAGCGTGGATATACGCGTGTCAAACCGGGTGCTCGGTTGGCTATTGGAGTACCCGATGTAGTAGCGTGGGCGCACGATTCGCTAGGTTTTGTCGTGGAAACGCAATGGGCCGAGCAGGCGCGAACAACTTCGCCGCTCGAGATGGACGCTGATATCGAAGGATTGCCGTCGAACCTCGAAGAAGTGGCGTTTGCACATGGCGACAAACCCGTGCTGTACCTCGTGGTGCCCGCCCGCGACGTAGAAACGTTGCAATCAAAATATGCTGGAGCCACCGTTGTTCGTCGCGAAATACCATTGACTGTAGAAAGTGCGACGGGTCGGCGTATGTACGAATCCAACGCCGGGGAATCGAAAACGCACGTCTTTCTATCAAACGACGCGAAGCTTGCGCGGCGAGCTGCGCAATTGTGGGACGAAGGATCGAGTCGAAACGCTGTCGCAATTGGGGAATTGCTGGGATATCCATCGTGTTGCGTAGCGGCATTCGTGGCGCTTGGCGAACGAGGCAACAATGCAGCGCTCACGTATGTGACTGCGGCGCGTTCGCGGGCCCTTGCTGTGCCTTTTCATGCGGCATTAAATTCGACGGTTCGACACGTCCTTCCATGCACGCCGTGTTCGTTTGGGTGTCCTCGGGCGATTACGTTGGCGGCACGAGTGCTCGATGTTTTGCCGAAAGACGTTTCCGTGGCCTTGCGTCGCGCGCTCGCGCGTCCGGTTCTCTATTTCGATGAAGCGCGTGCGATTGTTTTCGAGGGGGCAAACGTAAAAGGTCAAATCATCGAATACGAGAGCGCGCGATTCTTATCGGCGCCGGCGCCGCTCGACCCAAACGAAGAATTATCCCAACGTCGACTATTCGGCGCACTGTTTGCAGCTCCGGGCGCGCTTATCGTGAAGGACGACGTTTTGGAAGTGTTTACGGGTGCAATCGTGCGACGCATCAAGCGGGCGGGTGCGAAGTTAGGTATCGTCTTGCCATTTAAAAATACCCAATGACCTTTTGGTTCGGCCGCGAAGCGGACGAACCAATGCAAGGGTCAAGGGACATTGTCCCTTGCGCGGGTCCAGGGGCGCGGAGCCCCTGGTTTGACCTGGTCAGACCTGGTCAGACCTGGTCAGACCAGGTCGCTAGACGTTCCCATCCGCACGGGCAGTTGCCAAGCCGCGTTGCCCTCCTGGCAGTAGCGCTGCCTGATTCCGACGCCCGACGGGCCTTTGTGGAACCTCGAGCAAAAATCGCGTCACCGTGGCTTTGTCGAATTGCCGCGACATCCAAAACAAATCGTATTCGTTGATCTTGTCCAGCGTCCGAATGTGTAAATCGTTCATTCGCCTAAGAATACGATTCCGGGACGCATCGATCATGTCCCGCTTCTGTTCCCACTTCATCCCGCCAATTTCGTCGTACGCCAGCGTCGATTGCCCCGTCTTTAATCGATCGAGGCCTGGTCGCAACACGATACCAGCGTCTTCGGCGTCTACGCCCATTCCCGGGAAAAGGTAAAACCCTTGAAAACACCCCACGATGTCGATTTCTTCGGCGAGCGTTTCCACGAGGCCAATCGTCGCATTTACGTCATCTTCGGTTTCGTGAAAATATCCAGCAATGAAGTTCACGCGGTTGATGATTCCCGCTCGATGCGTATTTCGAAGCGTATCGACGATGTCTTTCGATACAAGTCCCTTTTTCATCAATTCGAGAATCTTGTCGCTTCCTGATTCCGCTCCATAATTGAGCAGCAAACAACCAGATGCCCGCATGAGCATCGCCAGTTCACCCGAAATGTCCGTGGGTCGGCACGAATCGGTCCACTGAATGTTCGCCTTGGAATCGACGAGACGCCGGCAAAATTTCTCCAAGAGCCGAGGACTCGGGTTGACCAAGTTGTTTAAAAACATGAAATCGCGAACGCCGTACTTTTCCGTAAAAGTCATGAGTTCGTCGACGCTTTTTTCGGGTGATTGAATGTCGAGCCATTCTTTGGCGCTGCAAAATTCACACTTGGCCGTACAGCCTTTGACGAATCCATACGGCAAATAGGCAAACGGTTTTATTGGCTCGCCCTTGTAAAGACCCGCTTCGGTCAAGGCTTCCAAAAGCGCTGCCGTAGGTTTGCCCAAGTATTGCCGCAAGTCCACGTCATCGAAATCTGGACGAGGCATCGCATTGAGGTGCGAACGCAGGAGTTTGTTTTTGGTGACGGTTTCCCCATTACGCGACCACACGCCGGGAATGTCGACAGCTCGGCGATCTTGATACGCTTCCAAATGCAAAAGGCCGAGCAGTGGAACTTCACCGTCGCCATCGACCACGTAATCGAACGTTTCGGGGGTATCGAGCGCTCGGTCCCCGTCAACCTGATCGCGTTCTCCGCCGAGCACTGTCGGAAAACCAAACTTCGTTTTGACCATACGCGCCAGACACGTCGCGATGTTCATCTGAAAATGGCCGAAATAATCGACAATAGAAAACCCGACCAAAACACGCCGTTCGGCTTCCTTGGCTTTTAAAAGGTCTGGCCCGAAAGAACTCCAGAGTTTTCCCAGAGCTTCGGTTATGACCGGAATGTTTTTCCCATCAAGCCAGCCACGAACCAATTCGTCGTCCGTAAAGGCTTCGAGCGGATCTTGTCCGTGCGAAATTTGCAAATCGACGACACTCGTCCTGAACCGATGCCCGCGGGCAAATGCGACGAGACGCGCGGTCGCAAGGGAGGGCAATTCGAGTTCGTCGTAACTATTGCGATATCGAGGTATATGCACGAGCATCAATTCGATCGGTCGGTTTGCGGCCCGTTCGTTGGCTCGGTGGAGCATCCATTCGACGGAATTTCGCGCAATGTTGAGCTCACCCATCGACGCAGAAGACGCAGAAGAAGACGCGCCGTGCTTCGTGCTTGCCAGGGCGTGCCGAACGGCCATTTCGAGCGGATTCGGTACCTCTTCCAAATGCACGGGACCGTCGCGAAGCATGGCTTTGCGAGTAAGCGAGGTATTGGTTTTTCCCCAACGACAAATGAGCGACCCCCGCAGCATGACGACTTCGACTTCGAGTTGCCCTTCGCCTTGCATTTCGGCATCGAGGTCCACTTCGACGTAGAGGTCACTACCCAAGAAAATATTGCAAACGAGCCGGTCAGCTTTAGGAGAATCGACGATTTCAGTGACTTCAATGAGCGAAGTTGCTCCGGGGCGGAGTGCATCGAGAACGGCAAACGCATCTCGGGCCCACAAGCTAAACCGTTGTTTTGTCGCACCGGCAATGGCGAAATCAATGTGGTTGTGTAGAGCAAACGGATTGCGTGTGGATGCTGGTCGAGGAATGCGTCGTCCCGCGGGCGAACGTATTGCAATGCCAAGGACTTTGCCCATGGATTCGCGGCGAGCTTCGGCGCGTAGAAATAAGAAATGGGGATCGAGCGTCCGGGCGCCCGCGTCGAAGACGTAGGAATAAGTATCGTTGCGGTCTTTGAATGCCGCGGCGACTCCGGGCGCCAAAACGACTCGTACATCGGATGCGGCCATTGTGGCGACCAACGTCCGTACGTCATCCGGTGAAATGTCGTCGCCAATCACCACGCACGCAGCTTTTCGGTCGAGATGCGCGGCGAGAGCCGAAGCTCGACGCAAAGCATCTTCGATGGTCGTGGGCACGACGAGAGCACTTGGGCCGATGTGCGACAGATGTGCTGAAAGGGCTTTCGCGGACGTCGTTTGTGCGGCGACCGCAACGATGATGGACTGCCGTTTGCCCAGAGCGTCCTGCATCGCCGTATTCTATCGGTCGAACGAGATTTTCGTCAAGTGTTTCGCGTGAATTCGTGCATATCACTTGTCGGTTCAGGTCGAGCTGTTCTATCGTGCGCTCTGGGGATCTCGCTCTGCGCATGATTCCCTGAAGGAGTTTCGCATGATCCGCTCGAATCGCCGCCGATTTACTGCCCTTGCCGTCTTGCCGTTTCTTCTGGGCGCGGGTCATGTTCACGCCGCAGAGCCCAAAGTAGATGCACCTGACAAACCTCCGGTTGCGACTGCGCCTGCGGGATGGGCCGGAGAACTCGAAACATTGTCCAAGTGGATTACGCAGCGGGACAATGCGAGCAAATGCGTCGCGCGTTGCTTTGTGCTTGAACGATTACGTTTGTCCGGGAGCGTGGGCGAAGGGCCGCTCGAGTTCGAATTGACGGGACGCGTGTTTGCCGATGGGGCTGTCGATATTCCGCTGTTTGGGCCGCCGAAAGACATGCGTCTCGAAGATGTGACGGAAAACGACAAGGAGGCGGCGATTGGTTTTGAGCAGGATCGATATTTTTTGCATACGTCTGCACGTAAATTCGTGCTTCGCGGCAAAATGGTTTTAGGTACGGACTTGGCGCTTACAGTTCCAGGGCCGCTGAATACATTAGAAAGCAATTTTGCTTCGGGGGCGGTTGTAGAAGGATCTCGATTGTCCGGGTTATCCAATGCGACGATTCATTTGAGCCGTCAGGAAAAAGCGGTGGAAGCGGGGCCCACGGTTTTTCAACTTTCGCGCGCTGTGCGCGTAGGACGGGAAACGACATTCGAGTATCGATTGGTGATGCGTTCAGGCAAAGATCTAGGCGTTGTACGGTTGCCGCTTACTTTGGGTGAAAAGGTTCTCGATGTCACCGGAGCGGCCGGATTTCGTGTCGAGGAAGGCGAATTGGTCTTGCCGACGTCGGGGCGCGTCGCGGAAATGACCATTTCGGGGACCTTGGCCAAATTGGAGGCAATGGCGGTCGATACGCGTTCGCCTTATGAATGGTGGCTCGTGGAAAGCGATCCCGAGCATCGCGTTATCGTTTCTGGAGATGCGCGGCAAGTGGATTCGGCGGAATCGCCAATTCCGCGGACGCAACCGACGTCGCGGTTATTCTTGTTGCAAAAAGGTCAAAAAATGAGTGCAAACGTGACAACATTGGCCGCAGTGGACGCGCTCGCAGCAGTCGTGCAATCACATACGCGGACGGTGGTTCTCACGCCACGCGGGGACGTCGTCTCGGACGATCATCTGTATTACGAAAACAACGGAGTGGATTATTTGTCGTACAATCCAGGCGGACGGCCGATTTATTTGGCGACGACGGGCAAAGCCGAGCGAATCATGCGTCAAGGCACCGACAATGAAGAAATCCTGGTGCCACTCAAGACTGGGAGCCAAAATGTGCACACGCAATCGCTGGCGCAGGCGGGATGGAAGCGGTTCGGTGGTTCCATGGAGATTCCAATGCCTTCGTATGCGCTTACGGCGAGTCGCGTGGATTTGACGGTTGGTTTGCCGACGGGGTATTTCCCGCTCGCCTTGCTTGGAGGGGATCGGCCGAAATGGGCGGTCGAGGGAAGCGATCTTATGGCGGGGGGGATAGGGTTTGTTCTTGGGGCAGTAGCGGTTCGTCCGGGAACGGAATCAGGGTCGAAGCGATTGCGAGCGATTCGCGTGCTAGCAGGGATTCTTTTGGCAGCATTGTGGTTTTTATGGCAACCTGGGTTCGTCTTGATGCTTTTGGGGCTGGGGTTGTCCGCCTTGATTTGGCTAGTGGGACGATTCTTCAAAGGACCGGCACGCACGGCGATGACGCTGGTTTTGTTCGGGGCGCTCGGATTTCTCGGATTGATTTTTCTCTTTGCAGCAACGTCGCGAGCGCCGATGAAGAGCGCGAGTGTCGATTACGAGCCGTCGCGGGCGTCGGCGCCTGTGGCAGTGGAAGCACCGAAGAGCGACATGGATGCGCGAACAGGCAATTGGATGGGCGGCAAAGAGGGTGGGGTTTTACAAGGCGTAACACCGGTACCGTTGCCGCTTCCGAGTTACCGGCATTCGATGTATTCGAGTCGCGAGCTGGTGACGAAGGACCGTCCATTTCGTCCAGTGATGTTTTACATGACGGACATGGTCGCGTTTCCCATTGGACTCTTGTGGTTCTTGGGATTGGGCGTTGTCGTGCGCGCGCATTGGGGCCGCATTGCAGCGATGTACGCCGGCATTAAGGCGAAATTGGCGGCAGGGGAGGGGGAAAAGGCAACCGAGGAGAAAACGGCGGAGTGATTGACTTGCGGGCGTCAAGAGAATCGTTCGAGTTTTTTTGCGGCGTCACGGGTTATCGGATGTTCGGGTCCTAGTTTTTCGACTAGTACGTGATAAGCAGATCGGATCATTTCCAGGCCAGCCTGTCGTTCTCCCATCATCGCCAGCACCATGCCTAGATTGGATTCGGTGATCGCGATTTGGTAATGGTTGCGGCTTTCATAGAGTTTCAGTGGTATGCGAGTGAATAGTGCTACATGTTTGAGAATAGCGCTGCATGTTGATGCTCGTGTGGGTCTGCCGCGCGCTGAATCTAGCTGTTCCACCATAAACTCATGATCCAGTAACGGATGTCATCGTTCCAAAGATGGAGAATGAGCCGATGCCCCTCGGATGTCCCCGGCGCATAATCTATGATTTTTTCCGTAATGAATTTCGTTGGACCATCCTGAATCGTTGGATTCTCGCCCAATGATTTTGCCTTGAGTTTCTTGAGCAAATCTCCTGCTTTCACGAGGTATCCGTTATCGTCAAATACGTGTGCATCTTTGTGAAATAGTAACTCGAACTGCTCAGCGCGTATGGCCGCGTTGTGGATACAATTGGTGAACTCTTTCGTAAGTAGATCCGCGGACGAGGCGTTGAGAGGCGTTGCCCCTTCAAACCATTCGCGCCATCGTTCTTGAGCGTGCATGAAATTGAATGAGCTGCACCATGCAATGTGATGGTCTTTATAGAATTGTTCACTGACCTTCGTGTTTTTGGGGTTAAAAGCTTTTTCGTCCAATGACAAGAGTATTGTTGGGCGCTCGGGTGGCTCCTTCGCTCGGTCTGCCAACACATGAGCAAGGATAAAGAGGTCAGCGGTGTCCGAACCTCTGAAGCTTACCTTGTCGCGAATGTTGGTTAGTTTTGTAATGGCATCGTTGGGGTCTTTAAGGATTTGCACATGCTGATGTTGTTCGAGCATGCGAACGACATCATTGCTCTGCTCTTCCTTGACGTACGCAGACGCGATTTTTCGGATAGCCCCCTTTTCCTGTTTGCTAGATCCGACCATTGCGCGAAAGATCGAATCAAATTGGCCATACCCGTTCTCATGTGCCGTCTGAATTAGACCACGAAATGTGTTCCAGATGCTGCTAAACGTATTCGCCTCGTCCTTAATGGGGCGATGAGCTTCGATCAATGCCGTGAGCGGCAATCTCAACTCAAACTCTGCCGCAGATGCTCGATCTAGCAGATCTTTTGCTTCCTTGTGTCTTTGTAGATGTCGGAATGCGAGCGAAACGATCCAATTGGTTTCGCAGTAGATGATTGGCTTAGGCGGCATCGTTTGCCTCCAGCACATCATCCCACGTCGACAATTCTGCTTCGTGCAAGCTGCCGACGACTTCGGGTACCATGGCCTCGATTTGATCCGGCTGGAGGAGAGAGAACCAGGACGATTCAACGGCACCAAGCCATTTCTTCACCTGGTCATAAAACTGCTTTCCACGCTGTGGCCTGCCGATGTTGGCACTTGTGAACAGCGTGGGCGTCGCAAGCGTACGCTCATCATAGTTGGATGCATGAAACCCGACCTGGTTGAATTGATCCAATTCGACGAGCACGACCTCGGGTGTGACCATCATTCCAGCATAAATGTTTCGCTCAAACATTCTTGTGCGAAAGGCGTTAATGTCCGCCGCGGAAGGCCTGTTCATGTCGGGATGAATTTCGATCAAAAGCGCGCGACGCCGTGTTTTCTGATCGATGGCAACGATCGTTTGTGGCATGATCCTAGCGTACCTCACCGTCGAGCGCTTGACTAGTCGAAATGTTGCCGGGATCTAAAAGTTCAGCAATGTGTGGATTCCCTCTTGTTCTGCCAGTCAGGCTCGAGCCTCCAATCGCGCGTTTGGTTTGCAAACCGGCAGGTTCTTGGTTATCGAATAATCAGGCTGCACGGCCGTTCGATGAAAACAGAATATGCGCCTTATCAGCAAATCCGAAGTATCACGCAATAACTTGATCCACGCGCAGTCAGAAATACTCGCGTTATGGATTGCCTTGAGATGCGATAAAAGAGGAATTGGTCAAAGGCTTTAGCAGATGCATTAATAACAGCGGATGCGGGTAGGACCATTCCGACTCATTGGGATACGGTAAAAGCTGGCCATAGGTCAGCAGGTCACGCGCTTTTCCGTCACCCGGTAAACGATGCAATGGATTGTGTATGATGTGTTCGAGCACGTCGATATGGGCTTCATCAAGACCCGTTTCGAGCAGCCGTCGAGCTTCGTCAATAACTCTGTTGGCAAGATTCATGTCCACCGTCAACACGTCGTCGAGCCATGCCTGCTCGGCCACGACTCGAATCAATTTCACGAAATCGCGCGCTCGTCCGCCAGAGTAGTAGGCAAGCCGTTCCAAGATTTCTTGTGGAATGAGTTCTCCTGCATTCAGGTCCTGAACTCGCTTATGGTAAAGATCGCAAAAAAATGGCACACCAGGCCCCGGTTTGCTCGGATCATCCTTTCGCATCACGGGCTCGTTCACGAGAGGAGAAATCTTGCGAAATCGAGGAATGGCGCCGGCCGCTGGATGGGATCGCAATGAAAATGGCCCGGTGACGATCATTCGGCATTCGAGCTGCGCGATCATCTCGGACCGCAAGAACAATGCCTCGGCCCTTTCCAAATCAGCAATACGATCCAGCCCATCAATCATCAAAAGAATACGCGACGTTTTCGATTGCACGTAGCCAATGATTGCATTGACTGCATGTAGCAGGCTTTGCATTTCCGTGTCTTGGTCTGCTTTGTGCTTTTTCGCCTGACCGACAGGCACGTTCCAGCGCAATCCTCCAACGGAGGTTTCGAGCACTTTCAAACCGACCCCCGCGGTTGCGATCGTGGATGCAGAAGCCCCCAGCACTGGGATTGCCGCGGATACGACCACAATCATCGCTTTGGCCAGCGCCGAAGCATCAAATTGCAAACCCGCTGGACGCGGCGTGTCTGTCGCATTGGCCGCCTTGTCCCATGCGCGCGAGAGGTCGTCCAAAAAGTGTTGCGGAATGGAATAGGGAAGTATTTCGTGCGCCATGCGCACCACGGCCAATGCGCCGAGAAAAACGACTTCCCAGGCTTCGATGTTTCGTAACGCGTCTTCGTCCCCAACGACCTGCGAAAAATGGCGCTGTAAGTCCAATACGACAACAAGATCCTGGGAACTCCGCGCCTCGGCAATGCGAAGAATCTCCGTCGATTTCCCAGTTCCGATCGTGCCTGTCACCAACGCACGAGCGTCCCCAAATGGCATTGCCACAAGTCGGATGAGGTCATTTGCGGGACTGCGTGGCCTTTCCGCTCGCCAAGCGGGATTTTCCGCCGGACGGAAAGGATCGAACCGTTGATAGATTACTTCCCACGTTTGGCGGCGACTCACGACCGCATCCTAGCAGATGCGCCGATTTGTAGGTCAAAATCTTAGAGGGTGTTGAACAGGCTGCTGCGCATT
>JANORL010001462.1:0-7092 GCA_031415295.1 Polyangiaceae bacterium | reverse complement strand
GCCTCCGCCGCCGGCATGCGCCTCGACGTGCATTCGGCTTCCGTCCGCAAAGGTGCAGGCACGGTTCTCGCCAGCGCGACGGTTCGTCCGGGCGGAAAAATCACGGGACAAGCCATCGCTACGGGGATTCCGATCGATCGCATCGATGCCCTTGGTCGCTGGAGCAAACCTTTCGACGGTTCGATCTCGGCCGTGGCCGATCTTTCCGGCACCGTGAGTCAACTCGAAGCGCGTGCCGACGTGCGTTTGACGCCGATCCGCATCGGTTCCGCATCCCTCCCCGCTTCGCAGATGGACGTGACGATGACCGCCGAAGGTTCGTCCGGTCGAACCATCGGATGGACACGTTGCAAAAATCCTCGCTCGGCACCATTCGATCGTGCGGATTTCGATCGTGATCTTTCGTCCGGCAATTTCCGCGTGACGGGTCAAGTGGCTGGCGGACAGATCGCACTCGACGACGTCCGCATGACTCGGCAGAAGCACAAGGTCGTTTCGGGCTACATCACGACGCGCGGCCTCGACCTCGGCGCCCTTGCAAACTTGCTTCCCGGCGTCGCTTTCAGCGCCACACCGCCCCGGGGCAAACTCGATGCGTCGTTCAACATTGCCAAACTCCCGTTCGACGATTTGGCCAAGGCGCGTGTGTCCATGGCCATCACGGGACTCGAACTCGAACGAGGAGGACGACGCGTTGCGCTCACTGGCACGCCTGGTCCGATCCTCATCGACAACGACACGTTGACGCTTCCGAAGATCGCTCTCGTCGTCGAAGCCGCGGCTGGCGTTTCAGCACCCATCACCATCGACGGAAGCGTATCGCGTCTCATTGCGGCTCCGGAACTCGATCTCGATTTGCAAATTGGTTCGCTCGATCTGTCGCGTTTGTCTTCGGGCATTCCGTCGATTCACCGAGCACGCGGGTCTGTCGAAGGAAGCTTGCGCATCAAAGGACCGCCCTCGGCGCTTCGTTACGGAGGCTCGGCGCGTCTTCGACGTGGCGAACTCGCATTGCGTGGCGTGCCCGTGTCGATCGACAACGCGGAACTCGACATCGCCGTCACGAGCAGCGAAGCGCGTATCTTGCGTGGATCGGCGCGCGTGGGAGGCGGCGAAATGCGCGTCACGGGACGCATGCCGATCCGCGGTTTCGAACTCGGCAAAGCAGAAGCGTCCATCACGATGCGGGGCGTGAAAGTACCGCTCGCCGACGGCATCAACATGACGACCGATGCGGATCTCGAAGCTTCGTTCAAGCCTTCGAATGGCGAAGACGAACCCGAAGGGAAAAACCTTCCGGAGATCAAAGGCACGCTCACGCTGACGTCGTTTCTCTACTCGCGTCCGATCGGACTTAGTTTGGATCTGAACCAACTCGCGGGAGGAACGAACCGCACGCCCGTAACGAACTACGATCCGAAAAACGATTCATTTCGTTTCGACGTGAACGTTCTCGCGTTACGTCCGTTGCGTTTGTCGAACAACCTCGTCGACATGCAGCTCGACATCGCACCACCCGGTCTCGCACTTTCGGGGACGAACCAACGGTACGGCGCGCGAGGACTTTTGCGCATCTTGCCGGATTCGAAACTTCGTTTGCGTAGCAACGAATTTACCGTGCTCGAAGGTCTGGTTCGTTTCGACGATCCTTTGCGTTTAGCGCCCAAGGTGGACGTTCGAGCGCAAACGGAATACCGGCGTTACGCATCGACGGCTGGACCAGGCACTTCGGTTGCCGACACGAGTACGAGTGCTGCAGCAACCGCCAGCCTTGGTCAGCAGTGGCGCATCAACTTGTACGCCCACGGCGATGAAGAAAATCTCAAGTTAGATCTGACGAGCGATCCGTCGCTGGGTCAGGAAGACATCGTGCTCTTGTTGACGCTTGGTTTGACCCGCGCAGAAATGGACCGAGGTCTCGCGTCGTCGATAGGTGAAACAGTCGGCCTCGAAGCGCTTGCTGCCCTCACTGGCGCGGACAAGGCTGTCAAGACCATCGTCCCTCTCATCGACGAGTTCCGGTTTGGCACGGCGTATTCGTCGCGTACAGGACGAACCGAACCAACGGTCACGCTCGGCAAACGCATCACCGATCAAGTGCGCGCTACGGTGACGACAGGCATCACGGAAAACCGCGAAGTGCGTTCCAGCATCGAGTGGCGACTTGGTCGTCGCGTGATCTTGCAAGGCGCCTACGACAACACGAACGACGTTTCCAGCTCGCCACTTGGCAACCTTGGCGCCGACCTTCGGTGGAGGATCGAATTCGAATAAACGTGCGTCAATGCTTAGAGGATGTTCAACAGGCGTCGCGAGCGTTGTACGGCTAGGAAGGACGACGGAAGCGTACATCGTACGCTGAGTAAGTCCGACCGACGCCGTGCAACGCGCAGCAGCCTGTTGAACATCCTCTTACGAAACCAGATCGTCTAGAGCCGCGCGCACCGGAGTAAAACTCTGCTCCCGACCCGGCAACCATCGCTTTAGCCCTTCGAGTTCGAGCAAGCGTCGATGTTTCGGATTCGCATAGTTCATCTCGAGCAACACGCGCCGGAAGGCTTCGATCTTGTCGACGGGCAATGTCGGCAAGGCATCGAAAATGCGCAGATCGAACGTTGGTGTCGTCCACAAAACGTCGAGCACCCGCAGATCGATCCGTCCCGCGGCTTGCTCGGCCTGCCACACCAAACTGCCTACGATTCCCGCCTGAGCGCGTCCTTCGTGCACGGCTGCGAGCACATCGAGTTCACTTGTTTGCGTATCGCCGTGCTTGCCGACGTCCGTATCGAAAGCCATGAGCTTGACTTGGCTCAGGTCCACGCCTGCCTGTTTCAAGTAGTAGAGCGGCATGATGCGGGCTTGAGCAGAATCGCGCGAACCGACGGCAAGCGTCTTGCCGTGCAGATCCGCCAATTTTTTCACTATGATCTCGCGACGAATCAGGATCTTCGCGCACGCATCACGGTCCCGGTCGCGCATCGCGATACCGATCACCTTGCCATCCGTGCGTCGTTTGGCGCGTACATGCGAGAGGCACGAGTTCCAAGAGATGTCGATGTGCCCATGCAGGAGGGCCTCGAGTTGCCGCTCGTAGTTCGAGAACAGTGCGAAATCGACGGTGAGACCGTGACCTTGGAAATGCTCGCGCATTCCTTCCCAAAAAGTCACGACCTTCGGGTCGTATGCGACGGCTCCAATCAGCATTGTCGAATCAGCCATGCCGTACCTGTTTGGCGAGCATCCGCGGCGGACGGTAGCATTGGGACCGGCGCCAACCCAAGGTCCGCGCGCCATGACTGGCCTGTGCCCGTAGTCCGTTCCTCACGCCACATTGTTTCTCCCGTCGCTCTTCGCACGTTGAGCGCGCTCTGCCTACTCGTATGTGCGGCCATCACCACGCCTGCAAGTGCTCAATCGTCGGGTGAACGTGCCATTGCAGCGGGTGAAGAGCCCCAAGCGGCCCTTGCTGTGCCGGAAATCAGCCCGGCTCCCGATGTCAGTGCACTCGTGGGCAAACCCATTCGCCGTGTCGAAGTGATTACTTCGGGTGTACGTTTTCGCGCCACGACACGTGTCGACAGCGTTCGTCTTGGAGAACCGTTTGGCCCTGAAACGTCTCGACGCGCCATGCGTGAATTGGGACAAACCGGTCAATTTGCTCGCATTTCTGCAGAAGCCATGGCTGAAGCTGATGGCGTCGTCCTTCGCGTGCACGTTTTGCCGCGTCGCATCGCCTCCTCGATTCAGCTCGTCGGCGCCACGCTCGAACGATCCGCAACGCTCGATGCCGCCCGTATTCGCGACGGCAGCGAAATCACCGAACCAGCCCTCGGCGAAATCACGGAACGAGTGCGTGTTTATTACGCGGATCACGGCCATCCGAATGCGAAAGTCACCGCGGACATCGCGGACACCGACGTCGCTGGTCATGTCATCTTGCGTCTCGACATCCAAGCGGGAACGCCACGCACGATCACGCGAAGGGTTTTTCAAGTCAAACAACTCATGTTGCGTGAAGTTGGGGACCTGCCCAGCAAGTACCGCTTGGGAGTTGGTGCACGTATCGACGAGCCGCAACTCGACGAAGCCGATCGCGATCTTGGCGAAACCTTGCGCGAAAATGGCTTCTTGCGCGCGCAAGTACAACACGAGATCCGGACCACGAAAGCTGGCAGTGATCTCTACGTTTTAATTGATCCCGGCCCGCGAATCGTTCCCGTCTTCGAAGGTAACCACGCGATCGACACCGTCGAACTCGCGCTGACCATTACGCAAGTGAAGGGTTTGGATCTCAAGACCCAAGAACTCATCGACAAACTCGTCCGTTTCTACGCCGAACGCGGATTCCTCGATGCGGCCATCAAAGCCGAAGAACGCGGTGGACCCGATGATCCCGTCCATCACATCGTCCTCACGATCGACGAAGGTTCACGCGTACGGGTAATGAAACGCATCTTTTCGTGTTTGCCCAAATCGTGGAATCCGGAGCAAGTTGGACGCGAGATCGACAGCTTTCTCATCGAAGATCTGCCGGGCGAAAAAGGTTTTGCCATGCGCGATCCCAACGCCGCGCTGTCGCTCGTCACTGCGCCTTCGGCCAGCCGACCCGTAACCAAACCGCTCGATCTGAATCCCACCACGACGTACGCCGCGGATACGTACGACCGGGCGTTGAAACACCTGCGCGACCTCGCGTTCAGCAAAGGCTACTTGCATGCCTCCATCGGTCCTGTGTCGATCGAGCGCGCCACGTGCGACGCGCGATCACGGGCTGGTGAATGCATTCCCTTGCCCATCGCAAAGGTAACTCCGCGTTGTGCGCTCGACGAAGCAGGATTGCCCGTCGCCGAGCCAGAACCTCCGGCGTCCGTCTCGTGTCGCCCCGACGGGTTGAAACACGTCGATTGCTCGCGCGAAATCACGCTGCGCATCCCGATGCACCTTGGACCTCAAACGATTCTTTACGACGTCGGGTTCGAAGGCAGCCGCGTGTTTTCCGAAAAGCAACTGTTCGACCTCACGCAGCTCGAACTGGGAAAACCTCTATCGACCATCGCGCTCGAAGCCGCACGTTTGCGACTTCTCGATGCGTATCGCAACCGCGGATACGCGTACGCCGAAGTCGCTGCAACCATCGAGTCATCACCTGACAACACACGCGCTCGCGCTCGGTTTGCCGTCACGGAACGGGACCAAGTCATCGTCGGTGGCTTTGTCGTACGAGGTGCCATTCGTACGAGTGAAGCGCTCATTCTTCGGCGCCTCACGCTCACGCTGGGCAATCCCTACATCGAACGAGAAGCCCGCACGAGCGAACAACGCATCGGAGCCCTTGGTGCGTTCTCGAGCGTTTCGGTGGGCCTCGAAGATCCCGAAGTTCCGCAAAAGCAGAAACGCGTGATCGTCACGATCAGCGAACAAATCACCCAATACCTCGATCCACGCGTTGGTTTTTCCACGGGTGAAGGGTTGCGGTTTGCCGTCGAGTACGGACATCGCAACATCGGCGGGCTCGCCATCGCCCTCACGTTGCGCGTTCAACTCTCGTACTTGTTCGACTTCATCGTGCTCGATCCCGGCGTACACGCCGACTACGAACGCCTCAGCGTCGCGCAACAACTCGAGCGTCGAAACACGGTCTCGGTGACGTTTCCTGAAGTGGGATTCAGCCCGTTGATGAACTTGTCCGTCGACGGCATCGACGTCCGCGACAACCAACGAGGTTTCGGTATTTCTCGCCAAGCGCTCGTACCAACACTCGCGTACCGACCCACGCGATCCATCACGTTGCGTATCGGTGGCTCGGCCGAAGTGAACGAGATTGACGTCTTCAACGACAAAGCGATCGACTCGCCGCTCATCCCTCTACTTCGTTATCCGCGCGGCGAATCCGTAGCACTCGCTGGCCGCGTGAACTTTGCTTGGGATGGCCGCAACAACGCGTTTGCGGCAACCAAAGGTGGCCTTCTCGCGGTCGGTGCCGAATTTGTAAACGCAGTCCCGATTGGTGAGGACAAGGCGTTGATCAACAGTCGTTTCTTGCGTTTGTCCGGACGTACTGCGGCATATTTCGAGCTCGCATCGAAAGGTGGACCGAGCGTCGCGATGAGCCTGGCAGCCGGTTACAACTGGCAACTGAACGATCAAAGTCAGACCTATCCAGACCGCCTATTTTTCTTGGGCGGAGTCGACACGATCCGAGCCTTTCTTGCCGACGCACTCGTCCCCGAAGACGTCGCCCGCGGCCTGGTTGCGAAAGGACAAACCACACGAGCCGCTGTCTTGTCCAACGTACCCATTCGCGGCGGCAACTTGTCGATCAACCCGCGGTTGGAACTACGCGTGCCGCTCAACGACACGTTTCAAACCGGATTCTTCCTCGACACGGGCAACTTGTGGAAAGAACCCTCGGCCCTGGATTTCACGCTTCGTTACGCACTTGGCGGGGGATTACGCATCATCACGCCCGTCGGACCTTTGGCCTTCGACTACGGCATCAACCTCAATCGTCGCCAATGGGAAGACTTTGGAGCTTTCCACTTTTCGATCGGTTTGTTTTAGGCCCTACACTCAAACGCAGAGAGCTTGCTAGGCGAAGATCGAAAACTTCATTATTTCAAACACTTGGCTTGCATAGGACAGTGAATGTCCGCCCTTGACGATGTTCCGGCTTGCCTCCTGAACAACTGGACAGTAAGCCTTGTCCCGACCAACGGTTCGTGGCGCCGAACCCGCCGAATTGAAAAAGACCTGCGCCTCAACCCCTGCCCATTTCGAGGACGTCATGAGCGACGATAAGAACAGCAAACAGAAGCAAGCGGCCCTGGATCTCGTCAAGGCGAGCATCGAAAAAGAGTACGGCAAGGGTGCGATCATGTGCCTGAAGGAGGGCCAGGCGCTTCACGAAGAAGTGCCCGCCATTCCGACTGGCTCGCTCTCGCTCGACATTGCGCTCGGAATTGGCGGGTATCCTCGAGGTCGCATCATCGAGATCTACGGACCGGAAGCGAGCGGTAAAACGACGCTCACGTTGCATGCCATTGCGAATGCGCAAAAAGCGGGTGGTGTTGCGGCGTTTATCGATGCCGAACA
>JANORL010001461.1:0-11688 GCA_031415295.1 Polyangiaceae bacterium | reverse complement strand
CCACCGTTTACGTTCCGGCGCAGTCGTCGCCGACCGAGAAGCGTTACGTGTTCGCATACACGGTACGCATCGGGAACGAAGGAACGCAGGTCGCGCAGCTACGATCGCGGCATTGGGTCATCACCGACGCCAAGGGTAAGGTCGAAGAAGTTCGCGGACCAGGCGTCGTTGGCAAACAACCGATGCTCAGGCCGGGCGACCACTTCGAATACACGAGCGGTTGCGTGCTCGAGACGCCACGAGGCTCGATGCACGGAAGCTATCAAATGCACCGGCCCGATGGCGAACAGTTCGACGCAGATATCGAACAATTCGCCCTTTCGATGCCTTTTAACTTGAACTAATTACGCTTGTGGTTCGTTCGTTTCGGGTTTGTCCGAAGCGAGTTTGTCGGGAACGAACGTGAAGTTCAGTTTGTCGTCGGTGAAATCGACGAGGACTTTGCCACCGTTTTCGAGTTCCCCGAAAAGCATCTCGTCGCCAATGCGCGGCTTGAGTTCTTGCTCGATGACGCGCCCCAACGGACGTGCACCAAACAAGGGATCGTAGCCTTTTTTGGCGAGGTATTGACGCGCGGCTTCGGTCACTTCGAGTTTTACATTCTTGTCGGCAACGAGCACGCTAATTTCTCGGACAAACTTGTCCACGATGTTGCCCATGATGCTCGGATCGAGCGGTTTGAACATAATCCGCGCATCGAGACGATTGCGGAATTCGGGGCTGAACGTGTTTTTGAACGCGCGATCGTCATCGCCTGCATTGCCTCGGTCGCCGAAACCAACGCGTGACATGGCCAGGTCCCGTGCACCGACGTTGCTGGTCATGATGAGTACGACGTGCCGGAACGAACTCTTTTTGCCGTTGTTATCGGTGAGTGTGCCGTGGTCCATGACCTGGAGGAGGATTTGGAAAATGTCGGGATGCGCTTTTTCGATTTCGTCGAGGAGCAATACGGCATGTGGCGTTTTCGCGATGGATTCGGTAAGCAGACCACCGCGATCGAATCCGACGTATCCAGGCGGCGCTCCGATAAGGCGCGAAACGGTGTGGCGCTCTTGGTATTCGCTCATGTCGAAACGCATGAACTCAACGCCCATCGTCTTTGCGAGCTGTTTGGCGAGTTCGGTTTTGCCGACGCCCGTAGGACCTGTGAAAAGAAACGACCCAATGGGTTTTTCCGGGGAACGAAGTCCCGCGCGAGAAAGTTTGATCGCACTGGCGAGTTGTGCGACGGCTTCGTCCTGGCCAAATACGACGCCTTGCAGATCTTTTTGAAGATCGCGCAATTGCGCTTTGTCGGACGTAGAAACTTGGCGAGGTGGGATTTGAGCCATTTTCGCAACGACGATTTCGATGTCCGCAACGTTGATGATGTATCCGTCGCCATGGGCGAGACGTGCGGCAGCACCAGCTTCGTCGACCAAATCAATAGCCTTGTCGGGCAAACGGCGATCACGCAGATAACGATCGCTGAGTTTGGCGGCGGCTTCGAGTGATTCGTCAGTAAAACGAACCTTGTGGAATTCTTCGTAATGCTTGCGTAGGCCCTTCAAAATGAGGGTCGTTTCAATCACGCTGGGTTCGACGACTTCAATGCGTTGGAAACGCCGAGCAAGCGCGCTGTCGCGTTCGAGGTGCGCGCGATATTCTTGAAATGTCGTCGCACCAATACAGCGTAATTTTCCCGAAGCGAGCGCGGGTTTCAAAAGATTCGACGCGTCCATCGTTCCGCCACTTGCAGCACCCGCACCAATGATCGTGTGGATTTCATCGATGAACAGAATGGCCCCGGGCTGTTTGTCCAGGGCTTTCAAGACGCCCTTCAATCGATTCTCGAAGTCGCCTCGGTATCGCGTGCCGGCAATGAGCGCACCCATATCAAGCGCAAAAATGATTGAGTTCTTGATCGGATCGGGAACGTCGCCTTTGACGATTTTCATCGCCAAACCTTCGGCAATCGCCGTTTTACCAACACCCGCATCACCAATCAGAAGTGGATTGTTTTTGCGCCGGCGGGCGAGAACTTGAATGGTGCGTTCGAGTTCCAGGGATCGACCCACCAAAGGATCAATACGTCCAGCTTCGGCTTCTTTGTTGAGATTTACGGTATACGCGGCGAGCGGGTCTTTGCGAGCACCTTCTTTTTCTTCGCCATCGGCATCCGGATCGGCACTTCCTGTGCCTTCGCTCGCATCTTCCGGGCCGTTTTCGGCATCGCCATCTTTGGCTTGTCCGTGCGAGAGAAAATTGACGAGGTCGTACCGGGTGATGTTTGCTTCTTCGAGCAATTCGGTCGCGGCAGAATCGCGTTCCGAAAACATGGCGACCAGAACGTTGACGCCTTTGAGTTCCTTCTGACCGCTCGTTTGCACGTGCACCGCCGCGCGACCCACGACGTTACGAAAGCCGAGCGAAAACTGCGGCGTCGTATCGACATGTTCGGGAAGCGCTTCGATTTCGGTGTCGAGGAACTGTTCGAGGCGTTGTTTCAGCTTGGTTGGTTGTCCGCCCGCTTTGCGTATGATGCGGGCGATTTCTTCATCGAACGTGAGCGCATAAAGCAAGTGTTCGACCGTCACATATTCGTGACGTCGAGCGACAGCTTCACGGGTGGCTAGACCAATCGCAATTTCGACTTCGGGGCTCGTGCGCATGTGGATTACTCGGGCTCGGCTGATAGCCGAAGAGGCATTCCGTGTTCTTTGGAGAAACTCTGAACTTGTTCGACTTTGGTTTCCGCAACGTCCTTCGTGTACACGCCCGCTACGCCTTGCCCCTTGTGATGCACGCTGAGCATGATGTGCGTCGCTTCCGTTTCGGTTCGGTGGAAGAACTTCATCAGGACGACAATGACGAACTCCTGCGTCGTGTAGTTGTCGTTGTGCAGAATGACCTTGTAGCGACGAGCCTTGCTAAGTTTGCGTTTTGGCTGGAGCGCTAGGTCGCCTTCGAGGTCTTCTCGCTTGCTCGGATCGTTGGGCATGGTTGCGGACGGCGAAAGGATAGCAGCCCGTACGACGTCGTGCCTGCAAGGCTCGGAAAACAATGGCGGTCGAGCATGGAAAAGGCACGACGACGTGCAGCGGAACTATTCGCCGCCGGTGATGGAGGCAGCGAGATCGACGGGAACGGATGAGATGTTCCAGATCTCTTTGGCGTATTCACGAACCGTTCGGTCGGACGAAAACGTTCCGACGCGAGCGATATTGAGCGCGGCTTTGTAGCTCCACGTTTCTTGATCCCTGAAAGCCGTGGCAATGAGGCTCTGCGTGTCCGCGTAAGCTCGAAAATCGCTCATGACCATGTAACGATCGGGCCCGAGAAGTTCGTCGACAATCGGTCGGAAGAGCTCTGGTTCGTCTGGCGAGAAAAACCCTGACGTTACGAAGTCGATCGCTTCGGCAAGTTCCTTGTCTTCTTCGTAGGCAACTCGTCCAAGCACGCCCGATTTGCGCTTGACGAGGACTTGATCGGCAGTCATGCCAAACAAGAAGAAGTTGTCCGGACCAACGGCTTCGCGAATTTCGATGTTGGCTCCGTCGAGCGTGCCGATCGTGAGCGCGCCGTTCATCGCGAGCTTCATGTTGCCAGTGCCCGAAGCCTCCATGCCCGCGGTGGAAATTTGTTCGGAAACGTCGGCAGCCGGAATGATCTTTTCGGCGAGTGAAACCCGGTAGTTCGGGAGAAACACGACGCGAAGATGCGGCACGCTGCGGTCGGCGTTGACGACAGACGCGATGGCGTGAATGAGGCGAATGATGAGTTTGGCCTGCTTGTACCCTGGAGCTGCTTTCGCCCCGAAAATGAACGTACGTGGCTCCACGTGTTCGCCTCGTTTGCAGCGCAAGTACAGGGTGACGATGTGCAGCGCATCGAGGAGCTGGCGCTTGTATTCGTGAAGGCGTTTGATGAGTACGTCGAAGATCGAACGAGGGTCGACGTCGATGTCGAGTTCGGTCTTGATGATTTTGGCGAGTACCTGCTTGTTGGCGGATTTGATCGCTCGCAATTGCGCCAAAAATTCGCGATCCGTCGCGGCGCGTTCGAGGTCTGCGAGGCGTTCGAGTTCGGTGACCCAGTTCGGTCCGATGCGCGACGTGATGAGTGCAGCGAGTTTGGGATTGCAGCCGAGCAGCCAGCGGCGAGGCGTTACGCCATTGGTCTTGTTGCTGAAACGCTCCGGCCAGAGTTCGTAAAAATCGCGAAGCAGTTCCGTCTTGATGAGTTCGGTGTGGAGCTTGGCGACTCCGTTGATCGAGTGCGATCCGACGACGGCAAGATGCGCCATGCGCACCATACGTTCTGGCCCGTCTTCGAAGATGCTCATGCGTGCTGCGCGGCCCTGATCGTATGGGAAAGCGACGGTTACCTCGCGCAAGAAACGACGGTTGATCTCGTGGATGATCTCGAGGTGCCGAGGAAGCAGGCGGGCGAAAAGATTGGCGGGCCAACGTTCGAGCGCTTCGGGCATGAGCGTGTGGTTTGTATAGCCAAACGCGGCGACGGTTTGTTTCCACGCGGCTTCCCACGTGAGTGCATGTTCGTCGACAAACACGCGCATGAGTTCGGCGATGGCGATGGCAGGATGCGTGTCGTTGAGTTGCATCGCGACCATCTCGCCAAAATTCGAGAAATCCTCGTTGGTTTTCGCGTGACGCGAAACGATGTCGTGGATGGAGCACGCGACGAAAAAATATTCTTGGCGCAGGCGTAGTTCTTTACCGGCGTCGAAATTGTCGTTGGGATACAGGACCTTGGAGATGACTTCGGAGGCGTTTTTCGCTTGCACGGCGCGTACGTAATCGCCGGCGTTGAACAAGCTGAAGTCGAAGTCTTCGGCGGCACGAGCGGCCCAAAGGCGCAGCGTATTGACGGTGTTCGTGCGATAGCCGGCGATGGGTGTGTCGAACGGAACGCCGAGAACGTGGTCAGCTGCATGCCACAAGACGTGGAAGCCACCTCGACCGTCGGGAACCATTTCGGTTCGTCCTCCAAAACCCACGGTGACGGCATATTCGGGGCGTTCGATTTCCCAGGGGTTGCCAAACTTGAGCCATTCATCGGCGCGTTCGACTTGACAACCGTTGCGAATGGCTTGTTCGAAAATTCCAAACTCGTACCGAATTCCATAGCCGTAACCAGGCATCTGGAGCGTGGCCATCGAATCGAGAATGCAGGCAGCGAGCCTTCCGAGACCACCGTTGCCGAGACCTGCGTCGGGCTCTTGTTCGACGAGATCGTCGAGGTCGATGCCGAGGTCACGCAGGACCATGCGGTATTGGTCTTCGATGTCCAGCGCGTGGAGGTTTGACTGCAGAGCGCGTCCGAGGAGGAATTCAGCGGATAGGTAATAGGCGCGTTTGACGCCTTTTTCGTAATACGTCCGCTGGGTTTGCGACCAACGCTGCACGAGACGATCGCGCACGGCGAGAGACAACGCGACGAAGCGATCAAAGTTTGTCGCGTTGTCGAGGTCCCGAGCACGTGAGAACTGAATGTGATCGGTGAAGGCGCGACGCAGCACGACTGGGTGCATGCCTGTGCGGTCATCTTCGACGTTGATACGTATCGGCAAAGCTTGATCGTTAAACGCGGATGTCATGGCGGGGCCATCATAGCCAAACATTCGCTTTGCGCTTCCAAAGCGCGCACGCCGAAGATTACGCGTTGCGAGATTGGCTGTGGTAGGACCGAAACACCGGCTTGCCGCGACGATGCAGGCGGAACAGGAGCCACGATGCATACGCTTGGAAAAACGCTTGGTGCAGTGATGTTCGGTTCGTTCTTCGTTGTGGCTATTGCCGGCGGTGGATGCGCTTTGTCCGAGCCGGAGAAGAAGGCCGAACCGAAGCCGTTTGGACAAACCTGTGCAGCGGATGCCGATTGCGAATCACAACAATGTGCGGTGCATGGGCGCGTTTGTACGAAAACCTGCGCGCAGGATCGCGAGTGCGGCGACAACTTGGTTTGTCGGGGACTCGATACGGGTTCAGGCATGCAGTGCGCCAAACCCGAAGGTTCGAAGGTGGGTTCGGCATGTCAAACGACTGCGGAATGCGATCACGGGATGTGCATCAAGACAGCTGATGCCCCCAATGGTCCCGGCTTTTGCTCGCGAACGTGCGTGGGATCCGCTGAATGCCCCGAAGGTTACAAGATTTGCGACAGCCTCACCGAAGGAGCCAACAAGCTGTGTTTGCTCGGGGACGACAAGATTCCGATTGACCAGCGCGTGAAGTTCGTTGCTCCGCCACAAACCGTTGGAACACCAACGAAATCGTCGTCGTCGGGCTCATCGTCATCGTCATCGTCATCGTCATCGTCGGGCTCGTCGTCGTCGTCGTCGTCGTCAAGCTCGTCGTCATCGTCAGGCTCGTCATCGTCGTCGTCGTCGGGCAGTGCACCGGCCCCCACGGTGACAATCGGTCGGCCGAAGATCACGATCCCTTTCGGCACCAAGAAGAAGTAGCGACGGCGACGTACCTTTCGAAACCTGTTATGCAGCGATCGTGGAAGTTTCCGCCTCGCGATGGTTCATGTACTATTGCGCCGTTCGAAGCCTGAACGGTGTCGAGCGTCGGAGTGAAGTTCGATGAAGAAATCGCACGGCAATGAGGACGCGCGCGGTTGTCGCGGGCGAGTGGGACGAACAGCGGTGATGGGCGCGGTTGTCGCGATCGCGCTGTTGTCGCATGTCGATGCTTCCGCACAATCCAAAGAAGATTTGGACAAGGCGCGTGCTGCATTCCGCGAAGGTTTGGCTTTCAGTGCAGCGAACAACTGCTCCGCGGCACTTGTGAAATTCAAGGCTGTGGCGGCGGTGAAAATGACGCCGCAAGTCGCGTTCAACATTGCTGAATGCGAAGAGAAACTCGGCAAGCTTGGATCTGCGCTGGGCAACTATCGTCTCGCGTTGGACGCCGCGGCAGGTGACAAAAAGGCCAAGGACGTTGCGACAAAAGCTGGACCGCGTATCGCAGCGATCGAAGAGCGCATTCCGAAGTTCACGATAAAGCGTGGAAAAGGCGCGGAAGCCGCCAGTGTGGAACTCGATGGCAACGAGCTCGGTTCGACGCAAGTGGGTAGCGAGATGCCCCTCGATCCCGGACCGCACACAATCATCGGTCGAATAGGTCAACGCATGATCTTCGAAGAGACGATCACGCTTGCCGAAAAAGAAAACAAGACGCTCGAGGTGATCCCCAAGATCGACAAGGACGTAGCGCCTCCACCACCGCCGCCGCCGCCGCCACCACCGCCGCCACCACCGCCGCCACCACCACCTCCGAGTGGTCCGAGTGTTGGCGGTATCGTGTTGACGGGTTTGGGTTTGGCGTTTGTCGGAACGGGCGTGGGCTTGTTTTTGGGGCCGCGACAAACCACGATCGACCAACTGAATGAGAAGTGCGGTGGCGACGCGACGTGTCCACCTTCGGCGAAAACGACCTTTGACAAGGGGCGCCTTTTCACGGGGATCGCAGAAGGAGCCGTTGGAGCAGGCGCGGTGAGCTTGGTGACGGGCATCATTCTTTTGGCGACAAACGGGTCGAAAAAATCGACACCCGAAAAAGCCGCGACCAGCGTCAAGTTTATCGGTGCTGCACCTGGAGCGTCGCTCGGTGGCGTCAGCGTCGTGGGGAAGTTTTAATGAACGATCGAACTGGACTCATCCTGCGTAGGTTGGCGCTTGGCGCGATAGGCATGCTTGTTTTGCCGGTGGCGTGCATCTATCCGGAATATTCATTCAACGAGCCAGAACCTGGTGCTACGGGAGGTGGCGGCGCAGGTGGTTCTGGCGGTTCAGGTGGCGGCATTCCAGGCGTTGAGGATTGCCAGAACGGCAAGGACGACGACGGCGATATGCTCGCGGATTGCGCCGACACGGATTGCACCCCTGTCTATGCCTGCGTTGCAGGTCCTCCGCTTGGCTGGGAAGGCTACGTTTCACTGTTTGACGGTGCAGAAGCGGACAAACCTTCTTGTCCGTCGACGTTTCCTACGCCGTTTAATGGTCATCGCAATCTGATGACGCCGTCGCATTCGTGCACCGGCTGCTCGTGTGGAACACCGACGGGACAAATCTGCGATTTGGCCGATATGATTACGGTATCCGACAAAAATTGTGGTTTTGCAGGGCAAACCATCAATTCGATCAATCCACCAAGCGCTTGGCAAGGTGAGTGTTTCGGGCCAGCCGGGTTGCAAGGTGGGCAGCCGTGCGCCGGAGGTCCGTGCAATTCGTCGGTCACGACGGCCAAACCAACGGTCACGGGTGGCACGTGTACGGCGCAAGGCGGGATGAGCGATCAGCTTCCCGAACAATGGGGAGCGTTTGGTTTCGGTTGTTCCGGTGCGCTTCAAGGCGGCGGATGCGGCGCAGGCAGTGTTTGTCAGCCCAAGGCGGCCATGCCGTTTCGTAGTGGGTTATGCGTCTACAAGTCGGGCGAAAACGCCTGCCCTGTCGGTGAATTCTCGCAGCAGTTCGTCTACTTCGAGAAAGCGGAAGATACGCGCGCGTGTTCGGCGTGTGAGTGTAATGCGCCTACAGGCGCTACGTGTGACGCGACGATCAAGATCTACGGCGACCAAGCCGTGAACCAGTGCACGATGGAGATTGCGTCGTTTAATGCCGGCGGCTGCGCGAATCTCGTGAGCAATCCGGCGGTCTTCGGTCGCGCAGCGACGATTGTTGGCCCTACTGGCGGCACGTGCGGGGTCAAAGGGGCAGGCGGTCAAGCGACAGGGGCACTCACGCCCGTCAATCCCACGACGTTCTGCTGCATTCCCTAAGAGGGTGTTTATCAGGCTGCTGCGCGTTGCGCTGCGTCGGTCGGGCTTGCTCAGCGTACGATGTACGCTTCCGCCGCCCTTCCTAGCAGCACAACGCTCGCAACGCCTGATAAACACCCTCTGAGGTGCGGTCCAGTAAAACCGCATGCTGTGTTTAGGGGCAGGAAAAACTATTTTTTCGGGGCGGGAGCGGGCGCTGCCGGTTTCGGCGTCGCGGGGGCTGCACCGGGCTTCGGCGCGGCTGGCGTCGTTGCAGGAGCCGGTTGGGGTTTGCCCGCAGCAGGTCCTCCGTCGCCGCCCATGTTGTACATCTGGATAGCGCGATCGGTGATCTCGAGGTCCGCGCGCATGTACGGCACGGCAGATTTTTCGAGCACCATCTCGTAACCATCTTGCGCTGCAATTCGTCGCACGACGCCGATCACGCGCTGTTGAATCGGGAGCATGATCTCGCTCTGCTGCCGTTGCATTTCGCGCTGCGCGTCCGCTTGCATCGACTGAATTTCCAGGATGCGTTGCTGAAGATCCGCTTCGATCTGGGCGCGTTTGTCATTCGACAACTTGCCCTTGTCCTTCTCGTACCCGTCGCGCTTGGTCATGAACTCGCGCTGCTTCGCTTCGAGGTCACCTTGGAGTTTGCCCTGAACTTTTTTGAGGTTGGCTTGGGCGCGTAAACCATCTTCGGTTTCGAAGATTGCCCGAGCCAAATCAATGACGGCGATCTTGGAATCTGCGGCGTGAGCCGTTGATTCGGCAGCGAAAAAACCGCCCGTCATCGTGGCGAAGGTGGCAACGGTGACGGCCAGCGCGGGAATGCGCCATCGAGAGAGCCATGAAACCGGGCGAGCAGAGCGGTCGAGTACGGTCTTTTCAGCGAACATCACGCAGGGGCGTAGCCTCTCGTGCGGGCCGGCGCAAGATTTTCATGTCGGCGCTTGTTGGAAGTATCGGCCGAGCCGGTGATAGGCGAGTTCAGCAATCCGATAAGCCTCTTCGTTTCGCCGTACGAACGCGTCGCGATGATGGGCGTAACGAATCGACATGACGTGTTCCGAAAGGGCCGTGAATGCCGCGTCCAGCACGACGTTGGCTTCGTGCTCTTCACCGCTCGCGACGAGTGCTTCGACAAGCGTCAAGCGGATGAGTTCTTCCCATTCTTCAACGGGAGCTGCGGCCAACCGCGCGTTGGCATCGCGTGCTGTTTCCACCGCTGCTTCGACGGCGCGTCGAGCGAGTTGGACACGGGACAAAGCGAACACAGCCAAGATCTGTAAAGCCGGTTGTGCTTGTGTTTCTTCGATGGTCCAACGGGCAAGATTCAGCGCTGTGGCGAGATCCCCCGGTGCGCCACGCCAAAGCAGAAAGATGGTTTCGTAGATGCGCGTGTTGATGCGCAACCGAGCCGCGTTCGTCTCGTCCGCGATGCGCGCGGCTTGACGCTGGTGATCAATTCCAAGATCGAGATTGCCGAGTCGCGCGTAACTCATGCCGAGGTTGTGCAAGGCAAACGCTTCCAAGATGCGCATACGACGCTCGCGAGCATCGAACAACGCACGCTCCAGCATTGCTTGCGCTTCTTCGAACATGCCGAGATGGTTCAAGGATGAACCAACGTTGAGGCGACCTCTTGTGGCGAACGTGACTTCACCAATGCTTTCCGCCGCTTCGATGAGTGATTGTCCCGTGATGAGAACTTCGGACGGATCGTTCATGTGGGCGACGGCGAACAGGCGAGCATCGAGGGCGCGTACGAGTGCGTCGACCGCTCCTGATGCTTGCGCTGTAGTAACCGCATCGTTGGCCACACGAAGAGCTTCCCCGGATTGAAGACAATCGACGAGGCCGCGCACGCGAACGGCGAGAAGAGTTGCGGTGATCGCGGGGGACATGGCGGCCGTGTATGCAGGATGGAGCGCATGCGCGGCGCGAGCATCGCCTTCGGCTGCACGACCCGTTTCGATCAGGGCTGCCGATACGAGTCGTTGCGCCTCGCCCCACATGTCCGATCCAGCCACTGTCAATTCAACGGCTTCTTCGGCAGCGGCGATGCCATCCAGCAATCGGCCCATGTTGTTCGAACATTGCGCTTTGGCTAGGAGCAACTGCGCGCGTACGGCTCCAGTCGCGCCACACGCGATACCCCGATTGGCAAGTTCGAGCGCGGTTTCGAGTTGCGCACCATTGCTGTACGCCTGCTTCGTCGCCCGAGCGTAAAACCGCGCCGCACGTTCGTGATCGCCACCTGCATCAGCGTGTTTCGCAATGAGACCCGCGTCGATGTCGCCCACGGACTCGAGCCATTGACCCGCTGCCAAATGCAAGATCGCGCGGTCTTCGTCGATGATGGCTTCATACGCGGTGTCGCGGACGAGTGCCTGACGGAAGATCCATTCGTCTTCTCCCGAAATGCGCGATTCCGGCTGCTTGGCGACGAGTTCCGATGTTACGAGTTCAAACAATTCCCCGTCCACGGAACGTCCGAGGAGCGCGCGAACGCCGCCTGTCCAGAACGATTGTCCGAACACCGATGCCGCACGAAGCACTTCTCGAACGTCCGCGTCGATGCGATCGAGACGCATCTGCACCACGGCTTGCACGGTGAGTGGCAAGTCGCTTCGGCCTTCCGCAGCACATCGAACGAGTTCTTCCAGGAACAACGCGTTGCCGTCGGCTCGTCGGACCAAGTTTGTCCGGGCTGCGGCGTCCATACCAGGAACTGCAGCCGCAACGAGGCGATCAGCGGACAGCGGAGAAAGTGGCGCCAGCGTCAAACGCGTGATGTTTCGACGCTCCCAGATCGATCCCAGCCGCGAGCCAGTGTCTACTCGACCAAACGCGAACACGACAAACCGTAAGTCTTGGCAACCGAGGAGCCAATCGACCATGTCGAGCGTTGTG
>JANORL010001460.1:0-1956 GCA_031415295.1 Polyangiaceae bacterium | reverse complement strand
CCGGTGAAGGCGATGGCCCTTGCTCCGGTTCCGATGCCGGAGCTTTCACGATTTTCACCGTTGGAGCCTTTGCTTTAACCGACGTCACAACTGGTTTTTTTGCATTTGCGTCCGTCGCTTCCTGATCTGAAAGATAAACGGGTTCGTCGTCACGAACCGGCTCTTCACGCGTCGGTAAAGGTGTGTCCGTTCCGACACTCGCGGAAGGCGTCACCGCCGCCGCTGTTGCCGAAGTCGTTTCTTTCGCTGGCGCAGCATCCGCGGCAACCGCCAACGTGTCCGCAGCCAATTCATCCGCCGTCGACGCTCGCCACACCAACCCTACGACGACACTGACAAGAAACGCTGCCACGCCAAACCCTGCCGCAAGAACAGGATGTCGCGTGTGGGCACGTTTGGGTTTTCCCGTTTGGCCAAATGTGAGTGAAGTGGGCTCACCCGACGGAGAACTGGACGCGAGCCGAATCGTCTGACCCTCTGTTTGAGCACCAACATTCGATGCGGCGATCGTTCCGTTCACTTGCTCGATGTTCGTCACGGAAATCATCGGCAAACGTGCTGCACTGTCGCGCGAGACAAACCCTTGCAACGCAAGCCCCAGCTCCTCAACACTGGCAAACCGCTCCTCGCGCCGCTTGCGCAGACAACGCATGACGACCTCCACGAGCCCTTCGGGAACGTCAGGACGACGGTCACGCAATGGCCTTGGTTCCTCTTGCAAAACCTTCGAAGCCACCTCGAGCAACGACGGGGCCCGAAACGGTGAATGCGCTGTGAGCAGTTCGTACAATATCACGCCGATCGCCCAAATATCGGCGCGACCATCCACCGCTTTCGACTTCGACATCTGCTCGGGTGACATATACAGCGGCGAACCGAGCGACATGTTCGTGTTTGTCAGGTCAACTTCTTCCGGTCCCGTATGTTTCGAGATTCCAAAATCAAGCACCTTGACGCACGGAGTTCGTCCCCGCCGACGAACCAAAAACAAATTTGCCGGCTTGAGGTCCCGATGGACGATCCCGGCGACATGTGCCTCGGCGATCGCATCGCAAACTTGCAACATGTACGAAACGACGTCTTCAATCGGTAGCGGACCCTCGCGCGATACGAGCGCCTTCAGATCGCATCCTTCGAGGTACTCCATCACCATGTACGGCGCGCCGTTCTCCATGCGCCCAACGTCGCTCACGCGCACCACGTGATCACTTGTCAACTTTGCCGCGGCCCGTGCTTCTCGCAGAAAGCGTTCAACCACCTCTGGATGTTTGAGCATCTCAGGCAGTAGAAACTTGATCGCATGCAATTGCCCAAGCTCCACATGGCGTGCCGCCACGACGATTCCCATGCCACCCTTGCCGAGCACTCGTTCGACACGATATTTGCCCAGTAAAACTTCGCCCGGTTCGAAGTGTGTGTCCATGTGAAACCATCCCTACGCGTACCAGTTCCATGACAAACTACCGGGGCAAAGTTTCACACGCAAGCGAAATCATCGCTCAAGATCGCTTTCATCTGTTGGTCATGGAAGAACGTTGCGCGAGTCGCGCCAAACTAAAATGTGCGACGTCAAACTGATGGTTTGGCATGAACAAGGACAAGGATTACGCAAGTAACTCACTCGCCGAATGACCCATGATGATCCCGCTATTGGCGAGCCGACATGGAGACACTCGTCAACACGTTCAACACCGTCAACACAGAAGGGGTCATGGGCAAGGCTTGGCACTTCAATTCAAGAAGGCATTGCCAGAAACATTCGCGTCCTACGCACGATCATACAAGGCGGGTGAAGTCGTGCCCGGACATGTGCATGTGGAAAGACGCGATACGCGGGGCTTGGGAGACGGAAAAATAGTCCCGAGAGGGTGTCCATCAGGGATCGAAGCCGTTTCAGCACCTCACCCCCTAACCCCCTCTCCAACTCCGCATTGCTGCGCAATGCTGCGTGGAGAG
>JANORL010001459.1:0-1547 GCA_031415295.1 Polyangiaceae bacterium | reverse complement strand
CAAACGGCGCATGGCCACGCTTTGGCCGAGCAGGGGGCCAAAGTGATCACGAGGTGAGAGGGGCAATTCGATGATTTCGTCGAGCAGCCGTAGGCGTAACGTCGTGCAGCCAATCTGAAGGACAGCATTTGGACGAGCGTACGCGTCGATAATGCGAACGCCATCGAGCTGCGTGCCATTGCGGCTTTTATTGTCTACGACGCGGATAGCATTGGCGTCGCCGTCGATTCGAAGCGTCAGGTGATGCTTGCTGACGGTGGGGTCGGACAATGGGATGTCGGCGTCTTTGCTACTACCGATGCGCGCTCCGTGGCCTGAGAGTTTGACCACTCGCCCCTGGTCGGGGCCCTGAATGATTTCGATATGGATTTGGCGTGATCGCAGATTGACGGGGCCATCTTGCTCGGGACCTGTGCGCGTGCGGTTTTCAGCGTGCTCAAGCACGGACCCCGAAGGAGCCATCATGCAACGGTACCTATCTGCGCTTCGCGGTTGGGAGTTGTTCGCTACGCCCAGGGCGTCGCTTACCTTGAGGTGAATACGGAAGCAAGCGGAACTTTCCGAAAATTTTAACTCCGACAAGGAGGTGCGTGAAGAACCGGAACTCGCCGAACGTTTACGGGATCGATTCGCAACGATTGATGACTTCGATGGAAAAGCCCGTGTCAAATCGGACCTCGACGAAGCATTGACGAAAAGTTTTTCTACACGTGATGCACTCGATGACGCAGAATCCGCCGACCAAGATGATGGAAGAGCGAGCGATGCGGTGATTTCGGCGGCTGAAACGTGGTGGGCACGTTTGGAAGGAGGTCGCCGAATTTTGCGCCGTGATGAAATGGAATGGGACCAAGTCGATCACGTCTGAAGATACGGTTGTTCGTGCTTTTCGTCCTCAATCCAGATCGGCTTGAATTCGCAACCTTGGTATTTGGCTTCTTTTTTGGTTTTGCCCCGCAGCAGATTCATGACTTTGGGCGTCACGAGCACGCATGGATTCTGCGATCCCCCCACCATAAAGCCTAATGGTTCCGAATAAGACGCAGGCTCGCCAAACCATTCCCACGTGAGGTTCACGTCTTGGATGTTGGCCAGGTCTTCCCGTCGATACATAAGACGGAGCGGGTACTTGGAGTCGTGCGTGAACCAGCCCCGCTGGCAATCGGGACAAACCTTCGTTCGGTCCAGTACGGCATTGGGGGACATCGGCGGCATCACCTGCTCGATGAACAGTTGTTGTCGACGAATTTCCTCGAGCTCGCCAGCTTTTGTTTTGGCGTAGACAGGCCAGAACAGCGCGCCCGTCACGCCCGCGGCAAGAAGCGGTTCCACATCGACGTCGTGCACGAGAACATCACTGTGAGGGGTGGACGCAATGCGGAATTTTTCGATCGCCTTTAGCTCTGTGCGTTCGATGATCATCGGCGAGGTTTGTCGCGCCCCCCTTCCGCACTTCGGGCAAGCTTTCGAATTGTCGTAGGTTGTGCCGTATGCGGGTCCCCCGAAGACACTAGAATCCCCCGATAGGCCGAGAACGAGCAACGGCG
>JANORL010001458.1:0-5244 GCA_031415295.1 Polyangiaceae bacterium | reverse complement strand
CACGCTTCCCGAAATCTTTTTGCTATTGTCATCAAATATGACAATGTCTCACCGTGCTTCACCTGAAACGCGCATCGCGCCTTCGAGAAAAAGCAGGAAATTTGGGCTCGATCAGGATGTAGCGCTTGATCTAGGCCTAGTACACGCAGGACCCACTGCATCGCAGTCGATCCATGCACGGGTCAAGGGGCCTCTGCCCCTTGCGGGGTCAAGGGCGAGGAGCCGTTGTTCTCATTCTCTCACCGCATGATCTCCCGCATCTCATTCGACGTGGCATCGGCCAATCCCTGGGCCAATTTGCGCGCATCCAAGTCCACGACAAACGACACATGATCCGGCGCATACGTCGGAAAAGCTGGCGAAAGCGGCATATCGAGTCCCAACAAATGTCCCAATGGACGGGCAGCAAGGTCCTCCCAACTCGCTTCGAGCTTCTGGGATGCCGCGGATGCACTGGTGCTGAAGTCGCCAGCCACCGCTATCTCGAGTAAAATACTTTCCCGAGGACTCGGTCGAAATGCCGCCGCTACGGCCGTCGCTGCAGCAAGCAAGCCGCGCGCACCGCGAGCAAGTTCCCCTTCGAATGGCCCGGGCGCAAATATCCGCAAAGGCGCCGTTTCAAATCGTTTGGCAAGGACACGCATGGCTTCGTCCTCGAATACGGACCTCGATCGCTTCAACTTTCCCAATGCAAGAAGTGATGCCACGCGACAAGGACCGCGGTCCGCAGATCCATCTTGCTGCAAACATGCGACTTCGCGCCCCGCACCCGCAAATACATGCACGGTTTTTCCAATACGACCACTCACCCGCACAATACGAGAATCATCGACACTACGCACGACGTCCGTGGTCAAACGTTCGCGAAACAATCGCTCGATCACCAATGGATCGCTCGTATGCCGCACGAGCTGAAACGACGCATCTTCAGCATCATCTTCCGTGTGATACGCCGCCCAGACAGCTTCCGAAGTGGTGCGTAAATCAAAACCCATTTGTAGGGCAGATGCATCGAGGCGCTCTTTGTCGAGAAGCTTTGTTATCGATGGTTCCAACCACGAAATCGTCGCAATCTCTTTGGGACGCGTCACCACGAGCCAATGCATGCCCGCAAGCGGCACGAGCGAATCGAGCGACGTAATGACGAGCGGCAGCGGCGGTGGTCGATTCGGCGTATTCGTCGAACCGGAAAGACCTCCACACCCCGACAAACCAGACGTTAAAGCCGACAGCATAACGCCAAGAAATACGCGTCGGTCGACCCGACCTTCGTCAGCCACGTCAGCCAATGGTAATGTGTGCGAATTTGCGGTTTTTGGATCCAACACGAACAAGATACCTCCGGCCCCGTTCGAGCTTTGCTTGCTCGTCACGTACGACTTCGCCATCGATATGCACCGCACCAGCCTTGACCAGACGTGCCCCTTCGCTGGTGGACTTTGCTAGGCCCGCCATTGACAAGGCTTTCGCAATCCAAAGGACACTTTCTTCGACTTTGATCGCGATTTCTTCAATGTTTTCCGGCACGCCGCCAGACGCGACGTTACGCCTTCGTTCCATCGCTGCATCGGCTGCATCACTGGAATGAAAACGCGTGACGATCTCTTTCGCAAACGCTTCTTTCACTTTGATGATGTCCGATTGACCAGACGTAACGTCGTGACGAAGCGCGCCGATCTCTTCATTCGATTTCGACGACAATAGATCCATGTAACGCCACACAACCTGATCGTCGACGAGCAACAATTTTTGCAACATCTCGAACGGTGCTTCATCAATGCCCACGTAGTTGTTCGCGCTCTTCGACATCTTCGCGCCAACCACTTTGCCGTTCTCGAAACGAGCGTTTGTCCCTTCGAGGATCGGGGTTGTCATGACAATCTGCGGACGTTTTCCATAACGCGGCATCAAGTCACGACCGACGAGCAGATTGAAAAGCTGATCCGTTCCGCCGAGTTCCACATCATTTTCAAGCACGACCGAGTCGTACGCTTGGAGCAGCGGGTAGAGGAATTCGTGCACGTGGATCGCTCGGTTTTCCGCATATCGCTTGGAGAAATCATCACGTTCGAGCATGCGGGCGACAGTGTATTTCGCGCAAAGCTCGATCATCTCTGTTGGGCTGAGTTTGCCGAGCCATTCCGAGTTGTAACGAACTTCAGTGCGGTCTTTGTCGAGCACTTTGAAGGCTTGTGCTTGGTATGTTTCGGCTGCGGCCATCACTTCGTCGCGCGTGAGACGCGGGCGCGATTCGCTTTTGCCCGTTGGATCTCCAACCATCGCCGTGAAATCACCGACGAGAAAAATGACTTGATGCCCAAGCTCTTGGAACGCGCGCATCTTCTGCATCAGCACGGTGTGCCCAATATGCAAATCCGGCCGCGTGGGATCGAATCCGGCTTTGATGCGTAGCGGGCGATTGTCCGCAAGGCGCTCAAAAAGCTCCGCGCGGACGTGAAAGTCCACAACACCTCGACCAAGGATCTCGATTTGGCGCTCGGCTGAAAGCATGGCGGAGACTTTGTCGAACGCCGCGCCGAGCGCAAGCATTGGGAGAGCTATCGGAAGATTTTGATCAGTCGTCGTCGTCTTTGCCGCCCGTGATGGCAAAAGCGCGGCTTTGGTTGACGAGTTCTTTGAGTTCTTTGCCAACCTTGAAAAAAGGCAGACGCTTGGCGGGGACAGACACGGCTTGACCCGTGCGCGGATTACGTCCGCTGTAGGGTTTGTACGGACGCATCGTATAGCTGCCAAAGCCTCGAATTTCGATGCCTTCACCGTTTTCGAGGGCTTCGATCATGGCGTCGAACACTGTATTCACCACCAGCTCGGCTCGAGCTTTGGTGAGTTCTCCCCGACCTGCGATTGCGTCGATCAACTCGCTTTTCGTCATCCCTGCACCCCTTTGCGCCCCGTATGAACAATGTGCGAAGTTCGTGGAAAGGTTCCAGAAACTAGCCCCCAACAGCCTGGCCCGTCCCCCGAAAATTCGTGTCAGGGTCCCATGCGACCTAGACGACGGTCAACGCTTTTCCGTCCCTTCGATATCAAAACGGTCGACGGCCACGACGATTTCCTTGGGACCCGGATGACGCACGATGGTGATGGCTAATGTGCGTGCAGATTCTGGCACAGCAAAAGCCGGCATTTTTACGCAAACAGCGGAAGCAGTGACCCGCGCCGAGAACGCGACGTGGCCATCGACGACCCACGATACCGTCGCGGAACCTGGTCCGTCGAAGCCGAACTGCGGAGCAATACGTCGCCCGGTCAAGAACGGGGCGGGAAGAGCGAGTGTAATGGAGGCAGGTTTGTCGGAACTAACTGGGTTCACGACGAGCCAACGGCGCGCGGAGGCACACGAGACATTGGGCCAGGGCATGAGAGCGTAGCCTTGGTCTTGAGCGATCGGCGGCCAGAGGTTCTCGGCTTCGATGACGAGTGGTGCGGCAGGATCGAGCGCATAAGGCTCGACGCGTACGTCGAATTCGTTGGGGCCCAAAGGAAATTTGTAGCGATAAGCCGGAGGTTTCCCATGCGCTTGCCAGGCGAACAGATCGAGTGCGTCACCGCGATAACGAGCGACGGACCATTGGTTTGATGTCAAACGATTGGACGTCAAACGATTGGCATCTGCCGCGTCGGGATCGAATGCGAGGTTGAAGCCGTGATCGGTGTCGAAAAACAACATCGCGGGACGAGCAAGGTTGGGTAGGTGCGAAGGTTCGAACATGGGGCGACCGCCGTCACGATCGCGCAGCGCGGTGTGGGCAAAGCTGCCTCGAAACACAAAGCCGAGCGGCACGAGGGCGACAAGTGCGGCGACTCGACGATGTTGTGAAGCATGATCGATGGCGCGTTCTGCGAAGTGCCTCACGGCGAGGGCGGCGAGGAGGTGTTCGAGGGGCAAGACGTCGGCATAAAAGCGAGCGCCTCCGCCGGGGTAATTGCCATCGAAGTAGAACGGAACGTAGGCGGCGATTTGCGCGAGGACGCCGATGGAAAGAAAGCGCCAGCGGGGATCACGCCACGCGATGACGAGGCCGGCGAGTACGACCAGGAAAAACGGTTCGGAATTGCCGGCATCAGCGAGGTGTTGTTTGAGGCGCCGGACGGTGGTGGCGGCGGCCGCGTACGCGTCGAAGCCATGAGGCAAGTTGCGCTGGACAAACTCGTCGTGTTCTCCGACGCACCCGATGCTTGCGCCAAAGCCATAACGAAAACAGCCAGGAGGGCCATCGGACACGGCGTAGTAGGCGGTTTGCGACGAAACGAACCACTGTCCCGTCGCAGCGTGTTGGTGCACGGCGAGCAGCACGAGGCCTGGTACGCAACCGAGGGCGGCGACAAGGATCACGCGTGTCATGGCTCGTGGAAACGTTCGAACGGCGGATGCCAAGACAAACGCGAGGACGACGCCGAGCGCCATGGCAGAAACGGGACGTGTTGCAGCGAGCCATCCGGCAAAAACGCCCACACCAAGGCTATGTGCAACGCTCGATCGACCTTCGTGCAGCGCTCGGATGGCGCCTAGGGCAAACACGAGTGCGCCGGAAAAACACAGCGCCGACAAACCGTGCGACATGGTATCGGCGGTGTGGTAGCGCAGCGTGGCGCAAGCGACGGAGAAAAACACGGCGATGTGCGGGAGGGGAAAACGCGTGGAGGGTTGGTCCGGGACGACTGCGCGAGCGAGCGCCCAGGTGCTGAGGGTGATCGCGGCGGCGAGCAACGGGCCGATCGCGAGAGGGTGTCCCAGGACGAACCCGAGAGCAAGGACGGCGGGGTAACCGGGTGGAAACAGAACCGCGGCGCGTGTGCCGTCGGGTGAATCGGTGCGTACGAGGAAGCGACCGAGGGTGGAAGCGACGGGTTCGTCGAGATGAAAAGCGAGGTGTCCTTCGGCGAACGCGCGTGCTTCCAAGTAGTAACTGGTGGCGTCAATGATGCGTGGTCCGCCGCGGAGATAAAACGTGACGTACGCGGCGGAGAGGGCGGCGGCGAGGAACGCGCTGACCGCGAGAAAGGGGGCATCTTTTCGAAAAGTGGTTGGCACCCGCAAGTCGCGCCTCACCCCCCGGCCCCCTCTCCAACTTCGCGGCTTCGCCGCTGCGTGGAGAGGGGGAGCCGGAAAAAACGAGGCTCTTTTCCCCCTCTCCACGCAGCGTCACTTCGTGACGCGGAGTTGGAGAGGGGGTTAGGGGGTGAGGCGCTGAACACCGTCGTCAGCCCCCAGGCTTGTCG
>JANORL010001457.1:0-6253 GCA_031415295.1 Polyangiaceae bacterium | reverse complement strand
GTTTTGTCGACGGTAAACCGCTTTCCATTGCAGGTAATACTTTTGGCGCGGCTGCCCCGAGGAGGCGTCGGTCCTTCACACAAAAAATGTCGGGGTGCAAAACAATCGACGTCATTCCAACGACCATTTTCGACGAACCATTCGCCACAATTTTCGTTGCCTCCGCTGTTGTTCGGTTCTCCTGGGTGAAATGCAGCAAACCGCAAGGGATCCCCATTGGACCAAATCCAGCGACCTTCAGACGGTTCGGCCAGACCAATCCAAAATCGGTCGACGCCCGTGGGGCCCATGAACGCTTCGCGTAATGCATTGGACAAGGCCGAATTTTTCATGGTCGCCAAATGTGCACCGAACTTTTGGCAATGGGCCTCGGCATCGTGCCAATTTTGAGGCTCGACGTTGACGCAAAACGTCTGGCCGAGCAAATCCAATTGATTGGCTGGTGAACACGAAAACGGAGGTAATTCGGCAGTGGTCGGTTCAGGGACGAGTAATGGCGCCGGTTTCGCCGACGTCGTCGGTGCTGCGGATGCGGAGGCGGCTGCGGAAGCTGAATTCTTAGGGGCAACCAGGAAGGCCTGATCGGCATCGGTCACGACCACGGGGGCAGGACCGCAAGCGACGAACGCCAGGGTGAAAGTGGCCGCAAATCCGCCCAAAGCGACGCCAGTGCGTGAAATGGAAAACGATGCTTGAACGCGCATAGAACGATTCCATCAGTCGGCTGCGAATTTGTCAAGAATCTTGAGAAGGAGGGGAAGAATCGGCGGGGTCGTTTTTTGCCGTGAGCTTCGTGCCCACGGCAACGAGAACACCGACAACCAATGTGAGGGCCGCGAAAATGAATTCTGGTTTGTCCGCGCCGGCGACCAGGGCGACGGAACCCAGCGCGCCGACGACAGGAATGATCTTGCCGCCCGGAACCTTGAATCCCGGTGAGTCGCCGTCTTTTTTACGTAATACGGGAACGGCCACGCACGTGAAAAAATATTGAATGACGACAGTGATGTTCGACATGCCGACGAGACGCCGGTAGTCGAAGAAAAACGCAAGAACCGCAGTGATGATGGTCGTCCAAGCAATGGCGACATGGGGCGTTCCCCACCGAACATTGATTCGTGCGAGCGCTCGGGGCATGAGCCCGTGCGCGCCAATGGCTTGTGCATACCGCGGCGAACCCAGCGCACTGCCCGCCGTAAAACCACCCACGGAAACCAGGCTGCCGATGGCGACGATGAGACCAATGGTTGGACCCAGGTATTTGGCGGCGTCGACGAGCGGTTGTCCGGATTCGGCTCCAATGCGCGGATAAACACCCACGAGAACCGCTTGCACGACGACGAACAAGAGCGCGGAGAGAAGCAATGCACCCATGGTTCCAAGTGGAACATTTCGTTTTGGATTTTGCGTTTCTCCGGCGGCAACGGGCGCAACTTCGAATCCTTGTAAAGGAAACAAGGCCAAATAAATGCCTTGGCCGATACCCATCGCCCCGACGGGTAACGTTCCGCCGAGCTTCGACGGGTCGAAAAGGGCAATACCCACGATGAGAAAACAAATAATGGCGCCGACTTTGCCGATGACCAGAAGGTTGACGATACGTGCGCCTAGTTTGACTCCAAAATAATTCACGATACCGAGAGCAATAACAAGCGCAGCCGAAAGCGATGACGAAAGGGTCGATGAACGTATACCCGCCAATTCGAGGAACAGTGTTGCATTCGCCGCCCAACTTACGAACGTATTGGCCCAGCAAAACCATCCTACGACGAATCCAACTCGGTCACCGAATGCATTTCGTGCGTAAAGATAGGTACCGCCGGTGTCGACGTGCCTTCCGGACAATTCTGCGAAACATAGCGCCACGGGCATCAACATGAGCGCGCATAACAAGAACGCGAACGGCGAATAACCGCCCATCACTCGATGCATATCGTCTGGCAAAGCAAACACGCCAGACCCCACGGTGGCATTAACTCCGATGCACAAGACGTCGAACAAAGTGAGTCGTCGGCGAAATTCTGGTACGGCGGACGGCGGAGAAACTCTTTCGGCGGAAACGTTCATGGTGTGCTCACGATCATAGTCCAGAAGCTCGCGAAGGGTTCACTATAGGCCCACGGTTTGGCGTCTGGCAACACGGAAGATCCGTGCGCGTGGCAGTTTTGACTGGCAACCGCTCCTGACGCCTTGACGTTCCCTGAAAAACCGTAAATACTGCACGCACCTTTCCTGGATGGAGGAACCGATGAGCAAAAAAGTTGACTGGTATTATCACCGCCGTGGGTGAACGACCTGCACCAAAGCGCGGGAGTTTCTCGCGCAAGAGCAGGTTGATATTGTGGAAACGGCCGATGCAAACAAGGCCAAACTCGATCGTACCGCGGCCCTCGCGATGGCCCGGCAGGTCGATCGCGTGATTGCCACAAAAGGAAAGAAACGGGTAGAACTCGACATGCGACAAAAACCGCCGGATGACGAAGTGCTAGCTATTCTTCTGGGTCCCACGGGCAACATTCGCGCGCCGCTCATTCGTGTCGGAAAAACGCTCGTCGCCGGCTTCGATCCGGATGTGTATTCCGGCCTGCTCGATGCCGGACAAACCGCGAAAAAACGCTGACATAATGCCAGATCTCATTGGCATCGGCGCCGAAAGCACGGATGAATCCGTCATTAAGCGGTGCCACGATTTCTGGCTTCTTGTCGTCTTGAATGTCTACCGTCGTCGCTGCAGACACGCCGCCCCGAGGATACCAGCTGTCGACTTGAATGGGTTTGCTCCCGCGCGGTAGCGTCTCCCAACCAGGTGTACGCATTGCCGAGCGACTTCCATCGCCATGGGCACCTTCGAGGACCATGATAGCGTAGGCTTGCGTTTCGTAAGGTTCATTCTTTAACCGATGTTTCCCTTGGTCGCGTCATTGGCGCAACCAAGGACGGCATAAGCCACGACGGACGCGAGTGCCACAAGGCGTCCGGATACGATGATGCTACGGAGAAATCGGCTGTCCGCGGTGGATATTTTCGACATGTGACCCACACTCGTCGTGCGGAAAGAAATCGAAGGCTGTCCGCTACGGTCGATTCAGAGAGCCTATCAAATTTTGCGCCGTGGAGGGAACCGGCATCGCGAAGTTCCGTCAGCGTTGCGTGTAAATTGTGCTGCCAACCTTCCGTGCCGCATCGAAGCACTTGCGTGCGGGCGTTGCATCATGCAAAGCTCGGATATGCAGTCCGGTTCCGAACGAAGTGAAACGGGGTCTTCGACGGAAGTTTTTGCAGGAGTGCCATTGATGCAACTTGCTGCCGTTGCTGCCGCACGCGCTGAAGGATTTCCCCTGGAAGAAATTCTCAATGCGGAAGGACTCGAAGCCGCATCATATCGAGCGGCCGATGTGGCCTACAAGCGTCGTTTGGTTGATCCCGCCGATCGTGAACTTCTTTGTGCGAATTATCAAAATGAACTTGCGCTGGCCGAGGATCGTCTGACCCGCAAAGTATCCCCCATTGACGAAGACGTCGATGCTTGGGTGCGTTTTCTCGGAGCGTATGGGAGTCAATTGGCGCCGGCGGATTGGCTTCTCGCCATAGGCTTGACGTTGCCTGATATTTCCCGACTTTCTCGCACCTGGAAGCGGCGTTTCGATGCCGATGACGATCTTTGCAAGCAAGCCGAAAAATCCGCGCGGGACAAGAAGCCGTATGATGGTTCCTCGTTACGCGTTTCAGCGGCAAAACTTGTACCGTCGCCCCTTGCCAAACCCATTCAAAAGCAGGCGCTTGGTGATACCGCCCGCTTGCCAACGCAATCGCCGTCTCCGTTCAATCGCTGGATTCCACCCAACGAGCCCCTTGCCGATTACGCTGTACCACCCGTCGCGCATCAGAATCTGGGTATTGCCTTCGATTTTCCTATCAAGTCGGCTGTCGCGTCGCCGCTCGCCATGACGAACCCCATATTTTCATTGCCCACCGAAGACGTTCTGCCTTTCGTTCCCGGGCCGGATCTTCCCGATGAAACGCCTACGCCGGAGGAGCAAGCGGCTGCGTATACGCCTCCACGTGAAACGCTATCCGGTACTTCGCTAGCTGTTGACGTTCCGCGTGGTTTTGTGACGCCGTTTGTCGCGACAGGTTCTTCGACGAATGCCCCGGAAAAGCCAAAGCCGACGGAATTGCAAAAGGTGAAACTGGCGCCAATAAAGTTGGCCGACACGTCATTGGTCGTCGATATCCCGCGTGGGCCGGCGACGCCTTTTGTCGCGGCAAAAGAACCGGCCATCAACAAAGACAAACCAATTAGCAAGAAATCGCCCGAGGTCAAAGCAGCGTTTGCAGAATTAGGCGGCACGTCATTGGCGGTCGACATTCCGCGCGGTCCGGCGACTCCGTTCGTCCAGGTGTTAGAGCCAGAGACCGCCAAAGACAAACCCATAGAGAAACAGCTGCCAGAGGTCAAACCGGTGCCCGTGGAACTAAGCGGCACGTCGTTGGTGGTCGACATTCCGCGTGGTCCAGCAATCCCGTTTGTCGCGAAAAAAGGTGCGTCCATCATTGAAGCAAAACGTCTTGTTCCGGAAAAACCAGTCGTTAAACAAGCGCCGGCGGAACTTTCGGGCACGTCGTTCAGTTTGGACATTCCCCGCGGTCCCGTGACACCGTTTGTCACAGCAAAAGAAGCTTCAGCAAAAAAATCGGCAGCGAACCCCATTGTTTTGGCGCCAGAGCAGGCACCGGTGAAAGAAGACAAACCTCAACCGAAACTCCTGCTTTCGCTCGAACAACACGCCGCACTTACCGTGGAAATAGCGACCTACCCGGCGCATGCATTGGCGATTTTGAAGCGATATGGTGTGACTCCGCCGCAAAAAGTGGACCTCGATCGTCATTACAAACGCGTCGTAGCTGCCGATACGACCCAACAAGCGGCATGGCATGCAGCTTATGGTGCGCATTATGCCACGCTCAGGCGCGGGCGATAACGATGCGCATCAGCCGATGAATACCGTGCCCGACGCGATCACCGTTCCATTCGGTGCATCTGCGGGATCATTACACGTCATGGCTGGATCGCCCATTCTCGCGGCGGGTTTGTCTTCGAGAAACACCGTCGCGCTGCCTTCTTGGACGGTGGCCTTGTTGGCTGGCGATTTTTGAAAAGGTCCCCCAGCGGGAATGTGTTCGGGCATGTTGTCGGCGGTGCTGCCTTTGGTTGCCGCAGCCATGTTGTCGATCGATACGGTGCTGGCCAGTTCGCCGGAAATCGTCCCGACAAATGGCATGGCCGTGGGTGTCGGGACGGGACCTGCCGGGGACGGGATCATCAGGATATGTGTGTCCATTCCGCTGACGACGTCGCCTTTTTTTGCTGCCGGGCTGCCCATGTTGGACGTGAGCGTAGCGCGATGCTTGGCGGCTGGGAAGGGCTTCGTTGGCATTCACGCGCCGCTTCTGTGCGTGACGAAATGAACGACTTGACAAAAACGAGCGTTTAGGCTTTCATGAGCGGCAGAAGCACGTCGGTGCGCCCGTCGTGGTTATGGGCGGTATTCGACAGCGCGAGGTTTTGGGTTTTATGTGGCGTAAAGAGTGGGAGATCTTTGGCGGAATTTGTGTCGTACTCGTTGTGTGGGGTTTCGCCAAACACATTTATTACGTCGTCAAGAATGTTTGGCTCGTGAAATATGCCCTCAATAAACCGCTGCGTGTTATGCCTCCGCCCGGCGTCGTGACCCTTAGTGGTATTGTATCGAGCATCGGCGAAAATTGTCCCGCACAGCTTTCGCTTGTTGAGCATTGTCGTTATCATAAAGGGCATATCTATTGGCGTCAAACTTCATCGAAGATGGAGGCACATCCCTTTGTACTCTTATTGCCGGACCTTGGCTCGCGAGTCCTTGTCGAACCAGGCGAAGTGAACCTGCGTGCATCGGCGACCGTGACGGACTGGGAAGATGACGAGGAAGCCGGCGAGGATCGTCGGGTGCGCACGGCAATGCTAGAAGATGGGGATCGCGCCATCGTGACCGGTGTCTTGAGCGAATTGCGAAAGGTCGAATTGATCGCCCACCAATATCGTTCGCAGAAAGAAGAAGTTCGGGTCGAATACGTTCTAAAGTCCAGTCCCGGCGAAGCAATGGCGATCGATTCCGAAACGCTTCTCTACGAAATTAGTGAACGTTTCGGTTACTTGGGTTGGATTCGTGGAATGGGCGCGGTGGTCTTGTTACCGGTCTACAGTAATGCCCTGGAC
>JANORL010001456.1:0-16774 GCA_031415295.1 Polyangiaceae bacterium | reverse complement strand
GCCGGCAATTGGACGACGAATGTGCCCGCCGGGTCGATGACGACGAACACCAAAGGCGATTACAACGTCACCGTCACGCAAAAGACGAAATTCGATACGACGGGCACAAGCGATTACTTGAGCGCTGGCGCGCTCAAACTTCAATCGAGTGGCGCGACGGTGGACCTGCTGAGCCAGGGGCTCATGACGATCAGGTCGTCGGGTGCGATCGCTATGTCAACGACAGGCGGGGATGTCGACATTACTGCTTCGGGAAACGTGAATATCACAGGCACGAAAGTCGAAGTGACGAGTCGCGCGGATTGGAAGACGACGGTGCTCGGCGCGGAGATCTCTGCGAAGTTCAGCGTGAGCAGCGAGACGGTCATGGGCATGAAGAACGAAAACATCTTCGGCATCAAAGCGGAGAGCTTGATTGGCGGGAAATACGAGTTGAAGGGGTGGCATGGCGAAATTACGGGGCCCAAAATCAGTCAAGCGGCCACTGACTTGCAAGCAAAGGCTATCGAGCTTTGGCAGACGCAAGGCCCATCGATTAAAATGGCAGCCATTCGAGTGGCGCAGGCCGCGGCGACCATTTTCCCATGAAGGTCGTCAAACCGATGAAACTCGGAGCCCTCACGCGGGTCTTCGAGCTCAAACAACAGGCGTATTTCGTCGCGTCGATCTTCGTGTTTTTCGCCCTTGATGATGCCGATTCGCTGTTGCCCGATATCAACCTTTGGAAACTCATGCCAAAGGAACTCGGGCCCGACGGCATTCTCGATGAAGGAATGGGAAAACCATGCGGCGAAGTCCTCGTCGATGGATCTGGCTTCGCCCCCGGAGGCAAAGCCCGTGGTGTGTTTCCTGTACGCGCGCGCCTAGGTTCCGTCGATAAGACGATTTACGTCATCGGTCCCCGCGTGTGGAAACAAGGCGCGCCGACAGAGCCGACACCCATCAAGGAAATGCGTATCGAATGGGCCCGCGCATTCGGCGGCCCGTCTTTCCCGAATAACCCTGTCGGCATTGGCGCCGCGCCCGAGAAAGATGAAGAGGGCCGCGAGGTGCACCGGCTGCCGAATCTCGAGTTACCCGACAAACTCCTCCATTCACCCAAAGACAAACCCCCACCCGCGTGCTTCAGCTCCATGGATCCGATGTGGCCCGTGCGTTTTTCAAAAGTGGGCACCTACGACGACGATTGGATGCGCGAGGGTTTTCCGGGCCTAGCGCTCGACCTCGATCCGGCGTATTTTAATACGGCCCCGGAAGATCAGCGAATCGAAGGGTTTTTCGCGGGAGGCGAGTCGTTTCGGATCGAAAACATGCACCCCGAGCGCCCCGTCATTGAAGGCCGCCTGCCTTCGCTCGTGGCGCGCTGCTTCGTCAATATGAAGACGGCCGAGGGGGAGAAATTTGAAGAAATCCCAATGCGCGCCGATACTGTGCGCCTCTGGCCGCGGAGCATGCGTGGAATCATGACTTTCCGCGGCGTGATAAAAGTGGCCGAAGACGACGGAGCCGACGTGCTTCAGCTTATCGTCGCCGGCGAACGAAAAGGCCAAACGAGGCCCGTGTCCCATTACGTTGACGTCTTGAAGAAGCGCCTCGATCCGGACCGCGGACACCTGCACGTTCTGCGCGACGGGGATCTTTTACCCGAGCCATTACCCGATGGAAAGCGCCCGAAAGAAGAGGCGTACTCCGATATGTCGGATTTGCTCGCATCCGAGGACCTCATGCGTAAACGCGCAATGAATCGCCTCAATCTGGAGCTTGTAGAATTACGTGAAAAGGTCGCGAAGCAGGGTCTGAACCCGGACGAACACCTGCCCAAGAAGCTCCCCGAGCCCGAGCCAACGCCCTCGATTGACGAACTCCCGGCGTACCTCGAGGCAGCCATGGGTGAAATCGAAAAGATCAAGGCCAATGCCGCGCTCGCGGTGGAAAAAGCCGAAGCGGAAATGCGCGCGAAAGCAGAGGAGCTCGGCTGTGATTACGATGAACTCGTAGCAAAGGCGAAAAAGGAAGGTGGCGGGCTGCCGAAATTCACAGCGAAAGGCGAATTTGCGCGGCTGAAAGGAGGGCTCGAAGAGGCACGCGCTGCGGGATCGCCACATCCCGATCTTGAAGCGCAGCTCGACGATCCTGCATTCTACAAAAAACTCGAAAAGATGGAGCAAGCGCAGCGGCAGATGTACCGCGCATTCGTGCATCGTATGCCGGCGGCATCTATCGAATCAGACACGTCGGAGCGGTTGCGCATGCTTTTGCTCATGCGCAGAGACAATGGCGAGCCGCTGAGTGGGTTTGACTGGACCGGGGCGAATCTCGCTGGGCTTGATTTGCGGGGCGTCGATTTTACCGAGTCGTTCCTCGAGGGAGCAGATTTGCGAGGCGCGGACCTTTCGGGGGCGCAATTGACGCGTGCGGTGTTTTGCCGTGCCAAACTCGATGGCGCGATCCTCGATAACGCAAATCTCACCGAGGCAAACCTGGGGCAGGCGTCGCTGAAGGACGCGAAGGCGCGCGGCGCGAATCTCGAGAAAGCGCAGCTCTTCCAGACTGTGCTCGTTGGCTGTGATCTCGAGGGCGCCAAACTCGACGGCGCGGATTTTATGGAATGTCAGCTCGACTTTGCGAAACTCTCGCGCGCGAGTTTGGCGGGTACGATGATTTTTCGCGCACGACTCTCGAATGTCGATTTCGGCGAAGCGAATCTCACGAAAACGATGCTCATTGAATGCGATGCGAAAGAGTCGGATTTTTCGAAGGCGAATGCGACGAGCCTTTTGCTTGTCGGGACCAACGCTTCGGGGTCCAAATTTCGCGGCACCGTTTGTGTGAACTTGCGCGTGGTTGCGGATAGTTCGCTCGATGGCGCGGATTTCGAGGGAGCCGACTTGACGGGCGCAAATTTCCGAAAAACCCCCATGCTCAATGCGAATTTGCGGCGAATCAAGGCACCTACTGCGGATTTCAGCGAATGTGATCTCCGAGGCGCTGACCTTTCCGATGCGATGATTCGGGAGGGTAGGTTTATCCGGACCAATCTCGAAGGCGCGAAGCTCGAGCGGACCAATCTCATGTTCGCGCTCGTGCAAAAAGCGAATGTTTCGGGAGCATCACTAAAAGACGCAAATCTCTTTCGCGCGGATTTTGCAAGGGTGCGCGGTGATGATAACACGAACCTCGCCGGGGCAAACATGAAGGAAGTCCGCGTCGTAAAAGGTGGTCATGCAGCGCGATGAATTCTTGCGCCTCTGCGAGCGCTCCGCTGTCGTTACAGGAATCGACGCTTCCGGCGTCGATTTTGCCGGAATCGATCTGTCGGGGTTCATGTTCGAGGGCATATCGTTTGCCGGCGCGCGGCTCGCAGACGCAAACCTGCGCGAGGCGTTTTTCCTGCGCTGTGATTTCACGGGCGCAGACCTCGACCGGGTAAACCTCCGCCTCACAAGCATAGAAGGCTCAACGCTGGCGGATGCGCGCGCCAAAGACGCGTGCTTGATCGGCGCGAAGATCGTCAATACAGGGCTCGAGCGAGTCGATCTCTCTCGGGCAAATCTCACGATTGCGTCGTTCGTCAACACGCCTCTCGATGGCGTCATTCTCGTCGACGCGAACCTCGATCGCACGGTGATTTGCGATGCGACAATGGCGGGCGCCGTACTCGATCGGGCGAAGCTCGCACAGACCATTTTAATGAAAGCCGACCTGTCCAAAGCGAAGCTTGGCGGTGTCTCGCTTCGTAATGCGGTGCTTACGGATTCGAGTCTCGCAGGGCAGGACCTTTCGGGTCTCGATTTCACGCTCACGCAGCTCATGGGTGTCGATTTTCGCGGTGGGCGACTCGAACGGGCGATTTTAGAGCAAGCCAATCTCAAGGACGCGAAACTCGACGGTGTCTCGCTCGCCGGCTCGTCTATGCGTCGGTGCTTGATGTCCAAAACGAGCCTTGTGGGTGCTGATTTACGCGGCGCGGAAATCTTCCAAGCCGTCCTGGTGGAGGCGGATTTGACGCGCGCGAACTTCGCGGGTGCCAATTTGGAGCAGGCGATATTCCATCGAGCCACGTGCGTAGGCACCCAATTTACGGGTGCGACGCTCACCTACGCAGATTTCTCGTATGCCAACATCGAAGGCGCGAACTTTTCACAGGCTAAGCTCTTTCGGACGCGGTTCCATCGGGTCAAGGAGCAAGGCGCGAAGTTCACCGACCGGACTCTCGCGCTCGGCGATGATGCGTCACTCGCCGAGGCCGAAGATTTTCATCCCCCACGTTGACCAAGAGAGGCAATTTATGAAAAACGTCGCACGAAAACGCGTTTCCATTCCCATTGAGCAGCAGATCGGCCGCGTCATTACAGCAGCCGACGACAGCGGGCGGCTCATTGTGGAAATCGATGGTTATCAGTGCGACGCGCGGCGCGCCGTGAGCTGCCTCGTCGAGCCGGACGTAGGCGACACGGTGCTCGTCGTTGTGCATGGCGAGGGCATTCATATTCTCGCGATTTTGGAGAGATTGCACGCGGACGCGCCGACGCGACTCGCTTGTGGCCCGACGGTGGAGCTGAAAGCGGCGGAGCGCATTTCGATGAGCGCGCCGCGCGTCGAGATCGACGGTCCGGAAGCTGCTGTCCTGCGTGGATACCAAGTGGAAGTACGGGCGGCGTCGCTCCATGTCGTCGCAAGTGATGCGGCATTTCTTGGGCATAACGCGATTTGCGAAGCCGTACACGTCAAGACGGTCGCGGAGACGGTCGAAGTCGCGGCGGAGCGCTCGGTCGAGCGGCTCGGCCAAGCCTATCGATTCATGCGGGACGGCGAGGAAGTTCACGCCGATAGAATTCATTACACGGCGCAACAACAGATTGCGCTCCACGGCCGGCACACCATGGTGACGGCTGCTGAATTGGTCAAGGTCGACGGCGGCCAGATCCACCTGGGGTGAAACGATGTTTGCAAATACCCAAATGGGCGGAATGAGCCTCGGTTTTCCTGATGTTTGTCTCACACCGACCCCCGCTCCCGTTCCGATTCCTTATCCGAATATTTCGGCGCAACCTATGGGTGTGCCGGCCGCGTACCATGTCCTGTTCATGTGCACGCCCGCGCATAACTTGACAACGTCGGTGCCCCTAACGAACGGCGACAATCCAGGCGTTAGTATGGGGGTGGCTTCGGGCATGGTGATGGGGCCATCGCGGCATTTGACGGCTGCGTTTACGGTGCTCGTCGGCGGCATTCCAGGGACGCGTATGACGAGTATGACGCTTCAGAACTCGACGAACGCGCCGGGAATGTCGCTCGTCCCGAGCCAAATCAAGGTTATCTTGCTCGCCCCTTGATGCCATGAAAGAGCAGAATCGGAACCGCATCGCGATCATCACGGGTCGTTATGACAAACGGATTGCCGAGCGCGGGCGCGCGCGCGAGGACGATTTCGATGCGGATTTCGAGCGCGCGCGGCGCGAGGTGATTCGGCCAGCGATGGAGGATATTGCGGCGGAACTCGCGCGTGTCGGGCACTCTCCGACGATTACGCTCGATGGGTGCAAGGAGGTGCCGAGTATCCAATTAAAGCTTGGGATTCACGGCGCCGACCCGGCTTGGCCAAACGTCATCGCCTATTGCGTCGTGAAGCGCCGGGGAATGCCCGAAGTGCTCGCTTATCTCGACGTGAATCGACCGGTGATGGATCTCATCCGGTATGCACACCCGAAGGAGATTACGACAGAGCAAGTGGAGCAGCTCGTGCTGGACGCAGTCGAGCATATTTTTGCGTGCAATGCCGTTTGACCTGAGATGGTGTTGAATAGGCTGCTGCGTGTTGCACGGCGTTGGTCGGACTTACTCAGCGTACGATGTACGCTTCCGTCGTCCTCGCTAGACGTACATCGCTCGCGACGCCTGTTCAACTCCATCTGAGCCACGAATCATTGTTTTTTAATGAGAGGTGATCCGTCGGGCGCGAAATCGCCTTCGAGAATAATGCCGCCGCCCTCCGTAACGTATTTGCCATCTTTGAGGACGCTTCGGCTTGGAGCGTCGATCGCGAATGTCCCGGCCCAACCTTGGCCATTTACGTTGCGGGCATTTAGATTGAAATTCGCCTCGCCTTTCGGCCCTTTGACCGTCGACAGGACGCTCACTGAATCTTGGCCGGATATCGCGTGGAGTATGTTGCGCTGAAGTCTGCGTGTCGTCGCGAGCGAGACAGATGCGGGGCTGCCGACGATATCGGTGACATTGGGGTTTTTCTCGACAAGCTCAACGGTGCGGGCCAGGGGCGGCGCCGATGTGGCGAAGATGTGGCTGCCCAGGGCTGCGAGGGCGACAAACGCGCAGACAAGGAGGATACCAAGCATGCGTCCACCACTCCCGGTTGCTTTCTTGTCAGGATTCATGGCGCCTTGAAGCGGTGAGGATTGCGGAGATGTCAAAAGAAACCTGCCCCGCCAATCCGGATGGCTACGATCGATTCATGTTGGTTTTGTCCGCAACCAGCGGCCAATATCGTCATCCAGATAGAAAACGCGTACGTCGAATGGGTTCGCACGATGGTTCTCGCAGGGGCTCGAAGGATGGTTGATGCGGCGCACTCGATGCGATAGCATCTATGAACCAGCAGGCGTCGTAGACGAGCGGCGGCGAAAAAGCAAATGTTTCGTCGGACGATTGATACGCCGACGGTTCCTTGATTGAGTTGCTGCCGCGATGGCTTTTCGCTGCCCCCTTACCGGGGTTTATTCGTCGTACGCATACGGAAAGTGTTGGGTACAGTCGTCGACGGGGATTGATTCTGCATACGCACGAATTCGATCGCCGCAATGACGAATTCGAGTTGGCCGGTTGAAAAAGCCAAGCCAGCGACGCTTTTACTCGTCGCGCATGACGCCCATCGTTTTGCGCAAAATCAATTCGTCGATAAACGGCGATTCGCCATCTTTGCGCCATGCCGAGTCCGAGAGGTTTCCATTCTTTGGAGCCGAGCGTCTTGTTCATCGCTCGGGAGGGTGACGCATGCGCCGATCACGACGGAAGCGTTGCGCACCCTTGTCGCCTGCGTCGGATCGTCTTATGCGTTCGTCGTGGACCTCGACCTGAAAGGCTCTGTCGTTTTCGTAACGGGTGCGTCGGGCAGCATTGGCAACGAAATCTGCCGCGCGTTTCTCGATGAAGGTGCGCTTGTTGCCGCGTTTTCTCGGCGTGGAATGCCCGAAGGAGATCGCGAACGCACGATCTCGATCAGCGGTGATGTTCGCGATCCCGAGGCTGTCGATCAAGCCATGCGGGCGACGGAAAAACGTTTCGGTCGCGTCGACGTGTGTGTGGCTTGTGCAGGCATTTGGCCACCACAACCGGTGCTCCTTCATCGACAAGAACTCTCACGCGCACGTGAGGTTGTCGAGACGAACCTACTCGGTTCCATGTGGACAGCACGAGCGTTCATCGCGTCCCTCGAACGAACGGGAGTACGCAAGGACGAGCGAGGAGCGAGCCTTGTGTTCGTTGGTTCGACAGCGGGACATTTTGGTGAACGTGGGCATGCTGAATATGCCGCAACCAAGTCCGCGCTGCGTGGCCTCATGGCTTCGCTCAAAAATGAGATCGTGCTCATCGACCCACGTGGTCGCGTCAATCTCGTCGAACCTGGTTGGACCGTGACGCCGACCATCGAGGAGTACCTCGAACGACACGGCGCTCTTGAAACGACGATGCGAACCATGTCGCTTCGGCAGCTCGCCGCACCGTTGGATGTTGCGCGCGCCATCTTATTTTTGTCTTCGCCGGCGATGTCCCGGCACGTCACGGGCGAAGTGCTGCTCGTCGCTGGAGGCATGGAAGGCCGAGTGCTTTGGTAGGTGCGCTTTGCGGTGCTTTCGCATCTTGCAGAAAGCTCTGCGAACGACTACCCGTTGCCGCATGCCGAATCGCCGAACGATCCGCAAGTACATGACTCCGAGCCCAATTACCGTCACGCGTAAGACGACCATGGCCCGCGCCATGAAGATGCTCGACGAACACGGCTTTCGACACCTGCCCATCGTCGATGATACCGGGCATCTCGTCGGATGTTTGTCCGAGCGTGAGCTAAAAATTGTCGAGAATATGCGGGTGGTCGATTCGGGGATGGCGTGCGTCGAAGACTTCATCCTCGGTCCGCCTTACGCTGTTTCCCCCGAGACTCCGCTGCGCGAAGTGACACAAGCGATGGCTGAAAACAAGCATGGATCCGCGGTCGTCGTCGACGGTGACAAGGTCGTCGGCATGTTCACGACCGTCAATGCTCTGCACGCCCTGTCGTCTGTACTCGACGAACTCGAAGGCGCGGGATGATTTTTCCGGCCTCGAGATCTCGTCTTTTCGCCCCCTGAACATCGAGTTTGTCTTGGTACTCAACGTGTGATCGTGGCGCAATCGTGCCCGATACTTCGCGTCGTTCAGAGCGATCAGGTATCTTCGAGGCAGTGGGTGATCGTATCGTCGATGCACGAACCGCGTGGGCGCGACCGTTTGTCACGTACACATTCGTCGCGTCTGTCGCGTCTGTCGTGTCGACGGTTGTCGCATGCAGCGCGCCCGAAGAGCCTCCCGGCCGCAACGTCGAACAAGTCGATCCCGCCGAAGCGCAGCCTGCCGTTTTTTCTCAACCCAACACGAGTTCCCTTCCGTTTCCGCTCGATGCTGCCGAACCGGAAATCGACCTTACACCAACGGCCGAAGATCTGGAGCCTGGGCATGGTCACAAGCTCGCGAGCATTGCGATGCGCAATTACATTTACATTGCTCCGGACTATCAATCGACGCGGATTGGGTATTTACGCGCGGGCGCCATCGTTGATCGTGCGGCCGTAGCTGCTGGATTTAATCGTTGCAAGGCAGGGTTTTACCGGATTGCTCCGCGTGGATACGTATGTGCGGGCATCGGTGCCTCGCTCGATATCGAGAATCCCGTGGCTCTCGCAGCGTATCGAGGTCCTCGTCGTGGCCAGCCATTTCCCTACCATTATGTGATTTCGCGGATTCCGACGCCGCATTTGTACGTCCATTTGCCCACTCCCCATGAACAACATCATGTCGAAGGAAGACCCATCAATCATCCACCAATGAACCCGTGGGTCGTGCAAGAACTTGCCGATACCGTCGGACCTGCCGATGTTTTATCCGCGTTTCTTTCGAGCGGAAAAGATTTGCCAAAACCAGCTGGTGCCGAAGAACGGGTGCGTTTTCCTGCGCATCGTGGCCGGGCCAAACCTCGATCAGCTTTCGGACTCATTGCCACATTCGATTGGACGAATCGCCGCTTTGGTTTGACGACGGAACTCGACCTCGTGCCACTCGATCGCACGCGTCTCGTGCGACTTTCTGTCATGCATGGCGTACAAATTCAGGGAGAAGGGCTCGTGCCAGCTTTCGTTACGCATCACGATTTACGTGCGCTTCGCCCCGATGCCGAAGGCAAATTGCGCGAAGCGGAAGTGGTGCCTTTTCGATCTGGTTATTCGCTCACGGGAATGGCTTCGAGTGGTGGGACGCATCGTATTTCGGGCAAGTCTGGCGAAGCATTGGCGGCATTTCTCGAAACGGCGGAAGGCGTGTGGCTTCCGGCATCGAGTTTACGCATGGGGCGTTTGGGAACGGACCTGTGGGGCCATGCCAAACGAGGCAAACGATGGATTGACGTGTCCATTGAACGGCAAATGCTCATTGCGTATGAGGGCAATCGCGCGGTATTCGCTACGCTGGTATCGACCGGACGTGGAGGGTTGTCGGATCCGCAAACGACGAGCGCGACGGTGCAAGGGACATTTTTCGTGCAATCAAAACACGTATCGGCAACGATGGACGGGGATCCCGAAGATGAAAATGCGCGCGAGCTTCACGACGTACCTTATGTGCAATATTTTCATCAAAATTACGCAATTCACGGCGCGTATTGGCACGATCAATTCGGAAAACTAAAAAGCCATGGCTGCGTGAACGTTTCTCCGGCGGATGCGGCGTGGCTTTTCGAATTTACCGATCCCCCCGTGCCGCAAGAATGGCATGGAGCGATGACTCCGGTTGGTGGAACGCTGATTTACGTGCACCCGTAGCGCAATACACGTTCGTCGGGGTAATGCGATTGAAAGGCGGTGGCATTGCGTCACTGCGCTTCAAAGCCAATTTGTTATCAAAACAAATGTCGCAGCTGAAGCGTCGTTTGTCCCGGTGCAATAAAGAAAGAAACGTCCGTCGTTTTGGGTTTGGGCTTCGGACCACCCACGATGACCAGTACCGTTCCCGCAACGATTCCCGCGATACCTACACCAAGACCAATGTTGGCGACGAGGTCCAGAGTTTTTCCACTATCGATGACGTCCGCGTATTTCGGGTCCGTGCAACGCGTCGAACCACATTCTTTTTCAAGTGTCGCGAATTTCGCATTGCCTTGAATCCCTCCAAACGCAAACAGCCCCATCCCGACGACGCCCAATCCAAGTACCCCAAAACCGACCTTGCGCATGCCGCCTCCGGTCGTCGCTTCGGGAATCGGGTTATTCGTGGGAGGCACTTTGGCTTGCGATTCACTTGCGAGGACGACCGTCTTCGTCTCTCCGCCCTTGATTTCTTCAGTTCGCGTGACCGTTCCTTGCGACAAACCTTCCGCCACGATCTCAATGCTTCCGGGCATCACGGCCATCGGAGTACCAAGTTTGTCTTTGGCTAGTTCCACTCCGCCAACTCGTACACGCGTTTCCGCTGGAGCGTCGACCAACGTCACGACGATCTTGCCGATCTTCGTCTCGAGCGGTGCCAATTCAGTCGCGGCTGCGTCGCGCGTATCCGCGTATTTCGGTTCCGTTTCAGCTCGTTTTCCAGCCTCGCGAAGAGTTGCCGAAAGTTCCTCGTACGCTTCGGGTAGACGGTTTTGCGCCAGCAAACACTTGCCGATCATCAAGTGCGCGTTGGGACTCTGCGACTGCTCGTACGCGTTGCGAAATAAGAGCAGCGCGGCGTCGTACTTCTTTTCAACGAACAACTTGTTGGCCGAATTGAACAGCTCGATGACCGGATCCTTCGCCGGTTTCGCGGGTTTGTCTGGTCCAGGTCCAGCACTTGCGGCCGGTGCGACCGTCAGCGGTAAACATGCCAAGACCAGTGCCAAGACGAACTTGCGGGAAGGCGTGTGCAGAGAACCGATGATCATGCCAACTCAAAGTTCTTTCGGGATGAACGTCTTAGGGATCTTGGAAGGACTCGTGTTGACAGTCGAAGTTCGTGATGGTGGCGTCTTGCTCGCCGAGGAAGACGTCGCGGCGGTGGCGGCTGCTGCGGAAGTCGACGTGGCAGGTGCGGTGTTGGTCGCCGGCGGGGGCGCCGGGGGTTTGTCTGCGGATACCGACGTGTCGCTCGAAGCTGGAACGACGTTAGGATCGGGTTTGTCTCCCGATGACAAAGCGCCGAGGGCAAACCACACACCGATGCCCACCAGAATGGTTCCGCCCGCCGCACCGATGAGGATCTTGTTGCGTGCGGAAGCAGTAGGTCGCGGTGTGCTGGCAGGCGTCGCGACAAACCCACCACGCGATGAAGTGCCCGCGCTCGTCGTGAGACCATCGCTCACCGGTGAGGTAGTCACTCCAGGTGTCGTACTTGCAAAGTCAGCACTCGGCAGCGTGCGGATGGATGCAGGCAAAACGAGCTGACGAGAAATAGAGGATAGTTCCGCCGGGGATTTGTGCATGTTGAGTTCCCGGACAAACAATCCGACAACCTTCGGCGATGCGACCACGAGGCCACTCGCTTGCACCGCTCGATCCACGGCTTCGGCGAATGCGGCCATCGTGGGATATCGGTCATCCCGTTCCCTCGAGATCGAACGCATCACGACGTCGGAAAGTTCGCGCGGGATGGCTTCGATGACTTCGTGCGGCGATGGGTGATTGGCATGGAAGATTTGATGCATGAGCACCATATCGTTGTCACCGCGGAGCAATCGGCGACCGAGCAAAAACTCCCAGAAAACAACGCCGGCAGCATAAATATCGACGCGGCGGTCCATCTCTTTTTGCGAGGCTTGCTCAGGCGCCATGTAGGAGACTTTGCCTTTGGCATCGCCGCCCTTCGTCGTCGAGATTCGCGATTCTGCACGCGCCACACCAAAGTCCATGATGCGCGCGATTCCATCGACTCCCACCAGAATGTTTTGTGGTGAAACGTCGCGATGGACCACGTTGAGCGGTTCACCATCTGGTCCGCACAATTCGTGTGCCGCGTGAAGTCCCGCGAGGACGTCCAGCATGATGCGCACTGAAATATCAAGCGGTAGCGTCGTCTTTTGCTTACCCAGCGCGCGAAGGACTTGGCTCATGCTCGGTCCTTCGATGAAGTCCATCACGAGCAACAGGCCGAGTTCGTCTTGTTGAATGTCGATCGTTCCAACGACGTTGGGATGCCGGATCCGAGCGGCAAGGCGCGCTTCGTCGAGGAACATGGCCACGAATTCTGGCTCGCTCGACAAATGCGGGTGCATGGTCTTGATCGCTACGAGACGCTCGAAACCGCCCGCCCCCACGGCACGACCGAGATGCACGGTGGCCATGCCCCCGGAGGCAATCATGTCGAGGAGTTCATAGCGCCCAGCGCGAAGCGTCATTGATGCCAAGGTATCGTAGCTACGAGGATGATTGCACGGAGAAAGGGTTGCGATGGTAGCCTATGCCCGCCCATGTTGCGTCGCCAAAAGACCTACGCTCCATTTTTTCTCTCCAAGCGCCACGTATCGCTTGCTGCCATTCCACTTGTCATCATCGGGACCACGGTTGTGGCTTCGTGTAGCCACGAGTGGAATTCGTACGATCCGCGTATCGATGAAGGTTCGTCCAGTTCGTCCAGTTCGAGCAGCAGTTCGAGCAGCAGTTCGACCGGTATGGGCGGAGCAATGTCGTCCAGTTCGAGCGGTATGGCGGGTGACGGGGGAATGGGTGGCAGTGGTGGTGGTATGAGCGTTGGAGGAATGGGAGGCGCTGGAGGTGGCGTTTCCTGCGTTCCTGACACGGGAAAGGTTTGTTATTCGGGCGCCGCCGGCACGCAAAATGTGGGGGCGTGCAAAGGTGGCGCAACGTTATGCCAACCCGACGGAATGAGTTATGGGCCGTGCCTCGGCGAAGTGATACCTATTGCCGAAGAGTGCAGTACGGTGAACGTTGATGACGATTGTGATGGAGTGATCAACGGTCATTGTGGAGTATGGGCCGTTCGTGCAGGTACGGCACTCGACCAACAGACGTATGGCGTAGCGACTGACAGTGCAGGAAACGTCATCATTACTGGCTCTTTGCTTGGCTCTGCCGATTTCGGAGGCGGGGTGCTCACAAGTCTCGGGGGAAACGATATTTTCGTAGCCAAGTTCGATAAAGACGGCAAACACCTGTGGAGTAAACTGTTTGGCGGGGCCACAGATGACGAGGGCCTGGCGATTGCGATCGATAGTGTCGGTAATTGTTATATCACGGGATATTTCACGGGAACCATGAGCGTCGGCGGGACAAACGTCGTGGCTGTCGGTGGTCAAGATGGCATCATGATCGCCATTGATCCGGCGGGTATCTATCTCGGGTACGTGATCATGGGTGGAATTGCGGATCAACGTGCCAATGCCATCGCAGTCGACGGAGCGGATAGCTTTATCGTGACGGGTACGTTTGCTACGGAATTCGATGCCGGTTTAGGCAAAGTCATGGCGTCGGATATGCTCGACGGGTTTGTTATAAAATACGACAACACGGGCATACCGTTATGGCAAAAAACGTTCGGTGGCTCGGGCGATGACGAAGGAGCGGCGATTACGACCGATGCGACGAACCACGTCTATGTCACCGGATATTTCGACGAAACCGTCGATTTTGGAGGTGGTGTCATTGTTGACGGCGGCAGTAGCGATGTTTTTCTTGCCAAGCTCGATGCATCGGGTGCTCATGAGCTGAGCAAAGGATTCCCGTCTGACGGCGACCAATCGGCAGATTCCGTCGCGCTCGACGCAAGTGGCAACATGTACCTGTTCGGCGAATTCGACATGGCTGTCAACATGGGTGGCGGACAAGTCGCTTCGCTGGGCGCTGACGATATTTACGTGACGAAACTCGACGTCACAGGCAAACACGTTTTCACGAAGACGTTTGGCGACGCCGGCAACCAATCGGCGAGGGCCATGACGGTCGATAAGAATGGCGATATCGTTTTCACGTCCGAACACCAAGGTACTGTCGATTATGGAGGCGGTCCCATGACGAATGCTGGTGCGACGGGCTCGAGCGATGTCGTCGTCGTCAAAATGAAGGGTGCGACGGGAGCACACGTGTGGAGTCGCAGATTCGGCAATCAATCCGATCAGGATTCGCGCTGCATAACCACGGACGCCATGAACAATATTTTTGTGGGTGGTGAATTTAGTGGAATCATGAATTTCGGTCTCGGCCCCATTGCCGCGAACTCCAGCGACGACGCGTTTGTCGTCAAATTTGCCCCCTGACAAACTCTAGTCCGCGGCACTCGACAAGCGTGCAGATCCGTCACTCGAGGGTGAGTCGCGCACGAGCGTCGTGTTCCCGTGGGCCACCGCTGGTCAGAACGAGAGCATCCGTTTCGAAAGAAAGACCTACGGACCGCTCTAGAATATGTTATCACGCCGCCCGTGGAGGAAACGATGCATATTGACGAGGCGCTCGTACAGAAGGCGGTGCACACCATTCAAATGCTCGCCGTCGACGGGGTCGAAAAGGCGAACTCGGGACATCCCGGTGCGCCCATGGGTTTGGCGTCCATCGCGTTCGAGATCTGGTCACGCCACATGCGTTTCGATCCAGTCGCGCCCGTTTGGCCCGATCGAGATCGGTTCGTTTTGTCCTGCGGCCATGCGTCGATGTTGCTCTACGGCCTTCTGCACCTTGCCGGTTATGAAGTCCCGATGGCGCAACTGAAGCGTTTTCGGCAGCTCGGCTCCCACACGCCTGGTCACCCTGAAGTCCATCTAACGCCAGGGGTCGAATGCACGACTGGCCCGCTGGGGCAAGGTATTTCCACTGCGGTAGGTATGGCCGCCGCGCTGAAGATGATGGCGGCTCGCGTGGGCACACACGCAGACAAACTCGTGCAAGCTCGCGTGTTTGGTCTCGCTTCCGACGGCGATCTCATGGAAGGCATTTCGGCAGAAGCGTCGAGCCTCGCAGGGCATCTCGCCCTCGACAACTTGATTTTTTTCTACGACGACAATCGAATCACCATCGACGGAAAAACCGACCTTGCCTTCTCGGAAGACGTCGGACGCCGTTACGAAGCTTATGGATGGTTCGTGCAATCGATCAATGGACATGATCACGGCGAAATCCGTATAGCACTTGATCGTGCAATTGCCGAGCCGTCTCGTCCGTCGCTCGTCATTGCCCGCACGACGATTGGTTATGGTTCACCGGGGAAGGCCAATACGTCCAAAGCTCATGGCGAGCCGCTTGGAGCGAAAGAAGTCCAGGCGACGAAAAACGCCATTGGTTGGCCGCTCGAACCGACCTTTTTGGTTCCCGACGACGTACGAGAAATCTTTCACAAGCGCGCGCTCGAAGGCAATCGCATTCGCCATGAATGGCAACAAGCGTTTCGCGACATGGAAGATCAGCAACCAGAACTTGGTAAAACGTATTCGCGTCTGCTCGCGCGGGAAGTTCCTGATAATCTATTTGCCGAACTTTGTGCCGCAGCACCACAAAAAGATGGCGCTACGCGGGCGCATGCTGGAGTCGTCGAACAACGTGCCGCAGCCCTCGTCCCATCCCTCGTTGGCGGTTCGGCAGATTTGAATCCGTCCACGAAGACGTACATCGAAGGTTCACCCGCGATTCAAAAGAATGATTTCTCGGGCCGAAACATCCATTTCGGTGTTCGTGAACATGCCATGGGGGCGTTCGTCAACGGATTGGCCCTTGGTGGAGGCTTCATTCCGTTTGGATCAACGTTTCTCGTGTTTGCCGATTATATGCGCCCGGCCATTCGGCTCGCCGCATTGTCGCACATTCAAGCGGCGTTTGTTTTTACGCACGATAGCATCTTTCTCGGAGAAGACGGTCCGACGCATCAACCGGTCGAGCACCTCTGGGCTTTGCGACTCATCCCGAACCTCGATGTATTTCGTCCGGCCGATGGTCTCGAGTGTGCCGCGGCTTGGTCACACGCATTAAATCGGCGTCGAGGTCCCACGGTCATGGCGCTATCGCGACAAAAGTTGCCTGCACTTGCACGACCCGAATCGTTCGACCCGCAACTCATGCTCAAAGGCGGTTACATTCTTGCCGAGTCCACAGTGGCGCCGCCTTCCGTGATTCTGATAGCAACAGGATCGGAAGTGGGCCTTGCTGTCGAGGTCAAGAAATTGCTCGAAGCTGAAGGAGATCGCGTTCGCGTGGTATCAATGCCGTGTCTCGAAGCATTCCAGCGACAAGATCAAGCATATCGCGAACACGTTCTCCCTTTTGGGATTCCACGCGTTTCCATTGAAGCGGGAGTAACGGGTCCGTGGCGCTCAATCGTGGGCGATCGAGGTCTCGTCATTGGCCTGGATGAATTCGGCGCCTCGGCACCCGATACCGATCTCGCGGTGCATTTTGGCCTAACGCCTGAGGTGGTTGCCGGCAAAGTTCGCTCGATGCGGCGCTAAAAAAACTCCCGTATCCTTGTGGTTCGAGCGCGCCGCGGTCGAACCATGCACGGGTCAAGGGGCCTCTGCCCCTTGCGCGGGTCGAGGGGCGCG
>JANORL010001455.1:0-6548 GCA_031415295.1 Polyangiaceae bacterium | reverse complement strand
TCTACCATGTGCTGTTGCAGTGTGCGTTTTTTTTGTCGCTTTTGCAAAGTTACTCGAGTCTCGTCGCCAACGGCCGCGCGTGCCGCGAGCGTCGCCACCGCCATGATCGGAATCTGCGGATTGACTCCAATGTTCGACGGAAAAACGCTCGAATCTGCAACGTAAAGCCCGTCCAGTGTCACATGCCGAAAATCCGTGCCGACGACGGATTTCTCTGGATCACTGCCCATCACACACGTGCCGAACATATGCGTAATCGCCGCGGTATACGCAGCAGGATTCGTCGGGCCCGATTGTTCGAGTTGAATCAAGTCTTCGATACTCGATGTCCGCGTTTTGAATCCACGCACGCCCGGCGATACGTAATCGGCGCCCGCCGCGAGCATCATTTCCCCGAGAATGCGTAATCCTCGACGAAACAAGGCCACATCGCGCGCAGTAGGCGTATAGAGCACGCGCGCTTTTCGCGCCACCACGCGCACGCGCCCGCGCGCTTCGGCGCGCACGGCAGCTCCCCAATCGAGCTGATACGCCATGTCCGCGACTTCCTTGGCAAAATCGCGTCCCACACCGCCAAGACGCCCGGCCATGACGGCGAGACCAAAACCAAGTGCCTCGAATTTGAGCCCTTCGTGGCGCAATCCAATCACTTCGTGCCCTTGCGTCGCGCCTTCCCACATGCGCACAGGCTCGGGAAATCGACCAGCCATCGATACGCCCGGATGACAAGAAAAACCCTGACCAACGGGACCATGATCGAGGCGATTCTTTAATAAAAGCGCTGGCGTTTGCACCGCACTTGCCGCGAGAATCACCGCCCGAATCGCTCGAATGCGTACTTTTGCCCCATTGACACTCGTGCCGCGAATTCCCACTGCGCGATGGCGATTCTTTTCAATTTCCAATACTTCGACGGAACTAATGACCGTCGCACCGCGGGATTCCGCGTCGGCAAGAAGCGTCCCGTCGACCGAAAGTTTTTTGCCTTTGGGACAACCTTGCATGCAGCGACCAAGGCCTTCGCAATCGGAAACATTGCGGCGAATCGGCCGGTGCTCTAGACCCAAAGCTTCGGCGCCTTTGGCCATCAGCAGGTTTTTCCTACCTGCAATGCGTGGATCCGTAGGCTTGACGTTGAGACGCGTTTCGATTTCGTCCGTAATCGTTTCGATTTCGTCGAAGGGCAACGCATCTGCCAACGCTGGATCTGCTTGGATCCATGCATCGTAAATATCCCGCGGCATTCGCCAGCAAATCGCGCCATTGATGGGACTGCTTCCGCCCACCATTTTACCTTGTACGAACGGAATTGGTGCCGGTCCGAATACCACCGAGGCGCCCATGTCCCGATAGGCCGCGGCCATTGACGCAAACGACGATTCTGGGAATTCGCACGGATCGAAATACCGTCCCTCTTCCACGACGACGACCCGAGCACCAAGGCGCGAAGCTTCGCGCGCAGCAGCCGATCCGGCGGGTCCACTGCCAACAATGACAATGTCGGTTTCGAGGTCGAGCGGCGATCGAAGCGTGCGTCCGTCAATACGATTCATGCCCGACCTCGCACGATCGCTTCGACGCGAGCATTATCGAAATAGGCAAACGCCACGACGATTTTTACAATTTCGAGAAGTGGCGTAAGGGTCGGCATGTTCGCAACACGCTGAAGAAATACATCGCGCGTGTCGTCATCGAGTGTGGCCAGCGATCCGCGATACCCTAGCGTGATGGGAAGAACCCCGGCAATGATCACCGTTGCCGCGCGAAAGGCCAGGCGCAAGTGAATGGGCGCGGCAGCTTCGAATCGCGGCCAAAAAGAAGATAGATCGAGCTCACCCGCACCGGGCAAACCGCCTCCCGGCGAAGGAAGCATGGCGGCCACGAGGGCGTCGCGCAGGGGAGGGGATACCGGAGGAGCACGCATCGAGCTTTGCTTATCGCATCTCGACGGGATTGTCTACACGAACCCTATTATTTTCACCAAAATTCCCGCGAGCGCTCCGCCCACCACGATCCACGTTGCATTGAGCTTCGGTTGCATCGCCGCGGGAAGCGCCACGACGAGAATGACGAGCGCTGGCCAATTCACGAGCGCTCCGCGTGCCAGCACGAATGTCGCCGCCGCCAAAAGTCCCAGCGACGCCGCGGACGCTCCATCGAGCAGCCCGGAAAACAGCCGCGAAGATCGCAATTTCGGAATGTAGGGCGCGCTCGCCCATACGAAAATAAAACTCGGCAAAAATATCGCCAACGTTGCCGCAATCGCCCCCATTGGGCCTTCAATCAAATATCCAATAAACGTCGCCGTCGATAACACTGGCCCCGGCGTAAATTGGCCAATCGCCACCGCGTCCAAAAGTTCGTTTTCCGTGAGCCATCCGCGTTCTGTCACGAGGCCCGCCCGAAGCAGTGCGATCAATACGTATCCGCTGCCATAAAGAATGCTGCCCACTTTCAAGAAAAACAGCGTCAACGCTCCAACCTTGGAACCTGCCGTCAAAAGACTCGACGACGCAAAGACCAATGGAAATATGGCCTTGGATTGCGGAGGTTTTGGTGTGGGGTTTTCTGAAGACGACGCGTGACGATAAGCTTTACCCAGACCAATTCCAGCGCCAGCCAAGAGTACCAACAATTCATTCGCGCCGACAATCGTCGCCAGCGTGGCCAAACCGCTGATGATCAGGAAAAACCAATCCTTCTTCTTGGGCAACATGAGCCGCATGATCGCTGCCAGCACGATGGCCAGAATTGCCGGGCGTATTCCATAAAGAACGCTCGAAAGCGCTGGAACCTGTCGCAATTTCATGTAGGCGATAGCAAAACTTGCGGTGATCAGCGCAGCCGGTCCAATAAAACACACGCCAGCCAAAAAGAGGCCCGGTATTCCCGCGCGGCGATACCCCAAATGAATCGCCATTTCGGTCGAATTGGGCCCGGGAATCAAATTCGTCGCGGCAAACAGATCCAGAAATTCGTCGCGCGTCACCCATTTGCGACGCGTCACGACCTCCGCCTCCATCAATGCCACGTGCGCCGCGGGCCCCCCAAACGACGTGAACCCCAAACGCAAAAACAAAAGGGCCACCTCGCGCAATCGGCTTGGATTCGTCGCGGCAGGTGGCTGCTTTTTCATTTCTGCTTTTTTACGAGGACCGCTCAACCCCTACCATTCACGGCGTTTCGGCTCCAGGAATGGGCGCAACCGGTGGCGATGCCGCAGCGCCTGAATCGACTCGTTCGAGCAGCGCGTCGAGAGGTGCCAGGAGTGTTACCAGGCGATCTCGCTCGGCACCAGGTGACGCTTTCGATACGAACCAAGCGATTTCATCATACACAACATTAAATGCCGCGGCGCATTCTCCGAGTGCTTCACGTAGCTGCCTCGACGGCGCTTTTCGTTTTTCTCCGGTGGAGCGGCCGAGCGCCTGAGCCAATGCTTCCGTCGTTTTATGCACGTCGGCCAAGGCGTCGGTGAGTTTTGCTTTTTTCGCGTCAGCGGCGTACGGCGCGCCTTCTTGGGTCAGCGCGATTTGATTGCGTCCAAAATCAACTTCGCTATCATAGCTCAATTGTGTTTGGCCAATACCCGTTCCGTCGAGGAGTTTATTGCGTAAACGATCGGCGGCGGAGCGCACGCCAGCGTTGTCGCTATCGACGCCAATGGCGGTGTGGTGAAAAAGGCGTCGTTGCGAGGCGTCCCATGCGTCATCGAGTTTTACGAGGGAGGGGGCGCCGAGGGCTGCAAGCACGCCGGCAATGCCCCAACGGAGGCGAATTTTCCAAACGACGGGTCGCGGCGCCATCAACAACAATGTGGCATTCTGTTTGGCAGGGTCTTCGTGGTCTTTGGTGACCACTTCGTTCCAAGCGCCTTCCTCGAGCTCATGGTTGAAGGCGACGAAGGCTCGATCCGCTACGTTTCCGAATCCATGACCACCCATCACAGTTCCTTTCGTTTGTCCCTGATCTGGCAGGGGTTTGGCGTCCGAAGGATGCACGGATCAAACGCGTGCGACAACCACTATTTTTGTGTGGGTAATGACTCTTTGTCACGAGCGCTGTCAAGTGCTCGTAAACGGTTAGCTTTATTACGTTCCAACTCTATCGAGCCAGAAGGCGCGTCCGACTTTTTTGGGAAAGTCGTCGCAGTCGAGTAGGTCGCCCTCGCTCAAAGGGCTTCCATTGGCCACCATTGATGAGAACACGAGCCGAGCGATTGCAAGTGCATCAAGGATTGCTTCGATAGGATCTACCCCGCGACCATATCGAAGTGAGGTCGCTTCGGCGTGATCGATGGCGATACCGCATTTCCAAGCGTTCCCGCCATCCGATATCGGTGCAAATACCGATAGCGTCGCCCTTTGCGGGGTGCCCTGCTCGTTCCGATAGCCTAGTTCTCGCGTTGCTAGGCGTTGCAATGCGCCCTCGTTTGGCTCTTCGTCGGCAATCTGCACCGCATGGGCGGGTTGCGCGCTGGTTGAAAATGGTAATCCGCAATCAATCCGCCCTTGCCATTGTACGCGCCCGTCCGGGTAATGCCCGGTTAAGTAGCCCTTCGCCATCTGAAGAGCGCACAGAAATACTTGAATGAAGTCCACTCCGACCGCGTGGTGACCATTCGCAATGGGCGGACCGAATACATAGTCGCCTTTCCACATCGGAACGCCATTACGCTCGGTGGGATAGGGCGTCTGTAGGGTTAGGACAACCTCACCCGAGTTACCGTTCTTGTCGGTATAACGAAATGCGCGTTTCGCGAGGATGTCCATTTTGGCTCCCTACCGTAGCTTGTCCAGGCATTCTGTATTTTTCTCCGAGCACTTTACGTAACATTTTCGCTGGTCGTCGCTCTTGCGGTTGCTACGGGAGCACCAATCGTAGCAGAATTCGTATTCTCTGTCGCAAACCTGCTTCCTTCGTTCCCTTTCTTCGTCACTCATTTCTAACCGTTCGAGAGTCTGGTCATCGACGTTCTCGGCAAACTCCGCGACGTCGTGCGTCGATGCAAACGCTCCCGACGTTGCGGCGAACGAACCGAACAAGAACAGCGCGGCGAAGCTGGACAAGGCCTTATTCATGACACACCTCTTTCGATCCTCAGCCTACGCCAAGATCCGATACGAGCCCAAATTTTCTGTAATGAATGTACAGGTAGCGTGTTGCCACCAAAAGTGCCCACCAAAAGTGCCCACCAAAAGTGCCTGGCACCTTTGCAGCTGCACCTTTGCAGCTGCCTGCCCACCAAAAGTGCCTGGCACCTTTGCAGCTGCCGGTAATGGCTTTGCTTCGCCTTGCCGGAATCCGGCAGCGGATTCGATTGGTGCTACCGGATACATGTCAATGAGTGCATTCCGCGCTGGCTGAGTGTCGGCAGCGGGTGCCGTAGTGGTGCCGGAAACATGGTAGCGGGGGCGGACTGGCTGCCAGGATGTTGGTAGCGGGTGCTGTTGGTGGTGCCGGAAACATGGCAGTGGGTGCGGAGGGGCTGCCAAGACGTCGGCAGTGGGAGAGGTAGGCGTTGCCGAAGGGCGGGCAGGGCGGTGGCGGCTTCGTCCGTCGTTTGAAAACTACTACGCGCGTCAAGAAGATCTTGACGACCAGTGGGAGATACGCGAGCGTCGCATCGGATGAGCAGCGGGGACAAACCTCGGTTCAGGCCGAATTGGCTAACGTGGACCGTCGATCGACAAGATCGTACGTTTCGCGTGTTCGTGGTGGAGCCGCGGGCTTACCAGCCTACGACCCACGCCGACATTTTCTGGGCAGCGCTGCAGCAATTCGTGTCCTCGAACCCGACACCACAACTTCGACTCGGAACACAGGGCGTCTCGCAAAGCTCGCGACGAAGCCCTCGGCCAAAGCGTTTTGATTTGTTGACCTTTCCGGAAGCCTTTTTGGATTCCACGACCCTGCTCCAATGCCTTCAATCCATCGGCTCCACCGGCCAGCCGCTCGGATGTGTGCATGCAGGACTGCGACCTACAGGCGACAACGACAAGGCTACACACCTATTCAAGGTTAAAGAGATCGAAACTCTCGTTGACCGCTTGAAGGTGATTCCGAAACTCCACGCGCCGGATCTCGAAGCATTCGAAGAGTGGTTGCACGAGCAAGATGAAGACGGCAACTTCAACCTCGGTTGTCTTTTCACGATAGACGACGAACATCGAATTCGAATATGCCTGCATCCGAAGTTGGTACGCTCGAAGTACGAGGTAAGTTCACTCCACGAAACCAATATGAAGGAAGCCAATCTCCTTTCTCTCGTTACGCTGAGGCCTGCCAATCGAGATCTGTCGCCTGTCATAACTGTTCAACCATTGATTTGCTCCGATATACTGGATCTACCTACCGCTATTCCGAACAATCATCCTATTCCTGCCGTTAGCTCGCACGGCTGTTGTTTTCAAAACGATCAATGGACGGACCATGTCGATATCGTCTCCGTGGCGACGTGTACGCCGACAGAAAAGGTATCTAACTTATCGTTGGACGAATTCGAATGGAAACAGCAGTTTCGAACGTCATTCACGGATGCAGCTAGC
>JANORL010001454.1:0-2596 GCA_031415295.1 Polyangiaceae bacterium | reverse complement strand
CGCGAGCGGCGTAGTAACAAGCGCCGCTTGCGCTTCGTTTCGTGATCATTGCTGCTCCAACGTTTGATCCAACGAGGCAAATCCGTGAGCGTCATCCCGCGCAGGCCGTCGTCCCCTCCCGCTGTGAGCCCCCACGATCCGCGTTATTACGATCCCCGCGACCTCGAATCCGAACTCCGTAGGACATTCCAGGTCTGTCACGAATGCCGCATGTGCGTGGGCTACTGCGGGTCGTTTCCTTTGCTGTTCAAACATGTCGATGCAGCCATCGACAGTGGTCGTGCAGAAGGCGCCGAAACGATCGACGACGCTGCGATCGAAGCCGTCAGCGACGAATGTTGGCAGTGCAAACTTTGCTACATCAAGTGTCCGTACACGCCCGATGAAGGTGCGTCCGAGTTGCTGGATTTTCCGCGCCTCATGGCTCGCGAGAAGGCGAATCGTGCGACGCGTAAAGGCATCCCGATTGTCGATCGCATCCTGGGCGAGCCCCAAGTGATTGGCTCGCTTGGTGGTGGCGTAATAGCCCCGATGTCCAACTTCGTCTTGGCCAGTCGACTCGTGCGCAAGGTCCAAGAAAAAGTGACGGGCATCTCGGCGGAGTTTCCGCTGCCGCCCATGGCGCCCGAGTCGTTTACGAGATGGTTGTCCGGACATACCCGAAACGAAAGAGCCGGGACCAACGGCGAGATCGTTCTTTTTGCGACGTGTTACGGCGAGTACAACGTGCCCAACGTGGCACGTGCGGCGACGCTCGTGCTCGAGCACAACGGCATACGCGTGCGTTTGCCGGGCGTGGCCGAAGACGCTGGCGCAAGCTTGACCTGTTGCGGAATGCCAAACCTCGATGGAGGTGATGTTGGTGCAGCGATCGAGAAGATTCGGCACAACGTCGAGCTGCTCTTGCCGCATGTACGCGCGGGTCGTCAAGTCGTCGTGCTCGGTCCGACGTGTGGCTACACGATGAAAAAAGAATGGGTCGAGTACGTCCCGACGGACGATGCAAAACTCGTTGCTGCTGCAACGGTCGACCTGATGGAGTTCTTGGTCAAACTCGGCAAGGAAAAGAAGCTCGTACGCGAGTTTCCTTCGAGTCTCGGCAAAGTTTCGTACCACGCGGCATGTCATCTACGCGCGCAGAAGATCGGCGTTCCTGGAGCGCGTGTGCTCGGCGTCGTACCCAACACGGACGTGAACATCATCGAACAATGTTCCGCTGTGGATGGCACGTGGGGGATGAAAGCAAAACATTACGAAACCGGACGAAAGTACGCGCAGAAGTTGGTGAACGAAGTTTCGAGCGCCGAACCAGATCTTGTCGTCAGCGATTGCACGCTCGCGGGATTACGCGTCGTGAAGGAAACGGGACGTCACGTGATGCACCCCATCGAAGCGCTCGCGCTCGCGTATGGGCTCGTGCCTGCGAGTGAATCCGTGGTGGCGTCGGGCAAGGTCGAGCGAGCGTGAGCAGGTACGGAAGGAGAAAATGATGCGGCCCATCGATCGAAACGAGATTCTGCCAATTGGTGAATACGAGCAGGTGAGGGCGCATTTTCGTGCGCGGATCATCGAAGAAAAACGCCGGCGCCGCGTCGCTGTAGGACCCCACATATCGGTGGTGTTCGAGAATCGCGACACCGCGCTCTTGCAAATCCAAGAGATGTTGCGCACCGAGCGGATCACGAAAGAAAGCGCGATCCTGCACGAGATCTCGACGTACAACGATCTGGTCCCCAGTGAAGACGAATTGAGCATGACGCTCTTTGTCGAAATCGCCGATGCGGTGCTTCGTGAGCAGACGTTGATCGCACTGCAAGGACTCGAAACGAAGGTCGGGCTCGATGTCGACGGTGTGGTGTTTGCCGCGACGCACCCTCCGCATGGCGTGATGCCGGATCGCACGACAGCGGTCCATTATTTCAAAGTCAAACTATCGCCCGAAGCATCCAAGTCGATTCATGCGAAGTCGGCATCGATGGCGGTGCGCATCGACCATCCGCACTACGACATACGCGTCGAGTTATCTCGAGCAGTCGTGACGAGTCTCGCGGAAGATTTCGACGAACGATGATTTCTTACGTTCGGCCCATCAGGTTCGAAGACGTCGATGCCGCGGGCATCGTGTTTTTCGCGCGTTTTTTGGGGTTTGCCCACGAAGCGATGGAGCATTTTTTCGCGGGACTTCCGTCGGGTTACCCGTTTCTCATCTTGCAGCGACGCGTGGGTTTGCCCGCGGTCAAGGTGAACATGTCGTTCCATGCGCCGGCCAAGTACGGTGATGTCTTGCGTATCGATACAACGACGGCGCACCTTGGTAATCGCAGTGCGACGTTGCGCTACCGCATGTTTCGCGAGCGTGATGGCGTGTTCGCGGCGCAGGTCGAACACACGGTTGTCACGACGAACCTCGAGATATTGACGTCTTGTGTGATGCCGGATGACGTGCGGGCGATCTTTACGGAGCATCTCGAGAAAGAGGTTGGTTCCGTGTGAGTGCGCCAGGTCGGCGCGTCGAGCTGAAGCTCATCCGTGATCGCGATCATTACGACGTGCTCGTGCAGAAGGTGATCGCGAAGGCGCGGGTGAGTTTGTGGAT
>JANORL010001453.1:0-13407 GCA_031415295.1 Polyangiaceae bacterium | reverse complement strand
TCTCGGGGGTATGGGGGGCGTAGCCCCCCATCGTAAACTGGCTAGAGGGCAAGAGTCGGGTCGCGAAGCGAGCCCGACGAATGCACTGACTAGGGCCGTTCGAGCGTAAGCGAGAACGTGCCCGGCTTTCATAACAGGGGGGAGCGGGAAAAAACGAGGCTCTTTTCCCCCTCTCCACGCAGCATTGCGAAGCAATGCGAAGTTGGAGAGGGGGTTAGGGGGTGAGGCGCATGCGCATTGGATTGAAAGTCCCGCAGTAGTACTAATAAGCCCCGATCATGATCACCATCTCGTTGCTGCTTAATCTTGTCGTTCTGGTGCCCGTCTGTATTGGCCTCATCAAAGACGCGAGTTGGACGAAAGCATGTTATGGCCCTGCCGCTGCGGCTCGTGGCATCTTACTTTCGATATACCTGGCCATTGCCATTGTCTCGGCGCTGTTTCTCGTGTTGCAGGAACCCAAGCTCGTTGCTACGCTTTTGCTCGTGCAGGTTATCTATAAGGTCACCACGCCTCTCACCGTGGGTACGCTGCGTAATCCGGTTGTCGCGAGCAACCTGGGCATTGCTGCATTTCACGCCGTGACCCTCGTTTACCTCGTCACGCGCAACTTTGACCTCGGCGAGGCACGGTGCTTTCACTGAATGGTCGGAGATTTATCGAGCAGGGCACTGTCTGCATCACAGCAGGTCTATCACGTATCGTCGCGAACGGGCGCCGTGAGAATCGCGCGTATCTCGGCATCGGCGTCATTGCGCCATAAACGCAGCGTCGTGGGAGCCTCGCCAAGCACGGCAGCATCGAGCACCAGGAGCGCCTCGCCGTCGTCGGCTGCATCGAATAGTTTCATGGCCACGGTGAACCAATGCCGATCGGCGAAAACTTGGTCTGCGGCCATGAACGTCCGGACCCGCTCGACAAATGTACGCTTGTCACCGCGGTCACGCACACCCATCCATGGAGCAACAATCTCGCGGAACGCATCGAAACGCGCGAAGGCCTCCCGACGGCGCGTTATGTACGGTGACACCTCGGCCCGCGCGAACTCGGCAGCCTCCCAGTCGAGGCCATAACGCGCAAGTGCCGGTAATAGCTGAGCGTCGTCGCGCAGGTCGAGCAGCCACGCCACTTTGAGCGCGCCTCTGCCGCCCAGTCGCGAGCGGTACGCATGCAGGCGCAGGTAGTCTGCCGCCTTGATCTTCATCAGCCGCGGCACCCCGTGGACGTTGTGGAAGCGTGCGACCACGCCCTCACGGCCCTTCCACGACCGCACCTGGGCAAGGGCGCCATCGAGGTCGGCGGCCAGCGCGTGCACCGGCGCCGTCTCGACGCCCGTATCGCGCGCGATACGTCCAAGCGTAGCGGCATCCCAATGCGGAGTTACCGAATTCTTCGCCACGTAGCCGAGCAAGTACAGCCGCGCCTCGTCGTAACGCAACACCACCGAGCGCACGGGCGACACGAACTCGAAGACCAGCGAATGCCTGTCGAGTAACGGGTCGTCGCGCAGAAACTCCATCAGCCGAGGGTACCGCTGCGCAACGAGCGGCTCCACCTCCGGTCCGAACTCGCCCAACACGCGACGGCCGCGCGTGCGCATCCTGGCGACGCCCGCCGCGCGATCGGCCACGATGAGCGAACCGTCGAGTTTTTCGGGGAACTCGACAACGCCGCGCGCCATCGCTTCGGCGAATTCTCGGTCGTGGTCAGGGTGTTCGCCGATGTTGAAGAACTTGGGGAGACCCGCCGATACGACGTGGCCATTCGCATCGAGCACGAGCGAGCGCAAGTGCAGCTCATGGTCGTCCCAGCGAAACTTGTCTTTGAGCGGGATGACGAGGATCTCGCCGCCCTCTTCGACAACTTTGAATTGCGTGCGGTCGAGGGCGGCGTAGTCGACGCGGAGGGGCGAACTCATGGGGCGCGCAGGGTAACAGGACGTGCCATGGAAAGCACGCGTTCAAGATACAAGGCGCTGGCGATGAGGTGCTGAAACCCCGCCAAACCCTGATGGCCACCATCTAAGAAGCCTGCGTCTCGTTGTGGGCACCATGGGTGACGTGGGCGAATTGCACTCGGACAAGACGCCCGCACGCCCCACGCAGGTTTTAAGTGGTCATGGACAGGACGCTGGTGTGACTGGCTGCCCGAGCGCTTCGTCCACCAGCTTCACCCACGCCTGTTTGCCATCGAAAACAATCACGTATTCGTACACCGGCGTGGCACCCGCGGCCATCAGATCCGCGGCATAACGCTTCGCGCGCACTTGCAACGCCGCGATCTTCAACACCTCGTCCACGGTTTTTCGCTTCTCCTGCACTTTGAACTCCAGGACCACCCCCGGACGCCCCGGCGTTTTCGGACGCATCAGCACATCCGCCCGGCCAAACCCCGTTTCCCGATTGGATCGAATCTCGTATTGTTTTTCCAGGTGCACGAGCAAGCCCAGGATGAACCCATGGTACAGCTTTTCCGGTTCACTTGCTCCAGGATCCTGGTACGACATGGCCGTGAGCAGAATGTGTTCGAGCATCTCTTGCACCGTGGGAGCATCCCCTTCGAGAAGCGCTTTGACGAGCGCGTTGGTATAGTCCGAACTTGGATCAGCCTTGTACAGCCATAATTTGAACATGGAGCGATAAACGATGCTTATTTCGATGTTGGGAATGGCGAGTTTGGCGGTGTATTCGCCCATCTCGAGTTTCAGGTCGACAATCTTGAGGTATCCTGAGAACAGCAAAAAATTCCAGAATGCGTTCGGACTTCTCTCGATGTCGCGCAGGACGATATTCGAATCAATCGGCACATCGATGGTGCCGCCGTTCAGGAGCGCCGCGGACTTTTCCGATAAACCAAGCCCACGTTTCAGCGCCAGCGTCTCGATGAGCTCGCTCGAACCAGTGTTCACCCAATACGGTTTCAACAAACCTTCGTTGATGTAATGCAAGATCGACCAGGGATTGTAAATCACGTGTCCGCCGAATATGTATCCATTGTACCACGACCGCACTTCTTCGAGTTTCTCAGGCTCGATGATGGCCGCGACTTCGCCTTCGGTAAAACCGAACGATGTGCTGTAGGGTTTGTCGATGATGGAATACACATCGATGTGGTTCAGTCCGGAAAACATGTTTTCTTTGGAGACGCGTAGAATGCCCGTGAGCACACCTTTGAACAGCGCGACGTTGTCTTGCAAGCACGCCGAAAAGAAGTTACGGAAAAAACCTACCACGTCGTCGAAGAAATCATTCGTGTAACCAGATTGAACGGGCGTGTCGTATTCGTCGATCAAAATAACGACGCGCTCTTTGTGGTGTTCGTGCAGCAGCTTCGACAATAACTCGAACGAATACATGAGTTCACTGTCGGCGGCTTCTTCCAAGAGAACCCGCTGGAACTGCCTGACGCTCGCCGGACTGATGTCACTTCGGTCGAGCAAATAGCGGTGCGCGTCGTACGCCTTGCTGATTTGTCGCCGAATACCCACCATGGCGTCGGCCCATGTCTTGGCCTTGACGTCTTTGAACGTGACGAACACGACCGGATACTTCTGGAAGTGCGTCATCGCCATCGGGTCACGCGTGATGTCGAGCCCCTCGAACAGGTGCAACAAGTTTTCGTCCGTCTTGCGCAAGAAGTACGCGACCGTCGACAAGTTGATCGTCTTGCCAAACCTGCGTGGACGCGGAAAAAGCAGGACCAAACTCGGATCCGCGAGCACGTCGCGCACGAAGTTCGTCTTGTCGACGTAGCCAAACCCTGCTTCACGGAACGCTCGAAAGTCGGACTGCCCAACACCGGGAACGAACTTCTTCATGGCACACCTCCGCGGACGACGCCGACTCTTGCGTGCTACGAGCGGCATGTCAAGCAAAGCGAGTATGGATGGGTCAAACACTGGAGACAGCCTGCTGCGGGTGAACCGCTCCGTCCCGCGTGCACGCCTCCATTTCACGCACCGTTATCACCATCGAGCATCGGCGCCGTAGACTCGTCATGGGCAAAATCGCTCATTGGCAAAATCGCTGAGTGATTCCTCCTACGCACTGCTATACTCGTTCGTCCAAAGGCCAGGCCCACCGTGAATAACCAAACCCTTCGCGCTGCATTACGAGCCAACACCCACCTGTCCGAATCGAGCGAAGCTTCGCTCGACGGCTTCTTGGACGAATACTTTGGCGTCTCTCACGACACTCCCTTCGGCGGACGCGAACGCGAATTACAAGCCCTCGACGACTGGTTATGCAGTTCAAACCACAACTTTGCCCTTGTCGTCTCGGAAGCAGGAAAAGGCAAATCCGCCCTCTTGACCCAATGGGCCGCACGCATCGCCGCTCGTCAAGTCCGCGTCGCTTTCGCCCCCATCAGCATACGCTTCGGAACTTCCCTCCGCGGCGCGTCCATGCGGCTCTTGGCCCAGCAACTCGCCTCCCTCACCGGTCGCAAACTCTCGGAAGCACGCCATGTCGAAGCTCTCCGCGCCGAATGCGAAGCGATGCTCTCCGCCCCACATGACACGCCGCTTGTGATCGTCATTGATGGCGTAGATGAAGCAACGGGATGGCAACTCGGCGAAGACCTCGCCCTCTCGGCCGCAACTGCCCATTGCAAGATTCTGCTTTCGGCTCGGAGCACGCCTACGCTCGATGCCGATGGTTGGAGACAAAAGCTCGGGCTCGACCCTCATCGAACCAGTCTTATTCCCATTGAAGGACTCAGCCAAGAATCTGTGCAATCTCTGCTTGCCGAGATCCAGGTCGAGCAAAACGCGGATCTCGCTACTGGAATCTATCGCCTCTCGCAAGGAGATCCCTTGTTGGTCCGGCTGTATCTGGAGTTTTTGCGCACTTCCCCGCAAACTCGAGAAAGCCTGCCGCAAACACCTCCCGGATTGGAGGGTTGGTTCTCTTTATGGTGGTCTCAACTTCGCGCCCGCTGGATGGGAAATCCGGTCATGGAGCCTCTCGCCGAGGATATTTTTGATCTTTTGGCCGCTTCCTTGGGACCCATTCCTCGAAAAACATTGCTCGCGTTTCTGCGCAAAGAACACAATGACCCTGATCTCGAGCCGCGCGTGAATGTTCTTCTCCAAGACATCCGGCCACTTTTGCTCGGAGATGGTGAACGTGTTCCGTTTGTCCTGAGCCACCCACGATTGCGTTATTTTCGTTTGGAGCAAATGGCGCAACCGAAGCGCAACGTCCTCAATCAACGTTTTATTGCCACAGGAGAAGCTGAATTATTGGCGCTCCGGGAAGCTCGGCTCTTGTCCGCAGAAGCATCTTCGTATCTCGTGCGGTATCTAGGCGCGCATATGGAAGTCTGCCCTTCCCCATTTGATGCTCTGGAAACGCTGATTTGTCCTGCTTGGCAAGCTGCATGGGAAGCTCTGGAAGGCACGTATGACGGCTTTTTGGATGACGTCGATCGCGCTTGGAAACAAGCCGAAACAACGGCTCGTACCGACGCTTCTCGCCGCGCGATTTCTCTCGCCGTGGTCGCGCGTTGCGCTTTGGTTTTCTCGTCAGTATCGAGCCTCGTGTATTCATTGCCTCCGAATTTGGCCGGGCATTTGGTCGAGCAAGGTATTTGGTCCGCGGCCGTGGCGCTTTCGCAATCGCGTTGGCCTTCGGGCGGATACCGTGCGGAAACGCTTGTTTCGCTGGCGCCATGGCTCGACCTGCCTTTGCTTCGTCGAGCCCTCACCGAAGCGACCCGAACCCAATATGTCTCGGAACTCAATCAAGTCGAAGGAATCTCCGCCCTCCTCGCGCGAATGGTTACGCTCGGGGCAACCCATGAAATCCCGAGGTTTGTCGAAGCATTTCCATTGGAGGTCCGAGCGTTGATCGGCACGGTTTCCTGGAGGCATTTGCCCAAAGAGCTTCACCCAGTCGCAGCTCGATGGGTGGCCCAAGGTGCGGGGCAAGTTTCGCATTGTTCTTACGCGGCAGCGACGGTGTTTGCAGCGCTGCCCATTCTCGAAGAACCACAACGAACTCAATTGATTCAGGTCGCGCTCCATCGCCTTTGGGATGAAGACTTCGGCCTGGATACGGAGCACGCGGCATTCTTGGCTGCGGCTGGAGAATGGAGCTACGGGTGGAAAGCAGCAAACAATGAGAGCATGGCGTATCCAACGATGACCATGTTCGCGGCCATCGCGCCTTATCTTCCGCACGAGAAAAAAACCGAAGCTTATGACAAATGGTTTGCCGCTGCGCAGAAGGTCCTAACCGAAAACTTCTCTATGCTCTCCATGGCGATTCCTCGGGGTTTGACCGGCGAACGCCTCGCGAAAGTATTGACCCTCATCCGTTCTCGGACAAACGACCGCAGTTACGCCAAGCCTTTGGTTGTTCTTTGTTATGAACATCCCGAGCTACGGCCAGAGGCACTCGCTGCCGTCGAAAAACTCAAGGGCCCACACGGGGCGATAGCGCGTTTGTCCCTGGCGGTGGTCATGGATCCCGATACAGCGCATCGCTTGGCGACGGATGCTTATCACTTGCTCTTGGCAGAAATCGAGAATGGCAATGAATCCGACTGCTGGAACGCCGATGATTGCTGGCCACGGGCGCCCGGGTTCATGCATTGGTGTTACATAGGCGCTAGGCGTTACCCACCGGTTTTGATCGTCGAATGTTTGCGCTGGATGCATCCACCAGAAAAAGCCCGTTGCGTGCGGGAATTGCTGGCACGTTTTCGGCGGATTGCAGATAACGACGCGATTCTGGCGACTGCTGCGACGTTGGCGCACGAGCTGCCCAAAGAATCGCACGCTCATTGGGCAAAACAACTCTCCGCGCGACGTCGAGGCGAAACCAATGTCATTACGTTGGCTTTACTAGCGGCGCTTTTGGAGGGAGAACAACGCCATTCAATGGCGATCGAGTCTTGGAAAGGAAGCGTGGCGACCGATACGGAGCGCATGGCGGGCAACGCGCTGACTCGGGCGACGAAGTGGCTCACCGAAGAAGAGCGCGAACCGCTTCAGATTGCGGCTATCGAGCGCTGGAGGAGCAGCCCCAAGGCTCCAAGTGCCTCGATTTTGGCCGGAGCACTCTGCGGAGCGCTGACCCTAGGAGCTGCGCGAATTTGGCTGGAGAAAGATTCTAATGGCTCGGTGCTGGAGAGTCTGCTTCCAACGATATCCAAGCAGGAGCAAGCGCGAGTTAGGGCGCATTTGGTGGAATACCTGCGCTCGCTTCATCAACACCCAGGGACACTTCGCCGTCTGTATCGTCATGTCGAAAACTCCGGGGCTATCATTGCCGCATTTTTGGCGGAGGAGCGAAGTTGGGGGCATTTCCGCGAAGAGCACAACATCGCGATCTCCTTGGGTCCGTTGTATTCGTCGGGTCATGTCGAGCACGCCGATAAGCTCAGAAAGAAGTTGAGTGAGGATTTTGCCAAACGCATCGCGAAAATGGCATATTCGCTTTATAAAAAGGAGGGGCAACGAGAAACGCTGCAAAAGGCGCTCGCTCCGTTCGACGGCGACGCATATGGGTGTTCGCTCGTGTATGATATGGCGGTCGAAATGTTTGGGCCGCTTGGGTATCTTTCTGAGATCATGGCGCGTGCTCGCGCCTCGGACTCCGTGTGGATCGCGACGCTGGGGTCCTTGGATATGCATGGATACACGGACGTTTTACGAGAAGAACTAACCGCCGAGCGCATCGAGCGTAATCGCAGGAGGCTCTTTCAGGGCATTGATGCCTCGCATTGGATCAAAAAGGCCAATACTTCCACTTTGATTGAATGTTGGCTCGAGTATTGGCGCAACGCGCGTATGTTGCCCCGGCGCCAGGCGCTCGCTGGCAGTGCAGATCGCTGGTTCGATGCGCACGCCTTGCTGATTTCGACGTTGGGTGGCCCAGAAGCGACGGAGGCGACCCTGCGCGAGGTGTTACACATCGGCGAATGGTTTGCGTGAACTTCAGTGGCGCTCTAAATTGCATGCTCCATGAAATGAACGAAGCGCTGAATCACCGTCACGATACCCGTGAACGCATCATTCACACTCGACAAACCAAATTCACGCTTCGCTCGCCACCGATGTAACCGACTAAGAGCGTGTTGAACAGGCGTTGCGAACGAATCGGGGCGCTGCTCCCACGCGCGAAGCACGGCCATTACGGCGTTTCGGTATTGCTCTATCCGATCGCACCACGATCCACGTGATTGCATGCCAAAATGGCTTCGCCGCAATTTGCCGGAGTTTCGCACCAATGTGCCCGAGCTTCGCTCCAATTTGCCCGAGCTTCGCTCCAATGTGCCCGAGCTTCGCTCCAATTTCCCGGAGTTTCGCCCCAATGTGCCCGAGCTTCGCCCCAATGTGCCCGAGCTTCGCTCCAATTTGCCCGAGCTTCGTTGCTGCCTTCGAAGTGTTCGCACCTACGTCACAAAGCTTCGCTCGTACGTGCTGGAACTTCGCCCCAGGATGCTCGACCTTCGCCGATCCCTGCCGGATCTTCGCTCAAAAAAGGACTTGCTTTGGTTGAAAGTTCGCATGTAACATTGCTCGCGGACTTTGCACCCAGGAGATTGTCAGTGACCATTGCTTACGAACGATTTGCACGCGTTGTTACGCGCTCCATCGAAATTGCCGCCGAAGCCGACGTCGACCCAGTCGTGGCCGGCGTGTTCAAAGAAACGTTCGCAGATGCCGCAACGGCCTACCTTGCGACCGACACTGCGGTATCGACCGCGATGACTGAATTTGCAAAAGAAAATCGCGAAGCGCTCGCGGCATTGGCTTCACTTGACGCACCATATCGCGTGGCCCGAGCGGCGATTATGGCCGTTCTGCCGGGAACCGATCTGCCGGATACCCTGAAGACGCTACCGACGGACACTGATCAGCTCAATGCCATGACCCGTATGCTCGATTTGATTGACGATTACGTTGGGAAGGCATGGGCGGACGCGTTGCTCACGGGTGAATTCGGCACGAAGGCACCCACGACCATCCAGGAATTGGAGGAATCGATTGCGGCAAACAAAGGGATGTCCAAAGCGAAAAGCGATCGTGCTGCTGCGTATGGGCCGACCTACGAAAAGTATTTGGGGTTCAAGCGTGTCGTACGTAATGCGTATGGGCCTGGATCGAAGCAATACCGACGCATTCATTTACGCGCTTCGCCAGGTGAAGGAACGGGGTCGGGCGGAACGGAACCGTGACCTGATAAACTGGCGGCACACGACCCGCGCCTGCACCTTGTTTTAGGCAAAGCGTCGAGCGCGCGTGCATTGTACACAAAGAGTTCCACGCCTCCGTCCTCTTTGACTGGCAGTAGCTCGCCGTGGGCGTCGAGTATGTCGCGAGGCGTATCGACGGCAGTGCGACGGAAGACGATAGTACCCCCTGCATGATATGGCAATCGGACGGGCGAAACGCCGCACGAGCAGTCATGCGCACGCGACGTACCCGTAGTGGTCTCCATGTCTGGATCCGAAGCGCGCCTTGTATCTCAACCGCCAGAGATGAAAACGCCGAGAAGATTTCGCGCACGCGCACGGGAGACGGGAGACGGAGTTTTCATAGCAGGGGGCTAGGGGGCATTTGGACATCCATCCTTGGACACCGATCGCCCTCGAATCTCTATTCCGGCGGGGTTTGGGGCTGCACGCCCCATCGTCAACTGGATAGAGGAAAAATGCCGAAAGCGCGTAGCGCTTGTGGGAATTTTTCCTGACTAGGGTTGAGCGCGAAGCGCTCAACCGGTCGACAAACAAGGGGAAGCGGAAGTGCCAAAAACGGGTGCGGATGCACAAGGTTTGGCGCTTTTTTTTTCTTATGTACGTGGTACGTTCGCAAGCAGGTGATGTCTCCAAACACTCGTCTTACTATTCGAACGCTTGCAGCAATGTTGCAAGAGCCCGTCGCCACGACGAATGCGCTTGCCATTCTGCTGCTCATCATGCCCATGCTCATGGACCGTCGAAGCATGACCATTCCCGAAGTCGTCGATGTTCTGCAACGATGGGGTTATCCTGGTGCGGCAGACGCAGCGCCGTTCGCCGACATCGCGCGCAAGATTGGGCAAGAAAATGGTTGTTTCGCTTTTGACGACGAGACAGACACCATCGCCCCCTTTAGCACGTCGCACCTGGCTCGCTACGCAACGGACATCCAAGCATCCATGGTCGCGCCGCGATGGATCGACGACGCCGACTCAGCTACTGAGGCAGAAATTCACAGCGCGTTCGCATCACGCGGTGTGACGCTTCATTCGCGCGAGGCCGAGGTGCTCTTGCAAAATGCGCCTCTTGCTATCGAGCCAGCGTCGTCGCACACGCCTGATATCGCGCCCTTTGAGGTCACAGAACGTGAGTTCATGCGATTCGACCCCTTGATGCTCGCCCTGCCGAACCGCCAAAACTTGGTTGGCACCTACAATGCTTCGTTCGGTCTGCGTGAGATCGAAACTTTGCTGTCATTACCGCAGGCCAAAGCAATCTTGAGCTTGCGTGATCGCTTGCTCCTCGTCTTTACCGAGCATTTAATCGATCAATTATCGAATGCGTCGCCGCCTTCGCGCTCGGATCGTCTCGTCGAAATGAAACTCTACAAAATCATCCGCGCATTCATGCGCCGTGGTTTTTACCCGCATAAGCCATACGACGAGGTCGAACGAGATGTGATTGCGACCGCTCGGGCAGAAAGTATATTTGCGGTCGGGGATGCAGGGATTCGGATTGATCGAAAGGAAATGATGGAGCGCACGGGCGAGATTATCGTTCGTCCGTTGATTCAGGAATTGCTGAGGACACCGATTGACAAGCGTATTTTGTGGCGCCCCACTCGATTCGTGAAATCGGCGGTTGCTGGTCGTACGGTCGTCGAGTTGATCCCGAAGCTTGGTGCATGCATTCAAGCTGCTCTCGCTGCACCTCATGCCACAAGCCGACTTAGCGACCACGATTTGCTTGCGCTCGGTATGCTTCTGTCGAGCATGAATGCCGCAGCAGCGGGGCGTCAACCGCTGAGCTTTCTTCTCACAGCGGCATCCCATGCGCTGCGAGAGAGTGGATTTTCGCGCCATCTATCGATTTCGGATCTCGCGGTGAGACTTCGACGCGCTGTCCGCCTCGGCGGGTCGTTTATCCTTTCCAATGACGCACGTTGGTTTGGCCTGCGGCAAGTGGGAAAAACCAACGGCGTGGTGCAACGTATTCTCAACAGCCTCGTTGTCGAGAACCTTTTTCTCGAAGCGCAACGTGCGGGCCATGGCGGCATTGAATGGCGACCGGTTCCACCCCTGCAGAATCGCTACGCGAGGCGGGTGGAGGTTTCTGAGCTGCGTAATGCCATCGGAATTGCGCATGTACCGGAAGCGGGAATCACCCTTGGTGACCTGCTTTTGATCGCCTTTGCAATGAAAGCAGCGAGGGGCGAAGCGTTGGCGCACGAGGTAGGTGCCGGGAGTCATCCTGATTCTTCGGTGATCACACTTGAGGAACTGCGATATGCGCTCATCGTGGTATGCCGGATGTCTCGCGTTTTGAACCCCCGTGACATCCTCGCATGCGCCGGCAAGGATCCTAGGTTTTCCCTCGACGCGGATGGTCGTAGAGCCCGGCTCGTCGAGCCTCACGCGCTCGCAGCCGGTGTGGATGCGATTCTGTGTCGGTCATCGGTGAACGAGATCCTGTTGTCGACGGAGCCGAAACGGTATGCGGCGGACGCCTACGGCTATTGGGGTAACAGAATTCGGGTTATCGTTCCTGAAGGCGAGTTGTTGGATTCAACGCCGATCGAGTATTTGAAGATCATGCTCGCCTCGAGCGAATTGACCACGCTGATTTCGGATGAGTTGATTTGCATTTTGGCGGCTACGGTGACCACGCGAGGCCACTTTTCCGAAGCGACCAAGCTGAGTATTGATGAGCTCGTCGCAACCTGTCTCGAAGATGGTTTCAGAGAGCACATGCCATATTCACGCTTCGTCGTCTGGATAAGTGACGTCATTCGTGAAAGCTCTATTTTCGAGTTTTCGGACGACGGTGAGACAATCCTCATTCGGAAGGTTCGCGAGCTATACGAGACGCTGACGAAGATTGGTGCAAATGGTACGATGCTGGAACAAGGGATTGCCCCTGCGTTTCAAAGAAAAGCCAAATCCAATGCAGACCATAGCCCCGTGCCCATTCATTCTTCGGCAGGGTCATCGAAAGGGCCGGGAGGAGCATTACAAGCGAGACCATCTAGTCCACAGCCGACGCTCAAGGCAGCGCGTGCTGTTCCCGTCAAGCCGCCCGAGCTGCCGGCTCCGCCGCCATTTTCGCCGAATACTGTCGATTTCGCGCGTATTCTCGAGACCGAGCTGCTGACATCGCATGAACATGCGGTCATTCCGCGAATGCGTATTGCGCAAAATCCGGTGCGTCCTACGCATGCGCGTGCGTGTGCGGAAAAGTTCGTACTGCGCAATGGAACAGTCGAGCTGGGGCAGGTATCCGCAGCGATGGGCGAGTATCTCGTGGCTCGAGTCTTTTTTTCGGTGAACGCGGATAAGGTTGTCGAAGCGGAAGCCATTTTTGCGGTGAGTGATGATGGTGGGGCGCCCGATGCATCATCCATCATACCTGCATCCATGTCGGATGGAATTGGCCATGATCAGTCCCGCAGGGGATTGCCGTCGGACATGTCGGGATGGATTGCCACGCGTCTACAGCCTGTGCTCGAACGAGCCTCGAATATGCATGTTCGGGAGATCTTTGTCCGGTATGCTGCTGAGCAAACCAAGTTGATATCGCGTTTTGCTGCATTAGCGGCGGCCTTGGCCCCTTCAGCTTCCGAGGTGGATTCCGGCGAACTTGCACGCTTGGCGGCCGTGCGAGATGATGCCATTTCCGAGCTTGGCCAGCGATTTCGTGTTGGAGTTTCGGTTACGCGTATGCTGTTTTCCTGGGTCGAGGTGCCTGTGGCACTGGTCGTCGCCACGCTGAGGAGGCGGAAGACATCAAGAACGATTCTGCTTCGTGTACCGGCGGGGGCGAACGCCGTCGATTCTATTCGGTGCGAGACATGCAATCACACCGCAAAAGCACCGATGGCGTGCGACGGTGCGTTGCATTTGTTATGCGAACAGTGTGCACCGAGCCTGGTCGGCCGAATCGCGTGCCCTCTCTGTGACTGACTGAACCAGTACCCGAAGGACAAGAGCTCAGGGTGACGGGATGCGTTCTTTGGAGAATTGATCGCGCCAGCCGCCAGGCTCGATGTACCGCGTGGCGAGATAGCCAGCTTTTGTCAGGTCCACGGTTTCGCCATTTTCGGCGACGAACGACAATGGCAAGAGGCCCTGATCCATGGCGCGCAAAAATGTACAGATCGTTTCGTCGACGCAATCGGGGATGAGGACTTCTGAGGGGACTTTGCCATTGAAATGGATGGCC
>JANORL010001452.1:0-3187 GCA_031415295.1 Polyangiaceae bacterium | reverse complement strand
CGTGGGCGTTTCGCGTGCTGCGGTGGGCAGCCACTTGCGCGCAATGTTGGTCAGACTCGAAAGATCGACGTGCGCCGCGACGACGTTGTCTTGTGCGATGATGAGTTTGTCTAGACGATCGACGCGTTCGTCCGCGAGGGTTTGCCCGCGTGCATCACGGGAGCGACGACGATGCTTTTGGGTTCGGCGCCCATGGCCTTCCAGCGAGCTTCGGTTGCGCGAGGATCACGTGCGGCATCTGGAATCACGACGGCTCGTTGACTACGCAACGCGGCTTGAGCGAGGCCCGTCTTGTCGGACATACGCGACAGATGTTGGTCGGTCGTACCGCCGGTTTGTCGGACCAGAACGAGTTCTCGTTTGGCCGTGTCGTGGAACCAAACCAAGACGACGTCGCAAGGGAACTTTTCCTTCACAAGCGTAACAATGAAGTCGGCGCCTTGGAGCGCATCGGCGAGGAATCCGAGATCCGTGACGGCGCCAAATGGTGGCCTCACCCGATGATCCAAACGGCGACGGTTGCATCGGAGGTGCTGGACGCTGGTTGTATCGTTGTAGTAGTTTCCCCGCTAGTCGTGCGTGGAGCGCGGAAAAAATGACAAAAACGAGTAACGGCCCAGCATTCCTTCGATTCGTCGAGCCAGTCATCGAGACGCTCAAAGAACTCGGTGGTTCGGCCAAGTCCGGTGAGGTTATCCACGACGTTGTGAAACGTCTCGGGCTGTCGGCGGCCGAGCTCGCGGAGAAAACGTCGACGGGTCAGTCGCGCGTTCGCAACCAGATCGGTTGGGCACGCTTCTACTTGCGCCAGGATGGTTTCATTCAGCGATCCCAGCGCGGCCGGTGGGCGCTCACGCCCAAGGGGGCGACAGCGACGCTGAATGATGAGGCGGTTCTGCGCATCTTCAAGGACGTCCAAGAGCAGTTCACGAAGCTTGCCGAGGAAGAAGAGGGAGCCGCGCCTCTGCCCGACGACGAAGAGGAATCAACGCGCGACGACAATGCGGACGATGGAGAAATTGCCAGCGACGACGAGCAAGCGGGAGGCACCGAACTCCCTGCGGAGCCATTCGAGCCGGCAAAGATCCGCATCGAGACGCGGACCATGACCATCGCCCTGCTCATCCGCCGTATCCAGGAAGGGGAAATCAATCTCTTGACTGCCTTCCAGCGGGCGGCGGGCCTCTGGAAGCCCCGGGCCCAGAGTCGACTGATTGAGTCGCTCCTTATTCGCATCCCGCTGCCCGCGTTCTATATGGATGCGACCGACGACGAGAAATGGCTGGTGGTCGACGGTCTCCAGCGGCTGACGGCCTTGAAGCGCTACGTCATTGACCAATCCTTCGGGCTGACCGAACTGGAGTTCTTGACGGTCCATACGGGCAAAAAGTTCGGAGCTCTCCCTCGCCCCATGCAGCGGAGGATCGAAGAGACCCAAGTCACGGTTAATCTGATCCAACCCGGCACGCCTTTGGAAGTGAAGTTCAACATTTTCAAACGCATCAACACCGGCGGTTTGCCCCTATCCAGCCAGGAGATTCGCCACGCGCTCAACCAGGGTCCTGCGGCCACGATGCTCGAGCATCTCGCTGCGCTGCCCGAGTTTCAGGAGGTCGCTGGCAAATCTCTCAAGGACGAGCGAATGACGGATCGAGATTGCGTGCTCCGGTTCTTGGCATTTGTGATCACGCCGTATTCCCAGTATGGCTCGCCGGACCTTGACGGGTTCCTTAACGCCCAAATGAAGCGCCTTAATGAGATGACCGAGCAAGAGCGCAATCGTTTGGAAACACGCTTCACGCGCGCGATGTTCCTGGCCAAACAGATTTTTAACGACGACGCTTTTCGCAAGCGCTACAGATTGTCGGACTCAAGAAAGCCTATCAACAAGGCGCTTTTCGAGGCCTGGTCGGTGGGTCTTGATGCGGTTTCCGACATCGATCTCATTCGCCTTATCGAGCGCCGCGAAAAGCTCCGCGAACGATTCATTGGCTTGATGAATGACTCTGATTTCGATGCTGCAGTTTCTCAGGGAACTGGGGACACTAACAAGGTGCGTCGCCGCTTTGGAGAGGTGGCGCGCATCATCCGGGAGACGCTCGAATGATTCAATCTCTCAGGCTCCGCAACTTCAAGTGTTTCGCCGATCTTTCTGTGCCATTCGGCGCGTTAACTTTGCTCACGGGTCTCAACGGGGCAGGCAAATCGTCTGTGTTGCAAGGGCTGCTTTTGCTGCGCCAATCGTTTCAGCAGGGCCTTCTCAGCACGGGGCGATTGGCGCTCAATGGCGATCTGGTCCAGCTTGGCACGGCACAGGACGCGCTCTTCGGTTATGCAGAGGAAGAGCGTATCGGATTCGATCTCGTTGCGGACGAAGCCGTCCGACAATCGTGGACGTTCCTCTACGACCGGGACGCGGATGTGCTCGCAACGGTGGGAGAAGCAGCCCCACGTATGCCTGCGTCGACCGCCCCCGACGTCTCCGATGCACCACATCGGACAAACCTGTTCAGTGATTCGTTTCAGTATCTTTGCGCCGAGCGCGTCGGTCCTCGCGCGTCGTTCGCGACATCCGATTTTCTCGTCCGCGAGCGACGTCAGCTTGGCTCGCGCGGGGAACTTACAGCTCATTTCCTGTCCACGTTCGGCAAGCAGCACCGTGTGGCGCCAGGCCCGTTGCTTCGCTCCGACGCTCCGAGCGTCGAGCTGCTCGCCCAGGTCGAGGCGTGGCTCGATTTTATCAGTCCAGGAACTCGGATTCAGCTCACGTCGCACAGGGCGATGGACTCCGTTCAACTCGGCTATCAGTTCGTTTCAGGCCCTGAGTTGACGGACGTCTATCGGCCGACCAACGTCGGCTTCGGCCTGACCTACACGTTGCCCATTCTTGTCGCCGTGTTATCAGCAGCGCCCGGTGCACTATTGCTCCTGGAGAACCCCGAGGCCCATCTGCATCCGCGCGGACAGGCCCGAATGGGGGAGTTTCTCGCTCTCGCGGCGAGCGCCGGGGTGCAGGTCATTCTGGAGACGCACAGCGACCATGTTCTGAATGGCGTGCGTGTAGCTGTGCATGACGCCAAGCTCGCGCCCGAGAAGGTGCGTCTTCACTTCTTCGAGCGAAAAAATGCCGTGGATCGTGCGGTTCACCAGATGCTCTCGCCTCGGATGGACCGGGACGGACGGATCG
>JANORL010001451.1:0-7178 GCA_031415295.1 Polyangiaceae bacterium | reverse complement strand
GCGCCGGAAAGGAGGGTGGCTTGATCCCCACGCAAGTTCGTCCTTACATACCGTTTGTCGCGGTATCGCTGTTTGTGATCGCCGTCATCGTTTTGTACCGATGGGTAGCCATCAACGCGGGTTTGCGGCGTCGAAAAATTTTGCTTGTCGCGATGATTCTTGGCGCGTTGCCAGCGTTGTACATCGGCCTGGTCTGGACGACGCTCGTGCCTGGCGGTTATCTGCGTTTGGCTCGGCCATGGATGACGCTGGTCACGATCGGCGTGATGACGTTTATCGCGCATCGTTTGGGAACAGGTTTTGTCAATCAAGGCCCGTGGCGAACACGCCTCACCGATGGACTCGCGCAACTCGCAGCGTTTGTCGCGGCACTCTCCGCTGCAGGACCCGAAATCGGACGACCCCTCGATCGACTCACCGTACTCGTCGCCGTTGATCGCAGCCGATCGATCGATCTGGTTCCGAACGCCGAACAACGCATCAAGCAAGAGCTGACGGTTGCGGAACTCGGCATGCGCGAAGAAGACCGCATTGGAACGATCATTTTTGGAGCGGACGCAGCCACCGAAGATCCACCCAGGCCGAAATCCGATTTACCTGCGCCACAACGCGTATCGGTTGGTCGTGATGGAACGGATCTCGGCGCGGCGATTCGTCGAGGTCTCGCGGAAGTTCCTGCCGACAGTGCCGCACGTATCGTGATCGTGTCGGACGGCGTCGCGACGCGAGGCGATACCATGTCTGCCGCTGCCGCTGCCGTTGCCGCGGAGATTCCCGTCGACGTTGTGACGCTCGAACAGCGAGCGATTCCGGACATTCGAGTCGTTGCGCTTCGTGTTCCCACGCGTGCGGATGAAGGCGAAGCGATTGATTTGCGGCTCGTCACATCGTCACCAAGTGCCGCGGCGATCGAAGTGCGTTTGTCGCGGGATGGTGAACTCATCGCCAAGGCTGGAGCGAAGATCTCCGCCGGTGAAGACGTTCTGCGCATTCGCGAGAAGGCACCTGGACCTGGGTTTCACCGCTACGACGTCGAGATCACCGCCGCGGATCCCACGCTCGATCAGAGTGCCGAAGACAACGCTGGTACCGCGTTCATGCGCGTGCGAGGTCAAGCCGCGGCGCTCGTCATTGACGGAGACAAGGGCAAGACCGCGTTTATCGCGCGGTCCCTCGAGAATGCAGCGTTTCGAGTCACCGAAGGCAGTACGAGCAGCGTGCCTGCCGACTTGGCGGGACTCGTTGGTTTTGACGTCCTCGTGCTCGGTGACGTTCGCGCGTCGGATCTGTCGCCTGGACAGATGGAAGCGATCGCCAGTTACGTACGCGATCTCGGCGGTGGGTTGCTCCTCATGGGTGGCGATCGCAGCATGGGTCCTGGAGGTTATTCCCGTACACCCATCGAGGAGATCTCACCCGTTTCGTTTGACCTCAAACAAGATCGTCGCCGCGGAAGTTTGGCCGAGGTCATCGGCATCGACATCTCGGGGTCGATGGCGGCATCGGCGGGATCGCACACGAAGCTGGAACTAGCGAACGAAGCTTCGGCGCGTAGTGCTGCGCTGCTTGGACCTGGGGATCGGCTCGGCGTGGAGCATGTCGACACGGCAGTGAAGTGGAGCGTTCCGCTTGGGCCCGTGGTCGACAAGGCGGCGATCGACAAGGCGATTCGCGCGGTAGGTCCTGGCGGTGGTGGCATTTACGTCGACATCACGCTGGCTGCTGGATACGCGGCGCTTTCAAAAGAGACAGTGAACTTGAAGCACATGCTCCTGTTTGCCGATGGATCGGATGCCGAGCAAATGACGCCCGCTTGTCGCACGATGGTGTCGGATGCGCTTCGCGGAGGGATCACGACGAGCGTCGTCGCGCTTGGCAATGGTAGCGATGTGCCCGAACTCGAAGTGTTGTCGAGGCTCGGTGGTGGAAGGTTTTACCTGATCGAAGACGCCAATCGTTTGCCTGCGGTGTTCACCCAAGAAACGATCCTCGCGGCGCGTAGTGCGGTTGTTGAAAAAGAGTTCCGGGTTGGACGAGCTGCTCCGTCGTCGATCCTTGGCGGCGTGTCGCTTGCCGACGCTCCACCACTGTTGGGGTACGTCGTGACAATCCCCAAGGGCCGTGCGAGCACATTGATCACGGGTCTCGATGGGGATCCTGTGTTGTCGGTGTGGTCGGCGGGCGTGGGTCGAGCAGCGGTGTTCACCAGCGATTTGAAGGATCGTTGGGGCGTTCGTTGGACCGAATGGGGTGGTGCGGCGCGGCTTGTTGCGCAGCTCGGTCGGGACATCACCCGCAAGGGCGAAGACGGTCGCGTGCGAGTGGAAGCGGATGCATCGGGTGGTGAACTGCACGTGCGCGCGACCGTCGTTGGTGATGATGGCCGCGCGCAGTCGTTCCGGCGGCTCATCGTGCGTGTAGCAGGACCTGATGGTTTCTCCCGTGAAGCAGCGCTCGAAGCCACAGGTGCGGGCGCATATGCAGCTTCCATAGGTTTGTCTCGGCCTGGTACGTACATTGCCATTGCCAAGGACGAACAGTCGGGAGACGTCGTTGGTACTGCCGGCGCTGCGCTCACGGCAGGCGAAGAATTGCGACCGACGGGAAGTGATCGTGCACTTCTGGGTCGAGTTGCAGACCTGACGGGAGGACGCCGACGCGACACGCTCGCGGGCATCTTCGGCGATCGAGCATCGCGACGATTTGCCTACCAAGACATTACGTCGCTGCTCATCGTATGTGCCGGGTTTTCCCTGCTATTTGCCGTAGCTGCGCGACGGTTTGCCATTCCGGAACCCGTCCTGGATTTCGTGCGCAGAACCCGCGCCGCGTTCAAGCCCCAAAAAGTCGAAGCTGACGTCATCGAAGATCGCTCACCCGATGCCGTCGTTGGTGCATTACTCCAGGCCAAAGAACGCGCTTCACGCGAACGAGCCGCCGACGCGCGTCCCATCCATTCATCTGCTGTGGCTTCGAATCTTGCCGCGTCGCCGCGAGTTCCAGGTCCCGCCGCGCGATTGCCGAATGCCGCGCCAGCGCATCGCGGGCCCCCGTCGACGACGCCTTCCGCACATGCCTCCACGCCGTCTGCGCATCCAACGACCCCTGCACCACGCACCCTCACGGCGGCAGAGATCCTTCTCGCGCGTCGCAAAGGGCCGCCACGCTCGTAATCGTTTGACTCCCAATCAAGTTGCAGGCGTCGTTCGGTACGCTTGCGTCCACGCCTTTTTGCCATCGGGCAGCGTGATTCTTGCGCGTACGTATCGTTCGGACCCTTGGAGTTGATACGACGTTTCGCCGTCTTTTCCGCGGTCCTTCTTCGCGAAGATCTTGCCCCCGTCGCCGATGAACTCGACCGTCGCGCCTTCCTCTTTTGGCCACACGCTGAACGTATCGGCCGTGATGCGAATCTTGCTGAGGCTCGCTCCTGATGACGAATAGAGCTGCTTGTTTCGAAGCGCTTCGCAGATCAAGTTTGGATCGGGCGTCGGGACAAACACTTCTACCCAGCCCATCCCGGGTTTGGCAGGGTTCTTCACGTTGGGTTTGTCCATGTTAAAATAGTGCGCGTCGTCTACGGCAACGCTGCCAATGTTCTCACCTTGATCAACCAACGTTTCCCAAATGGCTTCTTGCGATGGATGTGTCGCGTCTCCAGTCGAAGCCACATGCGGATGGGTGCTGTAGATTTCGACGAGTTCCGCACCAGAAGCACTGCGGATGTCTTCGGCAGTCAGCGCCCAATCGAAGTTCGGGTGGTTGATGAGCGCTACGCCGCCTTGAGCGTGCACGAATTCGATCGCGTGGACGAGCGCTGATCGAGTGGACGGGTGTTTGCCTCCGCCGATGGTTTTCTTTGTGCACAAACCATTTACGTGCACGCGTGTCCCTTGCACGGTCATCGTCAGTTCTTCGCCAGAGATGATGACGAACGTCGGTTTTTCCAGGGCTTTGAATGTATGCGGGCTGGCGCGTGTGTTGTGATCGGTGAGCGCGGCAAATGCGAAACCGTGATTGCGATACCAGACGTACACGTCACGCGGATGTCGATCACCGTCGCTCCAATTGCTGTGCGCATGAATGTTTCCGCGTTGAAACGTGGACACATCGAGCGTCGTGTCGAACGCGCGTCGGATCGTGACGGGCGGCAGTGGTGGCAATGCAGGCGTCGTTTGTCCAGGTTTGGATGGAGGCGGAGGGGTAGGTGGTGCGCGTCGACCCACCATGACGGCAGCGACGGTCACGAGCGCGATCGCGCCGATCGCTGCGCCGACGACGCCTCGTGTTCCGATCGTTTGCAAGAGAGGTCTCTCGCCGTTCACATGGCCTCGATGGCTCGTTCAGTCGTCGAGCACGAGGCGTGCTTTAACAGCGACTTTGAGACCGCCTGGTGGCCAGGCCAAAAATTGCGGGTTGGTTTGTCCGGTCCACTCGAGCCGAACTGTGCGTCCATCTTCGAAGAATGGGCGAATGTCGCCGTCGTACGTGAGGTTGAGGATGACGTTGGGTTCGCCCTTGGGCATCGGCGATTGCGACACGATCGTCGTGCGTTCCTTGCTCGTTACCGCTTCGCCCACCACGGACGAGAGAAACGTTAGGTCTTCGCCCGGAGGCATGACGTCGAGACGAACGAAACCAAGGTGGACGTTTCCATACGAGCTCACATCGTTGTCCAATGTGATCTCGTTCCACCAGAAGAACGTTCCGTCGATTTTGGGGGAAACCGTAAAGTCTGCGTCGACATCGTATTCACTGATGACCGACGAACAGCCGAACGATCCCGCCGAGAGAAAAAGCGCCAGAAAGAACGAGGCGTGTCGTGACGAGCGCCCCTGCACCGAACTCGTACCGATCATCTTTCGAGGGTAGCACGTAGGACGGCACGATCTTGGGTCACGACGTCACCCAAGGCGACTTGGCGATGTGTTTCCAAGGCAAGTCCACGTGGTCGGCAGGGGAGGCTCTGTCGTAGCGGGGCTTTGGACAGCAAGGAGTCGTCGCCGATGGCCACGATGCAGCAAGGCTTCCTCCTTTTTTCGTTGAAGCACCGATCCAACATCGAAAAAAAGTACGTACTCGAATCAGAATCCGAACGGATTTTCGAAGAAGCGCGACGGTCGGCTATCGATGCAGCGCTGGCGCATGCACGGGCGAATGCTGAACGTCGAGCGCGCGTAGATGCCGATCGACGAGCCGAACGTATCCAAGCTGAAACGGCGTACATCGTGGCCGTTGAACGCGTTCGCACTGAAGTGGAGATGTCCGCGCGTATCGAAGCGTCGCGCATTGCGCTCGAACACGAGCGGGCGATGGCGTTGATCAACACGGACGTCCAAAAGAAGCGGCTCGCTCGAGCGTTGCAGCTGGGCATCATCGTGCCCACGCTGCTGTTTGTCGCGACGTTGGGGACCTACTTCGGCAAGGTAAAACCCGATGCCGAAGCGCGTATGCTCAGCCAACAAGCGGACATTGCCCGATGGAATGAAGAAGTTCGTCAGCTTCGTACGCAGGTGGCCGCTCGTGATGCCCGCATTCGAGACGCGGAACGAGTGCTTGCCGGCATTCATGGACGCGCCAAACGTACCGAAACCGAAGAAACACGCGAGTCCCGTTAAGACAAACCTTTCGCCGCCGAACGTCTCGATAAATGAACGCCGTCGAAAGCACGTCGCGTCTCTCGCATCTCGCGCTACCGAACGCGTATACGTGTTTTGAAGTACATCACAAGCGCTTCGCGGGTCGAACTACATGCAGCTCTTTATTGAAGCGAAAGCGCGCAAAATCGGTGACGCAACGCGCTGGAGCATCGACCGCTCCGTTGGGTTCTTGCTATGGTTCGCGGCTTCTGATACCTGATTCGGGCTGGCCACACGGGCTAACATCTGGATCTACCCAGTTTTAGGCTGCATTGGTCGAACGCGTGAGCTTGGGCGCCGGGATAGCAACGATCCGATATCGGGCACCGCTACGCGTTTATCTTGCATGACATCTCGAATGCGCAGTTTGGCCATCCGAACATGAGCCCGCCGGTATCCCTCTACGACAAAGTCATCGTCGCCAGCGGACTTTCCGAGGTGTTTGCACGCGGGACGATCAAGCGAGCTTGTTCGCGTGTTGGAGTCAACGCCGACACCATGAGTCCATCGGAACTTGCGCGCGCGTTGCCGTCGATCGAGCAGGCGTTGTCTGTGTTTTTGCCCGCGGATCAGAAGGATTCGCGCATGCAGGCAATTCGGTCGTTGGCGCGCGGGTAGGCAATCGCGAGCGCGTTTGACCGCGCGAACATTCGAGTCGGGTCACGCAACGTCGAGCGCTCGGTTGTCATGGCAGGGTTGGTCCGAGCAAACCTTGACCGCGTGTTTCCGTCACGAAGACGTCCGTTTTGACATCGAGCGCGGCTTCGCAGACCGCTTTGAAGGGCAGATTTTCGTGCCCATGAACCGTCGGTGACGGACTCCGTTACGACTCCGCTTGTTGGCGAAGCAAGCGAGCGAGAGGTAGGCGTCGACTGCCATTACGAAAGCGACGCTTTAGAGCATGTTTGCCCAGTGAATTCTTGGGGCAAGCTTCTGACGGTCCCACAATCAATCAGCTTGCGCAAACTAGGGGAGGGCGTTAGCTTGCTTCTGCCCTAGGCTCGTTCGTCGTCGTACTCGAAACCCCGCCCTGTTTGCGGTTGCTCGAACTGTATCGGCTGACGGTCGCTCGTCTGTGGTCTCGAAGCGATCCGATGCACGGCCCGGGTCGCGTCCGGGGAAGGTCAAGCAGAGGCGTGTGCATCGGGTGGTTCGAGGATGAGTAAGCGACTGTACGTGGGCAATTTGGCCTTCCATTCGACCGAGGACAGCGTGCGCAGCGCCTTCCAAAGTGCAGGGGTGGAAGTGGTCTCTGTCCAAGTCATGACCGATCGAGTGACCGGGCAGTCACGCGGCTTCGGGTTCGTGGATGTGGCAGGCGACAAGGACGCGCAATTGGCGATCGAAGTTTTGCATGGCAAACAGGTCGACGGGCGCTCGTTGACCGTAAACGAAGCACGTGAGCGTACGCCGGGTGGCGGCGGCGGCGGCGGCGGCGGCGGTGGCGGCGGCGGTGGCGGTGGCTTCCGCAGCGCACCCAGCGGCGGCTACGGTGGTGCCCCCAGCGGCGGCTACGGTGGCGGTGCCCCCAGCGGCGGC
>JANORL010001450.1:0-13328 GCA_031415295.1 Polyangiaceae bacterium | reverse complement strand
TTTCAGTGCAAGAGTCGGGTCGCGAAGCGAGCCCGACGAATGCACTGACTAGGGCCGTTCGAGCGTAAGCGAGAACGTGCCCGGCTTTCATAGCAGGGGGAAAAGAGCGTCGTTTTTTACGGCTCCCCCACTCCACGAAACGAAGTGGAGTTGGAGAGGGGGCCGGGGGGTGAGGCGCTGATTGCGGACAAACCCTCTTAGAGCTAGTTCAAGTACCGTTTGTCGTCGTGGTCGTCGTCTTTGCCGCCGCCACCTTCGATAACGCGCAGGCGTGAACGCGCGGCTTGCGCTTTGGCCGAGGAATGACGACGAAGCTCTTCCGTTTCGGCTTCGATTTTGCGCAGTCGGTATTTCAAGTAGAGACGCCGCAACGGCGAGCTGTCGCAGAAGAGATATCCGGCAAGCATGCCGCCAAAGGGCGTGATGAGTCCTTCGGGCGTGTGGTTGTTCTTGGCGATGACGTGCGCGACGGACATCAGAAAGACAAACACGATCAACATCGTTGCGGAGACGGGGAGCATGAAAAAGAGGCGCACCTGTCCGTGACGGTTTTGCAGAGCCCAAGCGACGGCAATGGCCTCGACAAACCCGAGCCCACCGTACCAGATGGAGCTGCCGATGCTGGGAACGAGCGCCGTACCGACGACCTGGAAGACGAACGCGAGAGCGCCGGAACCGAGGATGAAGAGCAGCGTGCGTCGCGGTCCCCACTCCGACTCGAGTGTAGGGCCGAGGAAGTACAAGCCGAACAACGTGGTGACGAGGTGCATGGGTTGCTGCATGTCGTGCACCAGCGGGGCTGTGAACAGGCGCCACAGTTCGCCGCGAAAAACGCCTGGTGTCGAGCCCGCGAGGAACTGCACGACGCTGACGCCGACGTTGCCCCAGTTGACGCTGATGGCGAGCACGACCCAAAGGACGGTGACGGTGATCATCATCCCGCGGATGGCCTTGCCGGGACGAGGAAGTGCGAACTGGGTCGAGCTATCGCGCATCGTTCATGAGCTACCAAGCGCAGGGCGTCGGGGCAACTGCGCGCGGTGTTCATGAACGTCTAGGACAGGTGAAACTGGTGAGCGCGTTTCGCGGGCGTTGCGAGCGTCGCAAGGCTAGGGCGGACGGCGGAAGCGGACATCGTACGCTGAGTAAGTCCGACCGACGCCTTGCAACGCGCAGCAGCCTGTTGAGCACACTCTCAGAAGAAGTTGCCGATCGTGAACTGAAACGGACTGACGTTTTCGTACGGCAATGTCTTGAAGGGGAAACCCCACTCGAAACGAAGCGGACCGAGCGGCGAGAACCAACGAATTCCGAAGCCGTAGGACGCACGGACAGCAAGCAAACTCTCCGCGGAAAAACACGGGTTTGTCTCTAGATACTGTGCAGCTGGTGCGGCCGTGCAGTAGTTTGACTCGAGGTTCCAGGCGTTACCGAGATCGGTGAAGAGCACGCCGCGAATGCCGAGCTGTTCCATCACGGTGAACTCGAGCTCGATGTTTTGGTAGTACATCAAGTTGCCGCCGATGTTCGCGCCGTTCGGGTAGGGCCTGGAGTTCGGATCGAGCGTTTGGAGCAGGGGCAAACGAGGTCCGATGCTGCGCAAACCGAAGCCGCGCACGTCGAGAATGCCGCCGAGGAAAAACCTCGCGAAGACGGGGACGCCTTGTGCTGAAGGGCTGGTTACGACGCCGAGTTGGCTTTGCATCTTGAAGACGAGCCAGCTGGTGATTGGATGGTAAAACCGTCCTGTGGCGCGATAGCGGATGAAGTCGTTGTCACTGCCGATGTATTTGGAGGCGAACTCCGCCGAACCTTGGAGAAACCAGCCGTCCGACGGGAAGAGTTGGTTGTTGCGCGTGTCGTACGTGATGGATGGCTGAATGCTCGAGGTGATGCCGGCGTTAAAAAGGTTAGCCAAGGGCAAACGCTGGAAAACGCTGACAGAAGCGGCCGTGCCAAACAGGGTCGATGTGGTTTGCGTCGAGATCGCGTTTTGCTCGAGGGTGTACGTGAGCGACGTACGCAGTTCCGGGTTGATGATCGGATAGCCGAACGAGAGCGCTCCACCGGTCGAGGTTTGGGAGAACTCGTTGTAGACGCGGAGTTGGTCGTAAAGGCTGATGGAGGCGTTGACCTGAGTATCGAGCAGGTAGGGCTCGAAAAACCGCACATCGATGAGTTGCCGGAGGCCTGAAATCTGCGCTTGCAGGGAGAGCGACTGACCGCGTCCGAACAAGTTTTGTTGTTGGATTTGCGCGGTGGCGATGAAGTTTTCGATGCTGGAAAAACCCGCGCCGACTTGAAACGTGCCCGTGGGTTTTTCCGCGACCTCGACGTTGACGTTGATGTGATCCGCGTCGTCGCCTTGTTCGGTCGAAATATCTACGCGCTCGAAATAACCGAGCATCGTGATGCGGCGTTTGCTGCGTTCGAGCTTCGACTCGCTGAAGAGTTGTTCCTCGAAGATTTCCATTTCGCGACGGATGACTTTGTCGCGTGTCTTCGTGTTGCCCTTGATCTCGATGCGGCCGATCTTGACGGGTTTGTTCCGACGAATCCCGACGATGATGTCGACTTCTTTACTTTCGGGATCGAGATCCGTGGCCGGCGGCGCTTCGACGTTTGCGTAGCCAGCGTCGCGGTAGAGGGTTTGGATTTTCGAAAGGTCGGCGGCGAGTTCGGCGCGGTTGAACCACTCGCCACTCTTGGCGCGGACCATTTCGCGCAGTTGGCGACGGCCTCCGATGGGCTCGATTTCACGGCCTTCCGCGTCGCGTTCGTACACTCGAAGCTGACGGATTTTGTACCGCGGACCTTCGTTGATCGTGAGCGTTACTTCGATACCGCCTCGATCCGGGGTGAGCATCACGCGCGGCGTGGCCACCTGTACCGAGAGAAACCCGCGATCGTAATACAGGGCCGAAATCACGAGAACGTCGCGCTCGAAAGCGTCTTGGCGAAAAGCGCCACCGGTTCCAAAATCGAAGAAGCTTCCCTGCCCCGTGATCATCACTTCGCGCAGTTCCGAATCGGGAATGCTCGTGTTCCCGATGAACGTCACGCGACGCACGGTGACGCGCTCGTGTTCCTTGATCTTGAACTTCACGAGCACTTGGTTGTCGCGTTGCGGAAGCTGTTCGTACGTGACGTCGGCGAGGAAGTAACCTTCCTCGGCGTACTTATCGCGTAACTTCTGCATGCCGCGACGAACCGCGCTGTAGCTGATGATTGAGCCGGTTTTGACTTCGACGCCGAGTGCTTCGGTGAGGTCTTCGGCGCTGATGTTCGAGTTGCCGTCGAACTCGATGGCGCTGATGTTCGGGCGTTCGCGCACGAGCAGGCGCAAGTGCACGCCATCGTCGCGGCGATTGAGATCGACTTCGATGTCTTCGAAGAAACCCGAGTCCCACAGTTCGCGCACGTCGCGCGCAAGTCCTTCGGGAGTAAACGTTTTTCCTTCGCGGGCCGTACCTAGGTACGCGCGGATGTCATCGCCCGCGATACGCCGATTGCCAGCGATCGCGACGCGCGCGACGGTTTGACCTCGCGCTTGTTCAGCTTCTGTCGGCGTCAGAACGACGGGCGGAGGCCCAGGTTCTTCGAGCGGCGCGGCAGCAACGGGGGCACCTGGAGAAGGCGACGGTTGGGGCGGAGTTTGTCCGGGCGCTGGTGTACCCGACGTCCCCGAAGGCGGCGTTGGCAACGTCGCCTTGTCATCTTCGGCGGCTTTGTCGCCGGTTTTCTCGACGGCTGGCGCGGCTGGCGCGGCTGGCGCGGCTGGCGCGGCTGCAGGCTGATTTTGCGGTGATCGCGCTGGTTGGGCTTGGGCTGGCGCCGTAGGTTTGACTGGGTTTGTCGGCGGAGAGCCTTTGCCTTGAGCCCATGCTGCACGTGGAAAAACGCCCGGAAAAAGCCCGAACGTCGACAAGACGACCAGAAGAAGGCTCGCGGGCAAAAGCCTTGGAGCGCCGAGGAAGCGATGCAGAGGTTTGGGCTTGGAGAACAAGGGGCGGCTTTGGGTAGCCCACAAGAGCGAATGTCTCAAGTCCACAACGACCAGTTTTTCCGGACGACGACCCGGACACCCGCATGGAGCGGGCAAATCTCGAAGGGCGGCGTTGGGCGGGCGATCGTTTGTCGTCAAGGAATTCACATGAATTGTCGGGATGGCTCAGGAAGTAGGGTCCACGGCGTGCAACTGGCGATCGGTATGCGCGCGCAGCTTGACCGATCGGCGATGCGTGGGTAATGGCTTGCGAGTCCACGCGCCCACTGAACGCGGGTACACCCTACGATCGAAGGTGGGTTCGCGCAGCTCTGGTTCAACATTTGGGGCTTCGGGTCGCCTTCGGCGCCCGCCGCCCCAAACCCCAGCTTGCAGGTCGTTCTGCCAAACTCCTGGAGAAAACCGCCCGTGTCTCCTGCATCGCAGCTCCCGTTGCCCACCGACGGTGATGGTTCTCGCCGACGATCTCGGCGTGGTGCCCCTCCGCCGAATGACCCGGCCGGCAATGACTCGTCGGGTCCGCCGCCGCCTATCCCAGATACGTCGCTCGCTGAAGAAGCGCAGCGTCGCTATTTGAACTACGCGCTCAGCGTCATCACGTCGCGCGCCCTTCCTGACGTTCGTGACGGTTTGAAGCCCGTGCAGCGCAGAATTCTCTACGCGATGCTCCACGATCTGCACCTCGGCCCAGACGCTCGTCCGCGCAAGAGCGCAGCTGTCGTCGGTGATGTGATGGGTAAGTACCATCCGCACGGGGACTCGTCGATCTACGACGCCATGGTGCGTTTGGCGCAAGAATTCACGATGCGTGCACCGCTCGTGAACGGCCAAGGCAACTTCGGCTCGGCCGATGGCGATGCCCCGGCGGCGATGCGTTACACGGAAGCAAAGCTTCATCCGCTCGCGATCGAACTCTTGGGCGAACTCGGCAAACGTACGGTCGATTGGCGACAGAACTACGACGGTACGAGAAGCGAACCAGTCGTTCTTCCAGCACGTTTTCCGAACCTTTTGGTGAATGGGTCGCAAGGCATCGCGGTCGGCATGGCGACGAGCATTCCGCCGCACAACCTTGGTGAAGTGCTCGATGCAGCGATCGCGCTTTCGAATCAGCGCGACCTGCCCGTCATCCAGTTGATGCGCCACATCAAGGGGCCGGACTTCCCGACGGGCGGGCAACTTCACGCGACAAAACGCGAGCTCGAAGCGGTGTACACGACCGGCCAAGGTTCGCTGAAACTGCGCAGCGAATGGCACATCGAAGAAGAAGACGGCAAACGCGGCGGATCGTTCATCGTCGTAACATCGGTGCCCTACGCCATCGAGCGCAAGACGATCATCGAGAAGATCGCGGAAGTCATCATCGGCAAGAAGCTGCCGCCGTTGCTCGACGTTCGTGATGAATCGACCGACATCGTTCGCATCGTGATGGAGATCAAGCGCGGCACCGATCCGCAACTCGTCATGGCGTACCTGTACAAACACACGCCGCTATCGACGTACATCGCGGTCAACCTCACGTGCTTGATTCCAACGGACAATCCAGAACTCTGTGCACCGAAGCGTTTGTCGCTCGACGAGATCCTCAATCAGTTCCTCACCTACCGACTCACGATCACACGGCGACTCGAGTTCGAACTGAGCGAACTGAAGGCACGTATTCATCTGCTCGAAGGTTTCGACATGATCTTCGATGCGCTCGACGAGGTGATCGTGATCATCCGCAAGAGCGAAGGCAAAGCGGATGCTGCCGACAAACTCATCAAGCGGTTCAAACTTTCGGAAGAACAAACCGACGCAATCTTGGAGCTCAAACTGTATCGTTTGGCGAAGCTCGAAATTCAGGTCGTCCGTAAGGAACTCGCCGAAAAACGCAGCGATGCCAAGAAGCTCGACACGCTGATCAAGAGCGAACCGCGACGTTGGGACATGGTCCGCGACGAACTTGGTCAGTTGAAGGACAAGTACGCGGACAAACGCCGGACGAAGATCGTGGTTTCGGTGGACGAACCCGAGTTCCAGGCGGAGGACTTCATCGTCGCCGAAGATGCCAACGTGATCTTGTCGACACAGGGTTGGGTGAAACGTCAACGAGAGATCAAGGACCCGACGCAAACTCGTTTGCGTGAAGGCGACAGCGTGCTGTCTGCGGTGGCCGGTTCAACGCGTTCGTCGGTCGCGTTTTTCTCGAACTTTGGCGCCTGTTATGTCTGCCGTGTGCACGATGTTCCAGCGTCGACGGGGTATGGCGATCCGGTACAGAAGTTCTTCAAGCTGGCCGATGGAGAACGCATGGTCGCGATGTTGTCACTCGATCCGCGCGTGCTGGGACAAGAGCTACGCGAGCCGGTTGAAGGCGCGACGGAGATCGAAGGGCCGTTTGGCTTGGCACTGACGCGGGGTGGATTGGGTTTCCGATTTCCCCTGCATCTGCACCGCGAACCGTCGACGCGAGCGGGACGCAAGTTTGCCAAGCTCAATGAGGGTGACGAAGTGTTGGCGGTGCTTTTGCCGCAAGACATTCCGGGTGTCGTGCTAGCCGCGACAAACGGGTTTGCCCTGCGCGTACCCATCGACGAAGTCCATGTGCTTTCGGGCGCTGGCAAAGGGTCGATCGTGATCAAGGTCGACGAAGGGGAACGCGTCGTTGGAGCTTTGCTCGACGATCGTGACTTCTTCGAGGTGGAGACGGAGAAAGGCAAAGTCGTGCGCGAAACGGTGCAGAGAGTGTCCGGTGTGCGCGGCGAATACGGCCGGCAAATCACAGGCAAGAAGGACCGCATCGTGCGTTTGATCATGCCGCCGATCGCAACTCCAAACCTCAACCGTAATGCCGAGGGCGAAGGCTGATTCATGGCAAATGCGTCAACGACGTCGACGACCGCTGCTGCAGCGGCGAAATATACGGCCAAGGACATCGAAGTCCTCGAAGGACTCGAACCAGTTCGCGCTCGTCCGGCCATGTACATCGGCGGCACGGATGCCCGCGGCTACCATCACTTGCTCTGGGAAATCGTCGACAACGCGGTCGACGAAGCCATCAACGGCCACGCCAAACGCATCGAAGTAACGCTCGATGAAGATCGTAAAGGCGTGACCGTTTCCGATGATGGCCGCGGCATTCCGGTCGATGTTCACCCGAAATACAACCGGCCAGCGCTCGAGCTGATCCTCTGCACACTGCATGCAGGCGGCAAGTTCGCGAGCTCCAGCTACACGGTATCCGGCGGATTGCATGGCGTCGGTTCGAGCGTCGTGAATGCGCTTTCCGACGTGCTCGATGTGAAGGTGTTGCGTGACGGCTACGAGCACACGCAGTCGTTTTCCCGCGGAGTTCCTACGGGCAAACTGAAGCGTGGACAAACCACTCGCAAACACGGAACAGTCCTGCATTTCCGACCGGATTCGAAGATCTTTGGCGACAAGACGACGTTCGACACCGACACCATCAAGGAACGCCTGGAAGCCAAGGCGTACCTGCATGGAGGTCTGGTCATTTCGTTCAAGGATCCGACAAACAAGGAGAGCATCGAGTTTCTCCATCCAAACGGCATCGCGGACTATTTGCCGAAACTCGTGGTGCAGCGGGGCAAGTCGCTCATACACCCGACGCCCTTCATTCTTCGGCATACGACTCCCGGTGGAGAGCTGCTCGAAGCAGCATTGAGCTGGACCGAATCGTTTGATGAGTCGATGCGATCGTACGTGAACGGTATCCCGACGCATTCGGGTGGATCGCACGAAAGCGGCTTCAACACGGCGATTGTGAAGGCGGTGCGCGCGTTCATCGAAGCAAAAAAGATCCAAGTCAAAGGCGTGACGCTTGCGGCGGAAGACATTCGCGAAGGCATCGTCGCGTTGCTTTCGATCTACATTCAAAACCCACAATTTCAGGGACAAACCAAGGATCGTCTCAACAATCCCGAAGCGAGTCAATTGGTCGAAGGTTCGATTCGTCCAGCGCTCGAACAGTGGTTGCTCGAGAATGGCACCGTCGGTGAAGCGATCGTCATGCGGGGCATTCTTGCCGCTCGCGCGCGTGAAGCTCGGCGAGAAGCGACACAGCAAGTCGTTCGCAAGACGGCCATTTCTCATCGGCTGAACTTGCCAGGCAAACTCGCCGATTGTGCCTCGACAGACCCCAACGAAAGCGAACTGTTCATCGTCGAAGGCGACAGCGCAGGTGGTTCGGCCAAACAAGGTCGCGATCGGCGCACGCAAGCCATCCTTCCGTTACGCGGCAAGGTTTTGAATGCCGAACAGGCCTCGACATCCAAAGTCCTTTCCAACAAGGAACTGCAAGACATCGTCAGCGCGCTCGGTTGCGGCTTCGGCAAAGACTTCGATGAATCGAAACTGCGCTACGGGCGTATCTTCCTGCTCATGGACGCCGACAGTGATGGACAGCACATTGCTACTTTGTTGCTCACTTTCTTTTATCGGCATCTGGCGGGCCTGATTCGAGGTGGGCATGTGTACATTGCGCAACCGCCGCTCTATCGCATCGACGCAGGTAAGGAAACTCACTGGGCGCTTGATGAGAAGGAGCGCGATCGGGTGTTGGCCAAGTTGCCCAAGAATGTGAAACCCGAGGTATCGCGTTTTAAGGGCTTGGGTGAGATGCCCGCGGAGGACCTCAAATCGACGACGCTGGACAAGCGGCGTCGGCGAGCGTTGCGGGTGGTCATCGAGGGGGAAATCGAGACGGACCGCATCCTGAACGAGCTTATGGGCAAGGATGCTCAGGCTCGGTTTCGGTTCATCATGGACCGGGCGCAATCGGCGGAACTCGACATCTAGTCTCCGGCTCTCGAGACTGGATTCCGCCGCGCGACTGTTAACTGTCAAATCTACGACGCCCTTCCCTACAAAATCCAATCACCTCGATCCTCATCGGATCTCGCGCGAAACACTGGACACCGTGCGATTCAATACGTTTTTCTCGCGCACCGTAACACGCTCACCCGGCGCGACTCCTGCTCGACTTGAGCAAAAGTAGCTCAACGGGCTATGCTCATTGCTCAACACTATGTTAGAAAAAATACACAATGCCTAACGTTGCGCAACGGATGAAGACGACGTGGCGTCGGGAATCTGGATTCGTGAAATTATGGCGTTTGGACAAGTTTTCAGTCATTTAAATGAAATGTAAATAACATTTAATAGGGTGCTCATTCTGGTGTGTCAGTATTTCGACGCACACGCGATCCGTGGGGCATTGGGCACGGCCCAAGGGTTGCAAGTGCATTGAACAGCCGTCACGGCCCCGCGCATCGACGCGGAACCAAACCCCGTGACCGGGAGAGGTTTTTGTGAGTGAAGCACTTTCTTTGGCAATGGTAATGGCACCCTCCGAGGCCCATCATTCCTCGTCGTCGTCGTCGTCCTCGTCGTCGTCGTCGGCGCTGCGTATGCCGTCGTTTGCCCCGCGCAACGGCGCCCCCATTACGCAAACGCTGTCGCGTATGCCGCCCCGGATTCCTGCCGTGAACAATATCCCGCGCACGACGCCCGAGCGCATGCTCGTTGCGCGCGACCGTATTCGTGCTGCTGCCGAAGGTGGTCAACGCGTGCGTTCGTATGAAGTCGCGCTCGATTTGGACCTTTCGGAGTTCCATTTCGCGCGTCAATTCCGCGCGACATTCAGTCGTTCGCCGCATGTGTTTTATGACGAGGTTCGCGCGCAAAAGGCACGTGAACTGTTGACCGACGGGATGAACGAGGGCGAGGTCGCTCGCCGCATTGGTTTCCGCCGTCCCGCTGAACTTCGCGCCCTTCTTGCGAAGCGTTGAGTACCAACAAAATCGGCGTTCGAAAAAATAGAACTCGTTCTTACGAGTTCGTAGGGATTCTCAGTGATCCCCACGTGAACGAAGCCCGCGTTTGTCCTTTGGGAACACGCGGGCTTCGCCGCGTTTGTAGCCAAGATTTGGCGCATGTGTCGGCGTCGAACATCGGCGACAAACACCCATGACATTTCATGTTGTAGTGCGACATCGATACCGCACACGTAGCTCCGCACAAGAAGAGGCGCATCGAACGGCGCGTTCAACTTTCGATCGAAAACGGTCCGTGCTTCACGCGTCGACGAACACGAACGCCTAGCCCACGGTTTCCCGATGCGCCTCGAGCGCATCCGGCGTCGGAACGCCGAGACGTCGATGCTCGAGCGATGGAAGGCTCGTACGTACGTGGTGCAGATAAGCCGGATCGAGTGCTGCGACAGCAACGCCTTCGCCTTCCGATGCTTGGGCAATCACTTCGCCCCACGGGTCGACGATGCACGACTTACCGAATGTCTTGCGGCCCTTTGGATGCGTGCCCCACTGGGCCGCGGCGATGACGAAACACTGCGATTCGATGGCCCGTGCGCGAAGAAGTACGTGCCAATGATCTTTGCCGGTAGCGAGGGTGAATGCGGCGGGAACAACGAGCACTTCGGCGCCTGCGGAAACGAGTGTTCGGTACAGCTCGGGAAAACGTAGGTCGTAACAAATAGACAAACCCACGGCAGCTCCCGCGACCGAGGTGACGACGGGTTTGTCGCCAGGTGCACACGAAGCAGATTCGCGGTACCGCTGGCCGTCACCGACTTCGACATCGAACATGTGAATCTTGCGATAGCGAGCAGTTACCGCACCATCGGGGTTCACGACGAGACACGTGTTGTGCACGCGCACGACGTCGCTGGATGCTTCGGGCAAACCGCCGGCGATGATCCAAACTCCATGTTTTTTTGAGTTTGTCTCTAGAAACTGACGAATGATGCCTGGTTTGTCGGAGTCCAGGTGTTCGGCGACGCGTAATCGTTCGTGGTCTTCGCCGCCCATGAACGCGAAATTTTCAGGAAGCACGATGATCCGCGCGCCTTGTTTCGCGGCTTCCGCCACAAGCACTTCGGCGCGAGCGAGGTTTTGGGCCACGTCGGCCTGGCTGTTCATTTGCACTGCCGCCGCGACAACCCGGTCTTGCATAGTCCCCATTCTAGCTTGCTCGCGGCTTGCCTGAGGCCTTCGCGCGTCTGGTCGTGGAGCAGGCAAGTCTCCGTCGCCGAATCTGCAAGCTTCCCCTTCCCCACGTGCTGAACGTCGGTATCCTTCGCGTCCGATGGGGCCCCTTTCTTTGCTGCCTTCGAGCGTCCTAGGACTCGCTCGTGAGGTGGGCAGACATCTTTTGCGACGACCAGTCGTGGGTATTGCGGTGGCAGCTCGCGTAGCCGATGGCCGATGGCTGCTCATTCGTCGAGGCGACACGGGAACGTGGGCCTTGCCTGGAGGAACGCTGGAGTGGGGCGAAACGTTGCGCGACGCGGCGCTACGCGAACTGCGTGAAGAAGCTGGTGTTCTCGAAGCGGAACTTGGGCCAGTGGTCGGCGTATTTTCGCGACCTGATCGTGACGTGCGGTTTCACGCGGTCACGGTGGTCATTACGGCACGCGTAGCAACACCGAGTCGCCCGCCGACAAACCCACTCGAGATACGTGAAGCAAAGCTGTTCCAGGAAGACGAACTTCCCCGGCCGCTCGCGATGGGCATGGACGACATGCTGGATGCAGCACGCAGCGGTGGTGCAGTGGTGTTCGAGTAGAGGGTGCTCATCAGGCTGCTGCGCGTCGCGATGCGTCGGTCGGACTTGCTCAGCGTACGATGTACGCTTCCGCCGTCCTCCCTAGCATCACAACGCTCGCAACGCCTGATGGACACCCTCAGAGGAAACGACGATGAGCAAGCAGGAAAAAGAAGGCGCTGAGTCAGGTGGGCAGATGGACTTTGCAACGCGCTCGCGTATCGAAGATCTCGCGGCACGCATCGAACGTTATCGCGCGAGTTATTACGCCGGCACTCCGGAGATATCCGATGCCGCATACGACGCGCTCGAAGACGAACTTCGCGACATCGATCCGACGCACGCGGCGCTCGCACATGTCGGCACGCCTGTCGCGGTGACGGAGTGGGAGAAGGCGCGGCACGAGATCCCGATGGGATCGCTCAACAAAGTTGTGAACGAAGCGGAGCTCGAAGCGTGGGCTGCGCGTTGCGATGACCTCATCGTGAAGGATGGTGGACAGGCCATCCGTGATGATTTGTCGGTCGCGGAAAAACTCGACGGGATCTCCATCGAGGTGATTTATCGCGATGGAAAGTTCGCCGAGGCGATCACACGAGGCGACGGAGTCATCGGCGAACGCATCAGTTCGAACGTGGCGCGTATGCGGGGAATTCCGCAGAAGCTCCGCGAGAAGCACACGCTCAGCGTGCGGGGTGAAATCATCCTGAAGCTTTCGGACATGAAGAAGTTTTTCCCGGGCGTGGCGAATCCGCGCAACGCGGCTGCGGGAACGTCGAAACGATTCGATGGGCAAGGTTGCGAGAACCTGACGGTGTTGTTCTACGACCTCGCGGATCACTTAGGAATCAAGACGGAAGAAGAGAAGTTCGCGTACTTGCGCAAGCAAGGGTTCGCGACGCCTTGGAACGCGCATGGAACGTTGAAAGACGTCCTGGTGCATTACCGCAAGTACGCATCGGAAACGCGGGCGACACTGGACTACGAGATCGACGGACTCGTCGTGAGCGCCAGTTCGATTGCAGCTCAAACATTGTTAGGCGAAGTCAACCGGCGCCCTCGAGGAGCGATTGCGTTCAAGTTCGCGTCGCAAGCGAAGGTCAGCAAAGTTGTTGATATCCTTTGGGATACGGGCCCGAGTGGTCGCGTGACGCCGGTGGCGATCGTGGAGCCGGTAGAGCTGGCGGGCGCCACGGTGCAACGCGCGAGCTTGCACAACGTGGGCAACGTGCGTGCGCTGGGGATTGGCATCGGTGACGAAGTGCTCGTGTCGCGACGGAACGACGTCATCCCGTATGTCGAAGAAGTCGTGGAGAAACACGGCAAAGCAGCCGAGCCTCCGACGAAGTGCAAGACGTGCGGATCGAGTTTGACGGCGAGCGGCGAATATCTTTTGTGCCGCAACCAAACGTGTCCGGCGCTGGTCGAAGGCCGCATTTTGAACTGGATCGATGCGATCGGCGCACTCGAATGGGGCGACAAACTCATCGCGCAACTCGTCCATGCCAAACTCGTGAAAGAGCCTGGGGACTTGTACAAACTCACGTGGCAGCAGATCGCAGATTTGGAACGACGTGGCGAGAAGACTGCAAAGAAGGTGCTGGAAGAGTTACGTTCGCGTTTGCCGCTGACGCTGCCGGTGTTTCTTGCGGCGCTCGGTATCGAAGGTTTCGCTCGCCAAACGGCGCTGTTGCTCGTGTCCGCTGGTTACAACACGATCGAGAAGCTGCTTGTCGCAACCGAGCAAGATTTGGCT
>JANORL010001449.1:0-12009 GCA_031415295.1 Polyangiaceae bacterium | reverse complement strand
CATAAAAACGTGCTTGGAGGTAAAATTGCCAGTCCGTGGAGGTCGTCGCCAACCATGAAATGAAAACGACGTCACGACGGGGCGGGGCGAGGAGTTACGTTGTTTGTGCATTCCCACGGTTCGTTTTAGCTTGTCTCCGTTTTTTGCTCACTGTTTCTCCGTTGGGAATGAGTTGCGCTTTTAGGGGCCGCCCCAAAGCGTTGATCGCGCAGAGGCAGCACACAGCACGATATCGCAATTCGTGGAGATAGTAAACAATTGAGAATGGCTTCCCGCACGTGACATCCGCTACGCGAATCTTCCCGCCCGCTCATTCCACACGCAACCGCTCCTCCCTCGCCAGTCAACGACCAGCTCCCCATCACAGCGCCCTCGTAATCGACAAAGTCCCACCCAAACTCCCATCCCCATTCTCCACATCTCACTCCCCGCAACGTTTAATACATTCCCCCGCTCCAAAATCTTTATCCCCGCCTCCACAAAACAATTCCCCGTAAGCCACTAAACGATCCCCCGCCTCGGAGATTTCATCCCCCACCCCGCAGAAAAAATCCCCCACCTCCGATGTATGGAACCCCCCGGGGATCTGTCGTTGGAACGTGGGGTTTGGAAGAATCGAGTGTGGAAGAAACGTCCCGGACGACTTTCCGCGGCATCGCGAGCGTGGTAGACCCGACACCGTTACCTTGTGAAAGGATTGTTTATGGCGAAAATGTCGATTGGGCAAAAGGGTGACCGGGTATTGACGTTGCTGCTCGCATTGCGGAACGCGCGTATTGCAGGGACGCTGGTACGCCATGGATTCACGAATACAGATCTCCAGGAGGGCTGGACGCTTTTACGCAGCGTGACGCGTACGCGGCTCGATGCGCCCATTGACGAAGCGCCCGTGGATAACAACGCACTTCAGGCTCTCGACGAATGGGAAAACAAATGGTTTGTCATGACATCGGCAACCTTGCAACGGCGAGCGCCCAACGTCCACGATGTGCTGTTTCGTAATTTATCGCAAACCGAAGGCGTTGAAGTCATCGTTTCGGTAGGTACGTTTCTGGACCGCTGGGTGAACATCGATAAACTCGTCAAAGATGGCGGTTTGGGCGATGACGGCAAAGAAGCCAAGAAAATAATGGCGAAACGCGGGTTGACGAATGCGGTCATCGACGAAGCCAAAGCATTGGTTGGAAAACTCCGCAAAGTGGACGGACCATTGCCCGATTTGGAGAAAATCGAGGCCGAGGAGGCAAACTTTGAAAAGGCAGAACGCGAGCTTTGGGCCTGGTACCTGGAATGGAGCGCAATTGCGCGTAATGCAATCAAACAACGCTCGCTATTGAAGAAATTGGGATTTTTGCAGGACAATGGACGCGGCGTCGATGAAGAGGGTGAAAGCGCCGAGGAGGAAACTTTCGCAGACAAAGGCGCATCAGGGAGCAATGAACCCGTTTCGACGTAGGCGCAGTCGCTCATAAGCAATAACGATTTGTCGCCAATTGGCGCCTCAATTCTCAATTCTGGCGGGGTTTGGGGCGGCAGCCCCATCGTCAACTGGGTAGAGGGAAAATGCCGAAAGCGCGCAGCGCTTGTCGGCATTTTTCCTGACTAAGGTTGAGCGCGAAGCGCTCAGCCGGTCGACAAACTCAACGTGTTCGATATCGTTTGCGTTCCAAGTGTTTATTACGTGCTCAAACGACGTCGTGCGCGAACGCTGAACCGTCTTCGAGGAGGACGATGACGCGCGGCGAACGCAGGTGAACGTTCAAGACTCGTCCGGTGACCCCAGCGTCGAGGGGCACACGGACCCAGCTATCGTCGCGGCGTTGGAGCAAGCGCGCGTCAGCGCCGACGGCCCACACAGCACCGGAGTGAGCGTCGGCCGAAACGCCGTAAAGATCACGTGTGGTTTGCACGCGTTCGAGTGTGGCGATGGGAGGGCCGCCCGTGGGTGATGATTCGATACGCACGGCATGTCCGCCGCTGCCAACGGCAAACGCGGCACCAAAAATGCCGGTGGTGATCGCGAACAAATGCCCGGATCGCGCCCATGGCACATCACGACTCGTTTGCTCGTTCAGCTCGACGATCGCTCCATCCACGCCGACGGCGAGGATGGTTCCATTCGACAAACGTGTGACCCCGGTGAGGCGTGAAGTGCTTTCGATCGTGATGACCTCAGCAGGGGCACCTCGTGGCAAGACGATGGCGGCGCCAGCGGCTCGCGACACGTTTGCGCCGACGAGTACGACGCCGCGTTCATCGGCGTAGGCAGCTGCGATGGCGATGTCGCGATCTGGCAAGGCGATACGTTGGGTGGTTCCTCGGGACGTGAGCGCGACACAGAAGTCGGGTTCGCCAAACAGCAACAGTTCGCCAGAGGCAAGACGGGACAAACCACGAATCGCCCGCGCATCGATACCGGAAGGCAGGGGAACTCGAGACCATGCTCCACGAACGAGGCGATAAAGACCTCGCCCGCCTGCGGCAAGGAGCGCTCGACCATCCTCGACGAGGAGCGAGGCATGCAGTTTTTCGACTCCGATCGGCGGTCCTAGGATCTCCCAGTTGACTCGTTCGCCCAACATGGGGTCCGACGGCAAGGACATGGTGTTGAGCGAGGAAGGTTTGTCGGATCCTGCCGAGTTAAACGCTCGTGGCGGAGGCGGAGGTACGCCGGCGACGTTCGTTCCCAGACGAACTGCTTCGGAACTGAACGGCAAGGGTTCGTCCGGGGGAAGTTCGCCGCTTGCTGTAGGACGCACGGCATCGCGCAAGATCGGGTCCACTTCGAGCCACAACTGTTGCACTGTGGCGTGACGAGCGGCGGGGTCACCGCGCAAGGCTCGTGCAAAGTGGGCATCGAGGGCGGCGACGAGGTCTGGACGATCGCGCAATTCAACGGGCAAGGTGGCGGCTGTTCGCGCGAGCGATGGTGGAGGGCCGAGTGTCATTTGACGGGCTATTTCCACCGGTGTTGCTTGGGCAAACGCCATCGTTCCGCACAAAATTTCGTACAAGATGGCGGCGAAGGGAAAAACGTCGGTCGACCAGCCGACTTGGGCTTGGGACAAACCCGATCGTTCGGGGGCGAAATAACCCAAGTGGGGAAGGGGATCGGTGACCGAATGCTCGACGAGTGTGGCGATGTCGTTGCCGTTCTCTTGGGTGATGTGAATCGTCGACGGGTGGATTCCCCCGCGAATGATGCCGGTTTCATTCAATGCGGCGAGTTCACGGGCCACTTGACCCATGATGCGCCTGGCTCGGGTCACCGGGACGCCAAAACCACCATGCGCCGCAATGACGCGTTCAAGCGTTTGCCCAGGAGCACGTTCGTACAAGAACTACCTACGATTGGGGGAAGGGGACCGGGCTGAACGTTAACAGTCCAGAGAATCACCGGCCAAGAACGCGACTACGGTTTAGGTCGCGGAGTGCGGGAGGGCTGTAGCTGTCACACGCCCAAGAGCTGCACGAGCTTGTCGCGGGTCGTGAGGCCGATGTGCTGACCGACTTTCTGGCCGCCTTTGAAGACGAGCACCGACGGCACGCTGCGCACGCCGTACTTGGCTGTGATCTCAGGATTCGCGTCGATGTCGAGCTTGCCGACCTTGGCTTTGCCCACGAATTCGTCGGCAATTTTCTCGACGATGGGGGCGAGCGCTTTGCAGGGACCGCACCAGGTAGCGGTGAAATCCACAAGCACAGGCGTATCGGAATTCAATACGTCACTTTCGAAATTTTTCTGCGTGAATTCAAGGACGTTCTTGCTTGCCATGGTGCCTCGCTGTCTGCCGGGATTTTCGCGAAATCGCGAATCCCAGCACTCCTTTTTGATAGGGCTGCCAAACGTAACGTCGCGATCGGGGTTCGACAAGGTCAGTCGCGTAAATGATCGCGTTTGACGAGATGCGTGGCATTCCGGACGAAAACCCGCAGAGGGTGTTTATCCGGCGTCGCGAGCGGTGGGATGATAGGGAGCACGACGGAAGCGTACATCGACACCTGAGTAAGTCCGACCGACGCAGCGCAACACGCAGCAGCCTGATAAACACCCTCTCAACGTATGACGCCGCGACGGGACATGGCGACGACGCGACCGAGGGCGACGACTTTGAGTGCCGCAGGATGATTTTCGTATTCGTCCTGTTGCATGTGTGCTTCCGCAATGAGCCGCGCTTTGAAGCGTTGAAACATGGGCAATTTTTTTGCGAGGCTTTCGGGCAAATATGCGGGCAGGGGTTGTTGCGAACCTGCCGGCAAAAGAACGCTGCGAATCCATAGTTCGCCAAATACCGTGCGCTTTTGATAGTGCCGTTGTTCGAGAAGCATGCGGTCGGTGTGCGTATCGAGGTAACTCGGAGGCAACATCCGGTTTCCTTGGGCAAACGCTTCCTTCACTCGTAATGTGAGGCCTTCAGCGACACCGCTCGAGCTTTGAAGCCAGGGCGTTTTCAGCAGTTCATTGACCGTGTCGACGGTTTCCTTGAGTTTTTTGTCCCCAGCAATAAGTGGCGTGACTGCGGTGACGGTAGCTTTTAGCGTTTCAAGTTCGTCGAACGGAAACGAAAGTTCGCCTGATACGAGCACGAGTGGGGGCGTAAACGTTCCGTCGTCGGCAACGGCATCGACGATCGTTTCTTGAATGCCTTCGGCGTCCGTGGATTCGCATTTGGTAATGACGGAAAAAACGTCACGTTTGTCGCGGATTTCCGGTGGATCAGCGGGCGGCGGTTCGTCGTCGAAATCGAGGTCGCGAGGAGGGGGCCGAAGTTTGTCCAGGATAGGCTTCCATTTGGGATGGTCGCGGAGTTTCGAAAGAGATTCGGGATCGAACCAGAGCAAATCAATGATGTCGCGCGAGGCACCTCGCGTGGAATACGTCGTGCGTACAACGGGCGGTGGTGAACTGTTGGCATCTCGATCGCTCGAACCTGTCGCCCATTGCGTGGCGATGGCCGCAGCGTTGGATGCTGCGGCAGCACCGGCACCCGTGGCGTTGGCAACCATGCCTGGAGGTGGCGGTGCGGCTGCTGAGCCACTTGAAAATGCGACGGCCGCTGCAGCGGCACCAAGGCCCACGGACGCCATGGCCGTCGCCGACGCGGCAATGGGACTTGGCCCTGACAAACTCACCGCTGGAAGTGCGTCGCTGGTCGTGCGAGCGGATGGGTTTGCCCAAGGGCTATCGAGCGGCGATCCGGTGGTGGCTGGCTGTTGCGCAATCATGGGCGGAGCTGCCGGAATCGGGAGTGGTGGCGGCGCGGAGGGGATGGCCATCTGAGGTGTCGCGGCCGGCATCGCGGAAGACGCAAACGGCGTTGCGTTTGGAATGTTGGTGGAGGGCGTGACCGCGGGCATCACTCCGCTACTACGCGTGTTCGCAAGCCACTTTGGCGCGGCATCCCCTGGTGTGGGCAATTCCGCCGCTGGTGCCGGCGGATTGGATGGGGTTTGCGGGACAAACGGTAGCCCCAGGGCCGCGGGACGGACGACCGATGTGCTCACATTGCTGAGCACTCCAGCGCTCGCGGGAGGCTTCGACGAATCCACGGCGGCGTCCGCAGCACGCCCAAAGGGCATCGTCGGCGGACGTGGTGGTTTCGGCTGAGCAGGTGGAAGAGGCGGAGGATCTCGCCGCGGTTCTGAATCGTGTGCGGGTTGCCCGGGAGTGACCGCGCCCGCGCCGGCAAAATGCCGTTCGACGTCAGTCCAAACAAGACGTTGTCCCGGCTCTTCCATGGCCACGATGACGCGGCCGGCAGTATTCGGTCGGTCGAGCACCAATTGGCCGCGCCAAACCAACGTGCACTGTTGTCGGTCAGTGTCGATCCAAAGCGTATCGCAACGAACGGCGACTTCTTGGGGTGGATTGCCCGAGCGAACGGCAAATACGCGCGGGTGAAAGCCAGGTAAACTCGTGACGAGACGAGGTTGCTGCGGATGCAGATTCTCGAGGACGATGCGTTCGTTGTCGCGTAATTCGTCGAGCTGTTGATCGGGTGGTGCGTAGTTGAAAAACGACGGGTCGATTTCGTCGGGAAGCGGTTGGCTACGCAGATGATGAAGGGAAAAGGTGGAGGCGTATATTCCGAGTCGGTCGGAACGGCCAAGCCATGAAGACGCGATGGGTCCGTAACCGACGGCCGGGATGACGTCGCTACGGGTTTGGATGAGCAAACCCGGGGGCTGGAGGTTAGGCAGGGGCGTCAAACCCTGAGCGTCCAAGGGTGCGTCTTGACGAACTCCTACGGGGTTGTAGGTGTCGGGTCCGCCAGCTGCGCGTTCGTAACGTAGGGGCACTTTGGAAACGCGAGCGCCTTCGCGGAAGCTTCCATCGAGGGCGAAAGCGCGTTCTCCATAGGCTTCGATTCCCTTGTCGATTGCGCCAATGAGCAGCCGTGTTGGGATGGAGCGGACTTGTTCGCCGCGTGGAGCGAAGGCGTGTCCGACGAGCAAGACATCGGCGCGGACTTTGAATGGAACGAGGTCATTGGGCGAATAAAGGCTTCGCGCGGGATCGTCGTTCCAGTGGTTGTCGTCTTCGTTGGGATCGTCTTGATCTTGGGCGAGGCGAGCTTGCACGGGGTGCAGATCGAACGTCGCTTTGCAGGCGATCGTGAGAACCGAGCCACCACGTTGTCGTTGCCAAAGCAGCGAAGCGACTCGGAAAGGACAGACCGAAACGACGTCCATGGGGGAGGGATAGTAGTCGAGGGGCTAGGGGAGGGATATGGGGTTGTCGCGAAGGTGAACGGTGCCTTGATCGCGCGACGACTGAGCGGCGTGCATGTTCGGACAACGCGGTGTACGTTTGCCCCCGTCCAATGACGAGTCGACCACCGCTGCACATCGACCACCTGACCATCCGCAATTTTCGCGGCATCGACGATTTGACCATCGAGTTTAGGCGAGAGGTCGAGGAGGGAGGCGTTGCTGTACTTGCGGGCGACAATGGTTGCGGAAAAACATCGGTGCTCGAGGCGATCCTTCTTGTGCTGGGGCAAGCTCAACTTTTGCCCGAGGATGCAGCGCCTATCGAACATCAGGTACGGTTTGGCGCGCGTGATTTCTTGGTGCAGGCGGAAATCAGTCCGGTGCCAGAGACACTCATGCACGGGCTTGTCGAATTGGATCTGGGGACATCAGCGAGCGTGCAGGCTTTTGCGCGTGAAGCGCGGCCGAACATTGAATACTTCTCAGCTCGCCGCGAACCCGAAGCGCTTGGTGAAACGCCTTCCCCGCAAGGAGCCCGTTCGGAGCGCGAGGCGCGGCGCATTGCCGAGCTGAAACGACGATTGATCAGTGCCTTCTATCGATCGCTTCGTTCAAAACAACCATTTCCGAAGGAAATCCCGGCATTCGACCGACTACAAACCTTCATTCGTCCATTTTTGGGAATTGAGTGGAACATTGACGTGCTTCCCGTCGCCAATGATCCTGGTTCCGGCGATGACGTAATTCTTCGGGGAGGCGAGATTCCGACCGATATCACGAGCTTGGCGATGGCGCGTGCGGCAGCGCCGGATCGCACAGACATTCCTCCGATCATTCCCATTGATCGGCTCAGTTCCGGTGAGGTAGCACTTTTTGCATTTGCTGGCCCGCTCGTTTTTCGTGACGTACCAGCCGATATCGTTCTTATCGATGAGCCCGAACAGCACATGCATCCGAAATGGCAACGTGTGTTTATCGAAGCATTGCGAACGTTGTCGCCGTCAAGCCAATTCATCGTGGCAACCCACTCCGTCGAGGTGCTCGATTCCGTTCTCAGCACGGAGCGGCATCTTTTGCTTCGGGACGATGATCCACGACTTCTTGCCTGGAAGCAGCGTTCGGGGAATGCGCCATGAAGGACGTCGTCGAAATTGACACGCTCTTATACCCAACTCCATGCACGCTTTGGGTGGAAGATCATTTGACCCGAGTTTTTCTCAGGGAGTTGTGGAACGATCCCGATATTCTGACGCGGGCAGGAGGAGGCCGTGCAGGCGTCGAGTACCTCGTAAAGAACGGACCATCGAAACTCGTGGGTACTGCAATTCTCGGCCTTGTCGATCGAGATTTTTCAATTGCTCAAGAATGGAACGACTCAAAGAAACCCATACTTTTTACACAAGCCCACGAATTTGAGAACCATTTGCTCGATTTTGGCGTTTTAGCAGGATTGTCAAAGCAACGTTCGGCGGATGAAATCAAGCAGATGGCGGTCGACCATGCAAGCACGCTGGTCTGGTGGATGGCTTGCAAACGCCTTATTCGCGAGCTCCAAATGGCGCACAACGAGAATTTCCCATCCGATCCACCTATGGCACCAGCAGTTCAAGCACCCATGGATGCAGAATCCGCTGCTCGCCATATCTTTGAGTCGACGCCATTTTGGAAACAACGTGCGCAGAAGGTGCACATTTGGGACGAATCGCGTGTTCGCCGCAGTTTGGTCGAATATGCAAATATCTACTCGCGCGATGTCGAAACCGGTCGCTGGTTGTCAGAGTTTTCCGGCAAAGAAATTTTGCGCCACTTACGTTCTCATGTTCCCGGCATTGACAAACCAGGCAATACGAGCACGACACAACGTGACGAGGATTTCGCTCGGAGAATTGCCCGGACGATGCGAAAGAGGAACGAAATTCCAACTGTATTCAACGAACTCCACAAGACCCTGCGTTCACGTGCTGGGCTCCGCTAAGAACGTCGTCATTTTCAATGCAACGTAAACCAATCCCCGTCATGTTCCACTTTGGGCACCTCAGCCTCCATGGGAATCGTCGCGCCCGTGCTTTCGCCTCGCGCGCGGATGGGCATTCGTTCGGCCCGCGCCACGACCATTTCAATGGCTGAAGTCCGCTCTACTTCGGGCAACGTTGGCAAATTGTCCCGCGTGGGTTTGTCCGACTCTACTTTGCGCCGTTCGAGTCTTCGACGCCCAAAAATGATTGCTGCACAAACCGCCCATACCCCCATTGCCGCCAAAAATACCGGCAAAAATCCATATCGACGCGCCATGCTGCGATGCCAATCGTCTTCGAACATCGATAATCGCGAACCGTAGGCCGTTTCGAATGCAACATCAAACGGCTCGCCGCTTCGCCTTTTTTCGAGCAGCGAAATAAATTTTTTTTGATTCGGTTTGTCCGATAAAAATCGAACCAAGTCAGCGGCGTGAGCATAAGGTACCGAAGATTCGGGTGCATCCACGGGAAATCGCGCATTCATGTCCGAAATGGTTAGCAGACGCTGCTGCAGCGCCGCCATCACCAATACTTGAGCCCGCGCCGAACGGCCATCGCCCGCCACATGCGCCGCATACCCTTCGTGAAACCATAACGGTACAGGTCGATCCTCGACCACTTCATCGAGCGCCACGTGTGCCAGCGCATGCACAAGTGTTACCCCTAGATCCGTTTGTTCCAGCGATCGTGGTGACCCAAGACTCGTAATGACCAACCGTTGTTTGGAAAATGCAATCGCCGGAGCATAATGCGAAATGTCTTCCGTCGGGCCCAACGTGCGTTTTTCCTCAGGAATTGCACCAATGCGAATTTCGAGCGTCTCCAGAACGTTACGCCCGAGCTGCGTACGTATACGCGTCCGCGCTTGCATCACGACAGGAATTGCCGCGCGAACTCGTTCATGGGCCGAAGGATGGTAAACGAATGACAGACCCGCGTCGTGTTGCTCCTGGTACGCCGTGGGCCTTGGTGGCAGCGTTACGCGTGGGTTTGTCAGGACAGGTGCATCGTAAGGACGCGTCGTCGATAACGCAAGCGCGGTCGATACGTGCAGCAGTGCCGCAATGGGAACCGCCGCCGCAACGAAACGACCCCGTGGCCTCATGGCACGACGCGACCCCGCAATCGAACTGTGTCGACGTCGTCTTTCGTCACTTGCGACGCAATCAAAATGGCCGCTCCCGTCGCGACGACCGCACCCAATGGCCCCCAAAACCAGGGAGACTTGTACCATAACGAACCCTTGTCCGCCGGCTTCGGAGGCGCAGCGTCGATCTTGCGTGGAGCAATAGGACCGCTCGGCGATGCCCCAGGAGCCGCCACGAAAAGCTGATGCAAAATCGTCGTCGCACCGGGCCACGTATACCGTACGACATCACCTTCGCCGCGTTCGATCGTGCCTTCGATAATCACCGATTCGTACTTCGCCGAAGTTACGCGCACAACCCTCGCCGTGGGTCGATCGCCGGTCATCGATACCGCTACGACAATGTCCGCGTGGCGCTCTTGTCCAATGGCCGTGATGAGTTTGGCGCCAAGGTCATCCGGGCCCACGGGGAGCGATTCACGAATGCGGGCGAGCGACTGAAGTGCAGGCGCTGCATCTGCCGCGACGGGTTCGCCCGCAAGGATACGCGCCGTGGCTTCGTCGACGTTCGGTTGTAGCCGTTCGTCTCGATAAACCTCACGCGCCAGAGCCTTCGTTGCCGGCGTCGCGTTTGCACCAAGCGCGATGACGATCGCTCCACGAGAAACCACGGGAGCTGTTTCGGCGTCGGCATCGGTGATGCCCAACGACGCGACCGTACCAACGAAGGCGAGCGCGATGAAAGATCGACGCATGGGCCAAGTGTACGAACGTGTCGTGCCGTGGTCAAAACGTTTGCGCCATTCTGTCGTTTGAGAAGTCGTCACAACGAACGCTCGTAGACGCGATACCTCTTGTGAATGCGTCCGCCCATGAGGCGAATGCCCGCGTTGATAGCGGCATTGTCTTCGAGTGTCCAGCCGAGTTCACCGTGGGTCATTCCGAGTTTCTCGGCTGCCTGGTTCATCGCGACGTACAAATACGCCGACAAACCACCGAATCGACGAACGTGGCGGAATTTCTTGCGCACGCCGAGAATGATCAACCGTCCGCTTTTGGCGCCGCGCATTTTGAGGCGCCACAAGAGTTTCGGGATGGTAACGACCGATAGTTTGCCGTCGAAGTCGCCGATGAGTTCATTGATGTTGGGCATCGCCAAGGCAACCGCCGCCGGTTCGCCGTCAATCGATACGAGAGCTGTCAGTTCCGGTACGAGAATGAGTTTCAGGTCAGCGGCCATTTTGGCGAGTTCGGCTTTGGACAACGGGACAAACCCCCAATTTTCGCTCCAAGCATCATTAAAGATGTCCATGACGATGCCGACTTCGTCCAGCATACGACTTGGATTGAGCGGACGAACCTTGACGTCGGGCATTGCCGCGATTTCGTCATGGGCTTTTTGCGCTCGTGAAGGCACTTTGCCGACGTTGTACGCCCAAGCGTAGACGTCCTTGAGCTTGGATAAACCAGCCTGTTCAATGAGTCCGCCCTGATAGGGGCGATGGTGCGGCATCATGATAAAGGGCGGCGTATCGAACCCTTCTACGAGGCAGCCCATTTCTTCATTGATGTTCAGCGACAAAGGGCCGCGCAGGCGTTTCATTCCGTGGCCCGTGACCCATGAAGCGGCTTTGTCGAGCAAAGCACGGGCTACCGCAGCATCGTCGATCGTATCGAGAAAGCCAAAAAACCCGGAGTCATCCTTGTACCTTTCGAGGTGCGCGCGATCGATTTGGGCGGTAATACGTCCGACGCGTTTTCCATCGCGATACGCCACGAATGCGGCTGCTTCGCCGTGTTCGAAAAACGGATTTTTCTTGGGGTTCAAACGATCTTCGATGTCCATGTCGAGAGGACAAACCCACACGGGATCACTGGCGTAGATATCACGCGCGACATCGAGAAAGTCCCGGAGTCGTTTCTTGTCGCCTTGTTGAAGCTCGACGAGGTGTATAGTCATGATTTTCAGAGGGTCTTTCTTAGGCTGCTGCGCGTTGTGCTGCGTCGGTCGGACTTACTCAGCGTACGGTGTACGCTTCCGTCGTCCTCCCTAGCATCACAACGCTCGCGACGCCTAAGAAAGACCCTCTATCGAGGGATTTTCACGTGGGGTCGAGCGACGCCCGATGAAGACCCTCTATCGAGGGATTGTCACGTGGGGTCGAGCGACGCCCGATGAAGACCCTCTAT
>JANORL010001448.1:0-2219 GCA_031415295.1 Polyangiaceae bacterium | reverse complement strand
CCTTTGATCGGGCGAACCCGTTGCGGGAGACCCCTTTCGGGACGCTCGCAACAGGCTTGTTTTGTAGGCTCGCAAATCTGGAAACGCCAACCTCGCCTCAACAGCGAACTCAGCGGCTCGGATCACCACCCCGCAACGGGTAGTCCAACGTGCCTTTCCTCTGCAACTTCAAGGACTTGGCACAAAGCGCTAACCTCCCCCTGTTTTGCCTACTGCACAAGGTTAGCGCATCCAGTTTTCACAGACCAACTCGGCCGGTTCGCCACCGCCTCCTCCATCATCTCCCAACATGTCACGCTTGTAAACAAAAATCGCCGTGTCCCTCAAATCACCCGAAACCCCGCCAGAGATGGCCCACTCCCTGCCCGACCAAGCAACACCGCCTTCGCTTCACACGTTGCGCAAAGCGGATGTATCCGAACGTCATCGTCCCCCAACGACAAGCGCGGCGTCACCAGCCCCGCCACGCGTACCGCTGCATGGTCACGCAACAAAAATACACTGTATTGCACGCGCCGACCCAGTTTGACCAATTCCTTCGACACCCGACCTCGTCGACCGTCATCCGGAATATCGTACGCCACCAGCAACGCACTCATGCCGCAACCTCGACTTCCATACCATCCCCGCCGAAATCCACCACGCCCATATTCGCATCCCCCGTCATTACCGCTCGTCGCAATGCATCGACACTTTGCTCGATACGCGCCCGTGGCCCATTTCCATCTGCCGACGCATTGCCCATCGCTTGTTCATACGACGCCAAATAACGACGTAATGCGTTCGGCTCGAAACGAATCCCGGCCTCCTGTTTGTCCTCGAAATCATCAGGGCCAAACATCCTCCGATTCAAAAGCGATAACGTCAACCGATCAATGACGTCCGCCCGATGCGGCTCGATCACGTCGAGCGCCAAACTCGATCGCCCACAACGAACGCCGTGGTAAAACCCCACGCGCGGATCGAATCCCGCATGTTCGAGTTTGCCTGCTATCTCGCCTGCGAGAAGCGTATACCCCAAATTCAAAAGCGCATTGACCGCGTTGTGCGCGGGATGCTTCGACCGCCGCTCGAATCGAAATGGCGGCAGTACCATCACGTCGAACGCCTGAAAATACCGAGCCGCTGCCGCTCCTTCGATGCCCCGCAACGCATCACAATCGGTCACCGCATCGAGCGATTCGAGCGAAGCACCCAGAAATCGAGCGCATTCGTCCATGGCTTCTCCCACCCGCGGATGATTTCGCGCAAATCGCTGCACGAGCCTCCTGCTAGCGACTAACTTACGACGAATGAGTTCGCGCGACAAAAACACACGAAACGAAATGTCGAGATACCGCGCGTGTTGCGCCAAACGTACGAACACATTGCCCGACTCGGGTGAAACCAATTGCCCGCGATATCCCGCCGATGTCGAAAAAAAACTCACCCGCACGCCGTGGCGAAACAAGAGCGCGATCGCTTGCGTACTTACCTGTACGTTGCCGAATAACAAAACCTGCTCGATTTCGTTCGGCGCAAAGCGATCCATCACTGTCTTGTCGATACACACGCCAATTTGCCCGTCCATACGTTGCAATTTGGCGCCCTGTCGCGTCACGTAAATGGTTTTTCGTTCCATGGTCGACTCATGCCCACTCGTGTGGCGGTAATCCATTCAAGAACACGGCGCCCGATTCTTCCGTTCTTTCCTCGATCACTCGAACGCCGACGTTTTCTTCGCTCTTTAATGCAACCTCTGTGTCCCGTCGCTCACGCAATACGCTACGCCACTCGCGCCGAAATGCGCCCGCATGCAAGAGCGGCGTCGCGTATCCACCTCGATGCCGCATATCGCCAAAATCACACCGACACAAAGGCAACAATTCCGGGGTGGCGTGTTTTTCACGCAATCGTGAACAGCTCACGGGCAAACCTCGAAGGTTCGTTATCTGCCGGGACGTCTCGGCCACGTCGTAATTGCGGCAAAGCCATTGGTAAGCCGTGGACGAATGGCAATGGCTCCACGGCCCTGCACACGTTGGGCCGCCTCCCACGTTTGTTGTGCTGCCTCGAATTGACCCTCTGTCGCAAGGCGATCCGCGTCGTGCAAAAGCGCTTCCGTCGTTGAAACGTCCGCCGCTTTAGCTTCATTCGGAGAGGAAGGCGTTTCCCATGACCAAGGGTCTTCGTCTAGCTCGGCGTCGGTCGAATCGCCGAGCGGTGGCGCTTCCCCAGCA